>JAHJSU010000217.1 GCA_018829985.1 Elusimicrobiota bacterium | reverse complement strand
ACTCCCCAATCGATCCCGACAAAGACAAAAAACCAGGCTAGCGCACAAACCCATAAAACCAGCAGGCATTTTTTCATGTTTTCCCCACTAAATAAAATTTACATGATCGGGCGGATTGCGCAGCTCCCAAAGATAGGCGTTTGCCTCGTCCATGCGGCAATTTATGCGGCAGGAGGAGATGTCCAGGTCCCGGGCGGCCATTTTAAGGGAACGCCGGCGCTTTGAGCCTTCCCATATTTTTTTGAAAGTGGAAGTTTTAATATTGCCGTACAGAAACTCTTCTTTGCCCAAAAACATGCTGCAGCCCCAGACATTTCCTCCCGCGTCGATATAGGTCCAGAAAGGCAGGGCGCAGCACTTGCCGTAGCGCTTGGCGGCGACGTCCCATTTTTGCATGGTTTTCAGGCGGAACACGACACTAAAAGTTTCCGACGCATGGCGCTGGAGGCGCCGGGCCAGATCCTCGTACGCGCCGTAACGGATCTTGCGGTATCTGGTCGTTTTGCTTTGCGGGTGCTGGGAGTATGGTTTGACGATAAGGTAATCCATGCCGATCTTTTTGGCGCGCACGGCCAAAGCCTCAACCTCGCCCGCGTTTTCGGGAAGGAGCACTATCTGCATACCGAGCGTAACGCCGTAGCCTTTGCGCCGCCTGAGTTCGTCGGCGTACGCCATGTTCGCGAATACGGTCTCAAAATCCCGGGGCCTGCACCGGTGAATGGCCGCGTATGTTCCGGGCGTTCCGGCGTTAATGCTTACCTTTAGCCATTCAATGCTGCCGAGGCATTTCCTGGCTACGGCTGGCTTAAACAATACGGCGTTGGTGGTGAATGCGGCATCTATACCCGCGGATTTTGTGCTGTTGGCAATGCGGGCCATTCCGGGATGCAGGAACGGTTCGCCTTCCCCGGCGTACATTACGCTCTTTAAGCCCAGCCTGCCCATCTCGCGCAGGCGTTTGATGAGGATGCCGGCGTCAAGCAGCCTGGGTTTGTATTCCATGAAGTCAAGCGCGCAATAAACGCACCGGTGGTTGCACGCGCCGCAAGGGGAGATCTCGCCGTAGAGCGGGTAGATGTTGCGGCCGGAGAGCCAGGCGCTGACTCTTTCGGGGTGATAGATGAGCTTATGCGAATCAATGCGGTATTTGTCCATAATTGCGAATAAGACGAACGATAGCGAATGCCGCGAATAACTATAAGACCAAGAAATTCCAAGGCTGTCTGCGGGTAAAGGGTTATTTTTCCGCGAGAATGTCGGAAAGATAATGGCACAAAACCGCATGGGCCAGTTCAACCATGCCGTAAGAGCCGCTGTTTATGAAAAAGTTCACATGTCCGTTGCGGCTCAACGGGTTATCGGGCTTAAATCCCGACATCGTCACGCACCATAGCCCCCGCGCCCTGGCTTCGTCCACGGCATGGATGATATTCTGCGACCGGCCAGAGCTTGAAACGGCCACAAGAACATCCCCCGTATCGGCGAACATTCCGATTGGTTTGCGGAATACCTCCGCATAGCCGTAATCGTTGCTCATGCAGGTTAACAGTGAGGCGTCGGCGAAAGACACCGCCCTGACGCCGGAGTTGTTCCAAAGATCAAGGACAAAGTGGTTAGCCACCGCCGCCGAACCGCCGTTGCCGATCGCGATGACCTTATTTGAAGTTCCCCGCAGCGCGGCGATGCGGCCTGTCACTGCGGAAATAGCGTCCGCAAAAATAAAGGGCCTGGCGCCGTCATCGGTCGCGGCGCAAGCGCTGAGCAGCGACTGCAGGGCGGCGGCATAAATATCAAGTGCGGGTAGCATGGTATAACCTCACTTTAACATTGCAATCACCGATTTATAGAGCGGCGCCGGCTCAATTGATGACCGGTTGCAGACGACACTTACATTGAAAGCTCCCGCAATGTTCCCGATCAGGCCGATGACGTCCATCGGGAGGCCTCCGGCCGCCATAGGCGCGGTTACGGAGAGAAACGCGTCGCCGGCGCCGACGCGGTCGACAATTTTATCGGAAAAGACTGGGATTTCAAAAAAACCGGTAGCGCGGTCGTAAGCTATCGCGCCCAGATGTCCACGGGTGACGGCAATCTTGCCGCAGTGCATCGAACGCGCAATTTTTTCTATGGCGGTTCGTATATCCCCGTATTTGTCGCGCGCGGCATAGCGCATTTCCGGCTCATCAATGCATATATAATCCGCCCGGGGGTATTTCGTGATCAGGTTGTAGCCGGTATTAGCGGAGTTTATCTGGGTGTTTACCGCCAGAAAGCGCGCTTTGCGGCAAAGCACTTCGATAATTCCGTCATCTATGAATCCATGACCGAAGTCGGAAACAAGGACCATGTCATAGGCGGGGACGGCGCCCTCAAGGAAATCCCGCACCTCGGCGCTCAGTTCCGGCGGCAGCGGGTAATCGTTGAAAAACTGCACTTCAAAGAGCTTGTTCAGGAAAGCGGGGTCGACAAAGCGGCGTTTGGTGACCGTGCAGGCGTCGGGGCGGGTGAAAAGCGTCGGTTCAATATTCGGCTTAAGATGGGCAAGAATATAGTCACGCTTATCGTCCTGCGCGCCGAGGCAGGTGACCATCCGCACCTCTTTGACGAATCCCGCGCTATGATTAGCGCAGGCAAGGACTCCTCCGGCAAAGCGTTCTTCGCTGATGAATTTGGTGCAGATAAAGTTTTCTTTGGAAGATTTGCCGAGACCCTTGCAGTAATGGTACTCATCAATAATGGTATCCCCGATGATCAATGTCTTCATTGAGGCAAGACTGCGCATTGCGTTTATAATGCTGTCCGCGCTGTGGGCAGATTTAAATTCAGCGAGAAAAGCCTTTGTCTGGGCGGGGAAAACGCTGAAAAAATTATTGAGCAGTTCGGTCGAGCTGAAAGTGAGTTCATCCGTGAAATGAACGCGCCCGCCGTATTGTTCCACGGTCTTACGCTCATGTACGATACCGCCGGTGAGATCCTGTTCCGGCGCGGCATAGTCGGAGCCTTTGACATAAACGCCGGGCTTAAGCAGGTTGATGGCTTCCACTGCCGTCGGCCAGCAATTGATCGCGACATAATCCACGCACGCCAAAGCCGCGATGGATTCGGCGCGCAAATACTCGTTGAACACCGGACGGCCCGGGCCTTTATTCACATATCTGTCCGGCGTGACGGTAACCACAAGCAGGTCTCCCTGGCGGCGGGCGGCCTCCAAATGCCTGATATGGCCGGGGTGTATTAAATCGTATACGCCGTGGCAATGCACCACGATCTTGCCGGTTCCTTTAAGCCGCTCCAGTATGCGCGCCACTTTTTCTATCGACTGGATTTTGCCGTGTCCGCCTGAACCGGATTTCATTTTGACCCTCCCAGATAACGGAACCAGTCGCGTGTGGCCCCGGCGATACCCTCCGGCGACCAGACCGCGGCGGAGCGCCAGTAATCGATATTGTCCAGCATCACCCGCACGCCTTGTTCAAAAGAAACCTGCGCTTCCCATCCAAGCGCGGCGCGTATGCGCGATACCTCCGCATGGGTTATATCCGGCTCCCCCGGGCGCTTGGGCAGATGGGTCACCGGGCCGCCAAGCAGTTCCACCAGCCGGTTGACGCTTTGCGGCTTGCCGGAGCCGACATTGAAGATTTCCCCGTTCACGGAAGATCCGGCTGCCGCCAAAAACGCCCGCGCCACATCGGTAACAAATACAAAATCGCGCGTCTGGGTCCCGTCGCCTACGACAGTGAACGGCTTGCCCGCCAGCTTCTGGGCCAAAAATACTCCAAAGACGGCTCCATAGGCGCCGCTCGTGCGCGAGCGCGGTCCGTACACATTGAAAAGCCTCAGGGAGATAAGCGGTAGTTTATATACCCGGTTCCAGTGCAGGGCGGTCTGCTCTCCCAGGTGTTTTGTCAGCGCATATGGATATTCCGGCGCGGCAGGCCCGGATTCGGGGGTGGGATATATGCCGGCGATCCCGTAGCATGAGGAGGAAGCCGCGTAGATGAACCGCCTGACCCCGGAGAGCCTCGCGCATTCAAGCACATGCATCGTTCCCAGCACATTGGAACGGTAATACCCCACCGGGTCCACAATAGACGGCACAATATCAGCCAAAGCGGCAAGATGAAAGACCCAGTCCATGCCGTTAAATAAGGGGCGTATCGCCTCCAACTCGGTAATATCAGCCTGCGCGAAGCGAAGTCCGGCTTTTTCTTTGTGATGGGCGAGATTCTCCAGCCTGCCGGTTGAAAGGTTATCCAAAACAGTGACTTCATGCCCCGCCTCAAGGAGGGCATCAACCATATGACCGCCGATAAACCCGGCTCCGCCGGTTACGATGCATTTCATAGAGGTAGCGTGATTAAATTATACATTATCTGCGTGAAACAGTGAACTTCCCGCATTAGTTCGTACGAAATGCCCGTGAAAGTGTCTCAAATAGAAATGTCCGTGAAAACTCCCTGTTTTTGAAGTCAAAGACGTCTCCTCTGTTTTGTGTAAACTTAATCAAAACGGAGGATATTATGACATGGGAGTTTGACATGGAACTGTTACGAAAGCTGATAACCAAATACTTAAAATCCGCCAAAAAAGGAAAGACGGAAATTTTAAGCGAATACTGTGCGCTGGCCGGCGCGGGAAGAGAGGCGGCGCTTAAAAGATTTTCCCGCTATAAATATGATGGGGGCAATGAAAGTGTAAATAAGAAACAGACGGGGAACAAAAAGAAATCTAAATACGATTTGGGATGCAGGAATCTTGTTCGCAAGCTATGGCATTTAAGTGGCCTGATATGCGCCGAACGGCTGCATACGCTGAAGAGACAAGCGGCAGGGGATCCTGTCTGTTTCCGTCCCTTCCGGTTGACGGCGCCTCAATAGCCATTCCATTGCCTTCGACCCCGACGGAGCGACGCCGGTCTTGCCTTGGCGACCGTAGTCATTCTGCCTTCCCGTAACCTAACACTGTCGGCCTCCATGATTATTATTTTTCGGAGCTCAATCCCTTTACTTGCGTTGCGGCCTGCCAACTCCTTCCCCCATGCTTCACAGCGCGCGTTACCACGCGCCATGCAGGGTTTAGCGTCGGGGCGACGGCTCATTTTTCCCCGGTCCGGATTCTCACCGGCGCGAATCTGCAAGTTTATCCTGGCACACTAGTACGCTGTCAGCTTAGTTCTTAATAGCTGCTATGCTGGAATTTCACAAAAAACAAGGCTCTTGCAAAACTCTACAGACATTATGGAGCTATTAAAAATTAACTTTACTGTGTACTAGGGAGCCATAAGGCCGGTTATCGCGTGTTGCCCCTGATTTAAAACTTCCGACCGCCAAAAAGAATCACGGAACGTAAATCCCTAGCCCTATAATACAAAAGTCGGGGGGGGGGGGGAGAAAAAATT
>JAHJSU010000216.1 GCA_018829985.1 Elusimicrobiota bacterium | reverse complement strand
TAGTGGAAATATTCCGCCTCGGTATGGGTGAGGCCGAGGCGGAAACGGTAAAATCCCGCAAGAAGAAGGAACCGGAGACCGAAAAGAGGGAAAAACCCGGAGAAACGCTGTTTTAGCGTTATAGCGTTGCGGAGTTATAGAGTTGTAGGTATAGCGTTGCAGCGTTGGTAGATGATAGCCAACTCGATGAACGCGATAAACGCGATAAACGCAACACCCCCCTGGACCAAAAGACCTACTCCGCAATAGTTCCTATTGCTCTTAACAAACCTTAAGAATACTCTTATAATATAAGCATGCAAAATAAAAGACTGTTCGTGAAAATTCTGGTGGGTTTTATTTTCTCCGTCGCCGGCAATTATGTGTTTGCCGGCGATGCTTTTGACCAGTTAAGCGGCGGCATTCCCAATTTTGACGGCGCCGGGTCTTATAAAGGGGTTGTTGCCATGCCTGGCGTATCCGGCCCCGCCGTTGTCACCTCCGGCGACATTGCCGCCAACAAAGCGGCCGAGCTCGCCCTTGATACCAAAGCCGCCGCCGCTCCCGCTGCCGTCAGTCCCGCAGTCCCCGCTCTAGCGGCGGTCACCGCGGACACACCGCCCGCCCCTCCGGAACCCGCCCCGAATCCTATTAAAGAATTCCTGAGCGAAGCTAAGGCGCCGATATTACTGGCAGGGGTTGGCGCCTACCTGGGCTTCGCGATTGCTGCCACAGTGGCAGGCGCCCTGACAGGCGGGCTCTTACTGGTAGCTTTCTTCCTGCTGTCGCGGCTGTAAACCCCGCACTTTGGCCCGGCTCCCGAAAAAGCGCGGGGTAAAAAGAGTTTTATTTTTCTTCGAACGAATCCACCGTGTAAACGAACAGCGCGGTGGATTTTTCTTTCCAGGCGCCGGGGTCCAGGCCGGCCTTCTCCAGGCATAGAGAGGTCAAAAATTCGTCCCGGCTGCTGAAATGCTTCCAGACCTGCGGCAGGTAAGTGCCGCTCGAGCGCCCTTTCTGGACATAGACGCCGTGCTTCTTTTCCACTATGTCTTTATAGCTTTCCACTTTCCTCAAAGGCGACAGGACGGATATTTCGATCTTTATTTTGGGCAGTTCATCCGGGCTAAGCGGCTTAAAGCGCGGGTCCCCGAACGCGCTCGAGACCGCGAATTGCGTCACGGCGTCCGCCAGCATGCTCCGGGCCTCCATGGTCCCTATGCAGCCGCGCAGTCTTCCAGCTTCAGTCAGCGTAACGAACACCGCCGCCGGCTGGTTAAGCTCTATATACCCGTTCAACGGCAATTCAAGGGGCTTTTTATTTTTAAGATGACTCTCTATGCTTATCCTGGCATTTTTCAGAAGCTCCATTTTAAGGTCTTCGGAAAGCGCGGGCCCCCCTTGAGCCCCGCTTCTTACGAACAGGCCGCCCGCGTAGCCGACAACGCCCGAGAGATCGCCGGATACCTGGCCGGAATGCGTATACTCCAGGAGCTTGAAATCGTCGGCGCCAAGCTCAAGGCACGCGGCCGCGCCAGCGGTCATGGCCGCCTGCCCGCAGGCCGGAGTGTCCATGCAAGCGCCGGCTTTTTCCAGCA
Organism: Elusimicrobiota bacterium; assembly: GCA_018829985.1. Taxonomy (GTDB): domain Bacteria; phylum Elusimicrobiota; class Elusimicrobia; order Elusimicrobiales; family UBA9959; genus JAHJSU01. The sequence continues at coordinate 7,588 of JAHJSU010000216.1, read as the reverse complement.
ACAGCCGCGCGGCCAGGTCGAAATGCGCCAGGTCTTTGTTGTTCACGGCCGTTCTGAAAGCCAGCAGCAGCGACCGGTCGGATTTTTCCGCAATATTGCCGGGCGGATAATGGGACAGGTCGGAGGAAACGCAGATAAGCGCCTTTTTGCCTTTAAGGGCCGCGCCTATAAACCTGCCGGCCTCGGTCAGAATTTTAAGATCCGGCGTATTGACCGCCACCGGGACTATTTTAAAAGCGTCCCCTTTCAAAACCTGCAGGAACGGCAATTCAACTTCTATCGCATGCTCCTGCTCGTGGGCGCCGGGAAGGTTCTCGAAGATCCTGGAGGATTTAAGCAGCGCCGCTGCCAGCTCCGCGTCTATAGGGACGCGGGCCAGCGGGGTTTCAAAAAAACCCTCGGCCATGAGGGCCGCTCCTTTGATGTGCGCCGTGTGCCCCGTGCTGATGATGACTATGGTGTCATAATCCAGGCCTTTGAGATGGGAGAACGCCGTTCCGGCGGTGGGGCCGGAAAAACTGTAGCCGGCGTGCGGCGCCAACAGCCCGTATATCGTTTCCTTTGCCGGCGGCACGGGTTTTAAGTATGAACTTACCGTTTTTTTTAGTTTGGCCGGATCGGCTTCATAAAATTTACCGGCTACAACTGGTTTTCGTATATTCATAGAACCCCCGGAACTGCAATAGACAGTAGGTAGTAGACAGAATACAGGAAACAGGAGAGAAAAAACACCACTTGTGCTATATACTGTATTCTGCCTGCTGTCTACTGTATTCTGTATGCTGTATACTGTATACTACTTACTATTCATTATATCCTATTGCCATTGAACTTATAAAATTTTAAAATAGTGTTCCGGCTTATTCTCAAAAGGTGGGCCGGTCGCCACGCAGCAAGTCGCGCTTCCAAGGTTCCGATGGTGGTTGTAGCTCAGCGGTTAGAGCGCTCGGCTGTGGCCCGAGAGGTCGCGGGTTCAACTCCCGTCAGCCACCCTTTTTTGAGAGCCATCTTAAAGATGGCTCTCAAAAAAGCTCCTGCGAAGCCGCGACAATGAATTCCTGCGAAGCTGTGCCGTCAAGGACACAGCGTAGCAGAGAAGTTCCTGCGAAGCCGCGACAAATAAAGACGCGGCGAAGCAGAGCTTCTACTTCGCGCAACATCCCGAGGAAACATTATAAATACCGCTTTCAGCCGTTTTATCGAAGGAGTCCCGAGTTTATCCGCGAGATGCCTCACGGTCGTCCGCCTAAGGCGGACGCCCATGCTTGCCGCGAGAAGGGGTTCGCAGTGCTCGCCCACACGCCGTCCGCCTTAGGCGGCCGGCTCCGGGCTCGCTCTGCTCCAGCAGAAAAGAGGTGTTTATCATACTCATCACCTCCTTATGCGCGGCCTGCTGGCCGCTCCCGGCTTCGCCGTACAAATCGGAAAATTATCGCCCGCGCCCATCAATTGCCGCTATAAGATCGCACCCTACCGCTCGGCTGTTTTAAATATGTCGCCGCAATTTTCCTATAGAAGATTGAGTTTAGCCGAGTATAACCGCCACCCCGGTGCCTCGGCTATCTTTTTGATGTTAAGCTTTCCGGCACCGTCTATTTCACCGAAATAAGCGGCTGGCACTATGACCACGGCGGAAGGATTCTCCGCCGCAACTGAGCGTAGTTCCTGTAGCGAATTAAGCTGCTTCCACAAAACCCTGTCCCCGTAAAACACCAGACCCTGGTTAAACCTGTAACTCTTGTCTTTGTAAAGTATAATTTTTGTATCTTTCGGGGCTATATTGTTAAGGCAGTTGTACAGCCCAAGGTATTTGGTGGGGCCGGAATCCGTGCGCAGAGGAAGGACGCAGAAAGCCAGCAGCACCAGAGCGAAAGCTGCCGTTAACGGCGGACGAGACCTTTCTTCGCGCAGGAAGGCTGATAGTTTCTGTGTTGCCAGTGCAGCGAAAAACGCCATAGGAATGAAAGCCGGGATTAGGTAACGTATGTAAAAAGCGCTACTTGAGCCCAACACGGCCAGTAATACCAGAAGCCAGGTCAGCATAAGATATTTAAGCGACGAGGGCTTGTTTTCAGTCGGGACCAACTTTTTAATCAAGGCTATACCAAGCAGTGTAAACGGCATTAAATAAAAAACACTAAAGGCTTTTACGAATGGGGTATAAAAAGCATTATGCTTTCCCGGTATACCTCGGTTAACAATCGGGCCTATGCCGGATTGTGAATAAAGGAAATCCGTGCCGTTCACGTGGTACTGCGGCAGTGCCCAGGCGGCTATAAGCCCCAGGCCTATAAATGCGCCCAAAAGCATCCACTTATTAAATAGGCGCAGTGGTCTACGCGTGACCACATAGTACACCGGGAGGACAACCAGTATGTAAAGTCCTTGCACACCCTTGAAATAATAACCTATGGCTGCGCTTATACCGCAAAGCAACAAGTAGCGTGGATTGTCCTCGTGGTCCGCTTTTACAGTAGCCCATATGCCCAGGCATAGTGCGAAAGCCACCGGCATATCCAACATGGCGCGGCGGCAATACTTTATAAAAAAAGTGCTTGGGCAAAGTATCAGCACCGTCAGGAAAGCGGTCTGCCTGTCCCAAGCTGTGCGGATAATCTTATATGCCAGCACCAGCGTAAAAAAGCCGGTTAAAGCTGCGGGGAAGCGTGCCCAGTAATCCGAAACAGAAAAAAGCTTGAACGACAAGGCCTCCATCCAGAAATAAAGCGGCGGTTTAAGGAAACTTATAAGCTGCCCCTCGTGCATAGTGAACCAATTGCCGGTAAGCAGTATGGATTTGGCCATGGCGGCGTGAGTGATGTCGTCCATTTCGGACAGCGGCATTTCTCCCAGCCGGAAAAAGCAGAGCAGCAACAGGCAGGTAAAAAAGACCGTCTCGCCAGAGAAAAACGAACGCCAATCGCCGTTCGCCGGCGTTCCGCTAGAATTTGTTATAAGGTCCTCCTAAAAAGTCGCAGTTTAAGCAAGCCGCTTTTCTCCAGCAGAAACTGCGTAAGTATTAACAGCGTGTGCATGCCGTATTTAAGGCTGCGGCTGAAATTTATAGATGAGGCTTCCTCGAAATATTTGGTTTCCACCGGGAGATCCCCCATCCTGAAACCAAAATAAGAAGCCTGCACCAAAAACTGCATATCGAAAGCGAAGTCGTCGGTGTTGCTCTCCCAAGGAATGGTTTCAAGGACCTTACGGGAATAGGCGCGCATGCCGCTATGCCATTCACCCATGTTCTCGCCAGTAGCCATGTTGCACAGCAGCGACAGGAAGCGGTTAGAAAGGTATTTGTAGAAAGGCATGCCGCCGGCCAACGTTTCGCGGCGGGTACGTATGCGGTTCCCCAACATTATGTCGCAGATATTGTTGCCTATTACACCGACTAGGTGCGGTATCACTTTAGGGTTGTACTGGTAGTCCGGGTGCAGCATCACAACTATATCAGCCCCGGCCTTAAGGGCTTCGCGGTAGCAGGTTTTCTGGTTGCCGCCGTAACCTTTATTGATCTGGTGCGGTATAGCGGCAATACCGAAGCTGCGGGCCACCTCAATAGTTTTGTCCTTAGAGCAGTCGTCCACTAGTATTACGTTGGCCAAGAATTCGGGCGGGATATCCGCGAGGGTCTGCGGCAAGGTCTTTTCGGCGTTGTAAGCCGGAAGGACTATCATTACTTTAGACATTTTTGCTCCTTAATAAAACACGCGTATTATAGTTCCGCGTCCTTTTTGTAGGGAGAGATCCTTGGCTGGCAGCACCTCACTGATCTGATCGAGTAGCGGGTCGCACCCCCACAAAACTTTTCTATTACCCACACTATAATGAATATATTTTGTAACTACTCAGGTTGTTTAGACTGTAGACTATTAGGCTGTTAGTCAAATCGAATTCTTACTAATAGTCTAACTGTCTACAGCCTATCTACCTGAGTAGTTACTATATTTTTCATAAAAAGAAAACCCCCTATGGTTTTGACTTCACCATAGGGGGAGTTTTTGTCTGCCGCCTAGAACAAACGGGGCGGACAATCAATCCCAAGCCACGCTAGTAACCTGGAACGACCGCCGCCCTTTCGCCCAGCTCGCGCTGGACTACATTGGCGGCTCCGAACTCGGTCTAGCGTGTGCCCCAAGCAATTCACTTGGAAGCTTTCCCTGCTCTTACGCAGGGTCCCGGTTGAAGCCAAATGTTGGCAAATTCAGCCAACAATCAATTTTTAAATTTTATTAACTTGCACCTCCTAAAAAGCAAATTAGGCCGATATTTTCAAGTATACAAATTTCGCTTTCAAAAATACACCTAACTTTAGGCAAAATCTGTGATTCAGACAGTGGGGAGAGTCTCTGCGGTAATCTGGCAGGATAGCGTTATTCCGGTCGCTTGCAGCGAACTGTTTTGGACTGGGACGGCGGCGAAAGCCTTAAAACGGCGGCGTACACGGCTTTTTCAGGAGTTCAGATGCCGTAAGCCGAGCGCAATCGGCTGGCCGCCATCGGCCAGTCGGCAAATACTCAGTTCAAAAAATGGAGTAAGCTTTTAGGGCGGTCGCGGCGAGTTCAATTCCTGTACCATTTCGCGCTCAAGGCGTAACGTCTTGTGGAGGATTTTGTCTTGAATTTCTTTAGACGGGGATTGGGGTCAGGTCTTGATTCTTGACCTGTAAACGAAGTCAAAAGTAAAGACCTGGCCCTTTGCCGGACCGTCCACTAAGGGACCCGCCTCTTTATATTCCTCGACAACAGCGATATTTCGGCTGTCATTTTTTATTTTACACACATTCCGCCGACACACCCGCACGCATCAATCTTTCCATATTTACGAATTAGTAGGTGCGCCTACTAATTTGTTGACAAGCGCCGGCGCCGATGCTATACTTTGGATATGAAAATGTTTTTGAGGAACCAGACAAGAGACCTGATCTCACGCCTTGGAAGGCCAGGCCCCCTTTTACAGATTCTCACCGGCCCAAGGCAGGTCGGGAAAACCACCGCCATACGGCAAATCCTGGACGCCCTGGGAAAGAAGGGGTGTTCAAAGATTTTCGCGACCGCCGACGCTATTGCCGCGCCCCCTGTGAAATGGATCTCGGAGCACTGGGACAAAGCCGCAGCCAGGGCCCGTGCGGGCAAGCCCGCGATCCTGGCGTTTGACGAATTGCAAAAGATTCCCGGCTGGAGCGAGATAGTAAAAAAACGCGTCGACCAGGACAGCCGGAAACCGCCCGCGCGGCGTCCGCGGGTCATATTGTCCGGCTCTTCCGCGCTTATGATAGAGCGGGGCCTCACGGAAAGCCTTGCCGGCCGGTTTGAGCTCATACGCTTTCCTCATTGGAACCTGGCGGAGATGAGAGAAGCCTTCGGCACAGGCCTGCAAAAATACCTCGTGCTGGGCGGTTACCCCAAGCTCAGGGAATTCCGCTCGGAGCCGGAGCGTTTCCTGGAATATGTCAAGGATTCCATAATAGAGCCGGTGCTCAGCAAGGATATTCTTCTGCTCCACCCGGTAAATAAACCGGCCCTGCTCCGGCGCCTCTTTGAGTTCGCGTGTTATCACCCGGCTGAAATGGTTTCGCTGCAAAAAATGCTCGGCCAGCTTACCGACAAAGGCAATGTAACCACCATAGCCGATTATCTGAACCTTCTGGGGAAGGCCTATCTTGTAGTCCCGATACAGAAATACAGCCCCGAAATCCTGCGCATACGCGGGTCAAGCCCCAAACTGATAGTTATGGCCCAGGCCCTGGTTTCAGCCGTGCGGGACATCGGGCAGGCTGAACTCTCCGGCTCTCCGAAATTGTACGGGCGGCTTGCCGAAAACGCAGTAGGGGCGCATTTGCTTAAAGCCGGTCTGGACCTGTATTACTGGCGCGATCGCGACGAGGAAATAGACTTTATAGTCCGCAAAGGAGGCAAAACGGCGGCAATAGAGGTCGGCACCTCAACGGATAAAACAGCCGGAACGCTGCGCCGACTGGCCGCCCGGTTAAATATAGGGAACACATATATCGTGGGGCCCGCTGGCATCCCTTTAGAGGAGTTTTTATCTGGTTCTCCCGAACAATTGCTTTAACCGCCGACCCGTTTTAGGCCTCGAAAATGGCCATTTCCGGCTAAACTGCAATATTTACCGGGTCGTGGGGGGTAAAGAAGTAGTTACAAAGTTCGTCCACTAAGGGACCCGCCGCTTTATATTCTTTATATTGTTTATAAATCTCCGCCGACAGTCACCGTTTGGCTGTCGTTTTTTATTTGGATTTTATAAACGGGAAAAATGTTGTACAGTTTTAATGTGGTGCAGTACACGTAAGGGAACGGCCGAAGGGGGATTAACATGGTGCAACAGATTAACATGGCGCACAGGCGTATAACTGAATTGTTCCTGGAGCTGGCCCGCATTGACGGCCGTTCGGGGAAAGAGGCGGCGGTGGCGCAGTTCGCCTATTCTTTTCTTAAGAACCTCGGCCTCGAGCCGCAGAGGGACGGCGCCAACGCTGTTTCCGGGTCCAACACAAGCAACATAGTCTGCCCCGTGGGCGGTGGGGGGGAGTTGGCGCTGCTGGCCCATATGGACACGGCCGGCTTTACCTCTTCCACGAAACAGGTCGTCACCGCCGACCGGATAGCTTCGGACGGCAAATGGCCGCTGGGGGCCAACGACCGCGCCGGCATGGCCGCCATCCTTTACGCCCTGGAGCGCGCGGCCATCTTTAGCCTTCCGCATAAACCCTTTACGATCGCTTTTACCACGCAGGGCGAAACCACCATGGCCGGCGGCCGCAACCTGCGCCTTCCCGCGGGCATCCGATACGCTTTCGTTTTTGATTCTTCGCTTGATCCCGGCTGCTATGTCTTGTCCTCTCCCGGCGTGGCGGTTTTCGCCGTACATGTGACCGGCAAGCCCTCCCGCTCCGGCCCGGACACGGAGAACGGGATCTCCGCCATCCGCATAGCCGCCAAAGCCATCGCAGCGCTCGATACCGACCGGCACGACGAGGAGACTACTTCCAATATCGGCATTATAACCGGAGGGGAAGCCACTAACGTGGTCCCGATCTACACGCTGGTCAGGGGGGAAGTCCGCGCTCTCGACAAGGCCAGGGGCCTGCCCGTATTGGACAGCATAAAGGAGGAATTTGAGAAAGCCGCGTCCGCCGCCGGCGGGAAGGCGATGTTCAACTCGGCGTGGGATTTTCAGCCGTACAGCCACGACAAGGATTCGGGGGTGTGCCGCATGGCCGAAGCCGCCTTGCGCGGCACAGGACTGCAGCCGGTCCCCGTAACTTCCCAAGGCGGAAGCGACGCGAGCTCGCTCAACGCCAAGGGCGTGGCCGCCTTAAACTTCGGGATAGGCGCAAAGAACCCGCGCACTAACGACGAATATATACTCCTGGAACACCTCGCCAAAGCTTCCGAAATAGCGTGGCAGCTCATAAAAATATAATTTTGCGGTGCGCCACTTAAGAACTAAACAGGTATCATCAGGCAACCCTGTTTACCGCAAAAAACCGCTTTAGGCCTTAAAAACGGCCATTTTCGGCTAAATACCCGGAATCACAGGGTCCTGGGGGTAAAGAAGTAGT
>JAHJSU010000215.1 GCA_018829985.1 Elusimicrobiota bacterium | reverse complement strand
TCTACAGCCGCACTTTGCTCCTGTAGTGGCAAAGCTTGCTTTGCCTTTTACGCAGAGCAAGCTCTGCAACTACGCAGATACGTGAAAGAGACATGGGTTCACCGAATATTACCTCGTAAAGTGCGGCTGTAGAAGTAGTTATATTTTATGAAGATAATAAAAACCGCGGAAAAATGGAAAAAACTCAAAGCGGGCGGTCTGCTGAAACGTGGGAGCATCGGTTTTGTCCCCACCATGGGCGCGCTTCACGAAGGCCACCTGTCGCTGGTCCGGCGTTCAATAAAGGAGAACGCCGCCACCGTCGTCAGTATTTTCGTGAACCCGGCCCAATTCAACGACAAGGGCGACCTTAAACGTTATCCCCGGCCGCTTAAGGACGACATAAAAATGCTGAGAGCGGAAAAAACGGACCTTCTTTTCCTGCCGGACCCGGGGCGAATGTACGCGGACGGCTACGCGTACCGGGTGGCCGGGCAGGACATAAGCAAGGAACTCTGCGGGGTCTATAGACCGGGGCATTTCGACGGCGTCCTGACCGTGGTCATGAAGCTGCTGAACATCATCGGCGCCGACAGGGCTTATTTCGGCGAGAAGGATTATCAGCAATATATCCTTATCAAAGGCATGGCCGAAGCTTTTTTTATGGACACGGAAATAATCCCCTGTCCCATCTTGCGGGAAGCCGACGGCCTGGCGATGAGCTCCAGGAACCGGCTCCTTAAGCCCGAAGAAAGAAAGCGCGCGCCGCTGTTCCACGCGCTGCTTGAACGCCGTCTGCCGCCGGGACGGATAAAAAAAGAACTCTCCGCGGCCGGGTTCCGCCCGGAATACGTGGAAGAACGCTGGGGCCGGAGGTTCGGCGCGGTAAAACTCGGAAAGGTGAGATTGATAGATAATGTTAGAGTAGTAGGTAGTAGGTGGTAGGTGGTAGGTAGGGAGAGAGTGGAGAAGAAAGCAGGCAGGGAAGGCGGTATTCCTTAAAAACCCACCTACTACATACTATCTACCACCTACTATCTTTAAGGAGATGTAACTACTCAGCCACTAAGACACCAAGGCACAAAGAAAGTTTATGGATCAAACGGTTTGTTGTCTGATTTCCTTCGTGTCTTTGTGACTTTGTGGCTGAGTAGTAACAAGGAGATAATTTATGAAGAAAAATAAAATATTGTTCCAGCTGACCGGCTCCATTGCCTGCTACAAAGCCTGCAATGTCATTTCAAGACTGGTGCAGGAAGGCTTCTCGGTAAAGACCATCTGCTCGACGAACGCGCTTAAGTTCATAGGCAAATCCACGCTGGAAGGCCTGACGCACAACCCGGTATACGTGGACACGTTCGAAGAAAAGTTCGCGCTTGAACACGTGGAGATAGTTAAATGGCTGGACCTGGCGATAATCTGCCCGGCCACGGCCAATATCATAAACAAACTGGCCGCCGGCATAGGCGACGATTATATCTCCACCGCTTTCCTGGCCTTCGACTTTGCCAACGCTTGCGCAGGCGCCGCCATGCCTGCCGGCAGGCAGGTATCAAAGCACGGTGTGCCTCAGACGGCCAAGCCTTACCTGATAGCCCCGGCGATGAACAAGAACATGTACGCGCACCCGGCCACCGTAAAAGCGATAAAAACGCTGGAAGGCTGGGGCGTAAAAGTGCTCGGGACGGGTGTCGGCTGCCAGGCCTGCGGAGACAAAGGCGCCGGCAGGCTGCTTGAGCCGGAAGCGATCTATAAGGAAATAATAAAGGCCAGGGGGTAGGGTATAGGGTTTAGGGTATAGGGTAGAGAAATAAGGAACTCCTTATTCCGAACCCTACACCCTATACCCCACACCCTTTCTTTCACCCTATACCCTGTTTTTATGCGAATACTCGTGACTTTCGGCGGGACAAGAGAATATATAGACGCCGTGCGTTTTATTGCCAATTTGAGCACCGGCGCAACAGGCAGCGCCATAGCCGGATATTTAAGCCGCAGGAAACATGAAGTGGTCTGCCTCCGCTCGGAAGGCGCCTTGCGGCCGCAAACGAAGCGCGTGAAAACGATAGAGTTCTCGGGCTTTAAAGACCTGGACTCTAAAATGCGCGCGCTGCTCAAAGGCCGGACCTTTGACGCCGTCATCCACCTTGCGGCGGTAAGCGATTATTCTCCGGTTTCAGTAAAGCTGGGCGCACAAAAAGCCCGGCCGGGCCGCGCGGTCAAAATTAATTCCGACGCCGGCCGGATGACCATAGTCCTGAAAAGGAATTTTAAGATACTGGACAGGATAAAGGATTACGCGCTCCGGAACAGGAAACCGTACAAGCCGCTGGTCATAGGCTTCAAGCTTACGGCTTCGGCCTCAAAGGCAAAGGCGCTCGCATGCGTAAGGGCCCTGGGCTCGGCCGACTTCGTGGTGCACAACGACCTCCGCGAACGCGAAGCGGAGAACGCCCATATCTTCCATATCTACAAGGACGGCCTGAGGTTTTACGACTGCCGCGGCGCGCTCGCCCTGGCGGAAAAACTTGACCGCATAATCACTAAGGGTCTAAGGGGTTAAGGGTTTGAGGGGTTAAGGAAAAAACACAAATTCCCCACCCTAAAACCCTAAGACCCTTAAACCCTTAAACCCTTCAGTCCGCAAGGAGACAGCGTATGCTATTAGCTCTTGACGTAGGCAACAGCCAGGTGTTCGGCGGGGTGTTCAAAGAGGATAAACTGCTCTTCAAGTTCCGCAAAACCTCAAAAGGCCATACCACTTCCGACGAATTCGGGATATTCTTCAAAAGCGTCCTGCGCGAGAACGGCATAGAGCCGAAGGAAATACGGGAGCTGGCCATCTGCTCCGTGGTGCCGGACCTGATCTACCCGCTTTACCAGAGCGCGGTAAAATACTTCGGCCTTGAGCCGTTCCTGATACAGACCGGCATAAAGACCGGGCTGAATATCAAATACAAGAACCCGGCGGAAGTCGGGGCGGACAGGATAGCCAATGCGATAGCCGCCTCCGGCATGTTTCCGGACAAGAACCTGGTGCTGGCGGACCTGGGAACCGCCACCACGTTCTGCGCCGTCTCGCGCGCCAGGGAATACCTGGGCGGCATCATTCTGCCCGGCCTGAACATCTCCATGGAAGCGCTGGCCAGGGAAACGGCGAAACTCCCCCGGGTGGAGATCGTGCATCCGAAGGTGGTGGTGGGGGAAACCACCGTCGAGAGCATTCAGTCCGGCCTCTATTACGGCCATTTTTTCGCGATAAAGGGAATTGTCGCGGAAATAAAAACCGGCTGTTTCAAGGACGGGGAAACGCTGGTCATAGGCACGGGCGGCTTTTCCAGGATATTCGAGGACGCGGGGATATTCGACCATATAGTCTCCGACCTGGTGCTGACGGGAATAGCGGCGGCGGTCAGGCTCAACCGAAAAACGGCCGGGCGACCCGTATTGTAAAGCGGTTAAAATTAACCTAAAATTAACATACATTATGGACAAGATCAAAAAGGCCATCAAGGAAAGAAAATTTAAAGTCGGCATAGTCGGGCTCGGCTATGTCGGCCTGCCGCTGGCGGTGGAATTCGCCAGGGGCGGGTTCGAGACCACCGGCTTTGAAGTGGACCCTGACAAGGTTAAGGACATCGCCGCGGGCGAATCCTATATCCCGGACATCCCGGGCGCGGACATGGCCGCCCTGGCGGGAACGGGCCTGCTTAAGGCCACGCTGGATTTTTCAAAGCTTAAGGGCCAGGACGCGGTCATCATCTGCGTGCCCACGCCGCTCAGGAAAAGCAAGGACCCGGACGTTTCCTACATCGTCAGCGCCACGCGGGAAGTGCTGAAGACCCTGAGGAAAGGCCAGCTCATCATACTTGAAAGCACCACCTATCCCGGCACGACGAAAGAGCTGGTGAAGCCGATGCTGGAGCAGAAAGGCCTTAAGGCCGGAAAAGATTTTCACCTGGCCTTCTCGCCCGAGCGGGTGGACCCGGGCAACAAGAAATACGGCGTGAAGAACACCCCCAAGGTGGTGGGCGGGCTGACCCCGGCCTGCACCGAGCTGGCGGCCCTGCTGTACGCGCAGGTGGTGGACAGGGTGATAAAAGTCTCCAACACCGAATCCGCTGAACTGGTAAAACTGCTTGAAAACACTTTCCGGGCGGTGAACATAGCCATGATAAACGAACTGGCGCTGATGTGCCACAGGCTGGGCCTGGACGTCTGGGAAGTGATAGACGCCGCCGCGTCCAAGCCCTTCGGCTATATGCCTTTCTACCCGGGCCCCGGCATAGGCGGGCACTGCATCCCGCTGGACCCGCATTACCTGGGCTGGAAGATGAAGGCCCTCAATTTCGAGCCGCGCTTCATAGAGCTGGCCGGCGCGATAAATTCCGCGATGCCGGAGCACACGGTCGCCAGGATCTCCAAGCTTCTGAACCGGAGCGGCAAAGCGATGAAATCGGCGAAGATACTGATGATAGGCATGACCTACAAACCGGACATCTCCGACCACAGGGAATCCCCGGCCAAGGACGTCTTCGTGCTGCTAAAAAAGACCGAAGCGCGCGTGGATTTTTACGACCCGTACGCGCCCTCCATAGAGATAGACGGGAAAACATATAAAAGCGCGAAGAACGCGCTTAAGAACCTGAAGCGCTACGACTGCGTGGCCATCATCACGCCCCACTCCGCAATAGACTACGCCGCGCTGGTAAAGAACTCAAAACTGGTCTTTGACGCCAGGAACGCCACAAAAGGCCTCAAAGGCGCCAACATACATAAGTTATGACAGCAGGTAAAGGTAAAGGCATAGGCACAGGTGATAGGTATAGGTAAAGTAACCGTATTTTCTTACTCTACCTTCACCTCTACCTCAACCTGAACTTTTAATACAGTATGACGGATGATAAAGAACTGAAACTCCTGTGGCTGAATTTCCTTAAAGCCTTCACCAGGGCGCTGGTGCAGATAAACCTTTACAAGCCGGACCACCCCCAGGTGAAGGCCGCGCTGGACGAAGGCCACGAACTGCTCGGCCGCATAATCGCGTCCTCGCCCGGCAATGAATTCGCGCTGACGCTGGACCAGGACAAGCTGATAGTTAACGGCCTGCCGCTCCTGACGGCGGACAGGCTGCCCAATTCCCTCAAAAATATCTTTTCCAGGTTCCAGGTGCAGACCATCGCCTTTTTGAACGGCGTCTCGCGGGACGAGCTTATGCTCTTCTGCCAGATACAGGCCTTTAAAGGCGACGCGCGGGAATATTTAAAACAGAACAATGTTGAGAAAATAGCGCTCAGCCAGGCCGTTTACGCCAAGGTGGACAAAGCGCCCGACCAGGCGGCCATAAACCCCGCCCAGCAAGGTTCCGGCCCCGGCGGAGACGCCGGAGAGGCCGGGAAAGGCGGCGGGGGGCCCGCTGAAAAGATGGACGAGAAGATAGCTCCCCAGAATTTTGAGACCGCCATTGGAACGCTCGTTTCCAGGGTAAGCCCGGACGCCGAAGAGCAAAAGCGCATAACGGATATCGTAATAAAGAAGTTCCAGGCCGAGCTGGAAGCCCAGATCTCAAAGGCCCTTCACGAAGTGCGCCGGGAAAAGAAGCAGGTGGAGAACGACATGGTCCGCACCGAAGCGGTCATCTCGGACATCGCCGACGGCGTCGTCGTGGTGGATAAGGACGGCAAGATTCTGATGATGAACCCGCAGGCCGAGGCCATCTCGGGCAAAACTTTAAGCGAACTTTCCGGCCGCAAGATTTTCGACGTCACCCATATAGAGGATCAGGCGCTGTCCCTGGCCAAAGAGATAAAGAGCGAGAACCAGAAGGATCTCGGCAAGGAGCTGGTCAGGCAGGGCGCGCCGGAAATGGCGGAGGCGATAAAAAAATCCACAGCCATCATCCATAACGAGGAAGGCAAAATAGTGGGTACGGTCTCGATACCGACGCACAAGGCTAAATTGCGGGAAGTGGAGCAGATGCAGCGGGACTTCGTCGCCAACATGACCCACGAGTTGAGGAGCCCGCTCACCTCCATAAAAGCCGCGCTGGAAATGCTGTCCAAAGAGACCAGCGTCGATGGCACGTCAAAGAACATACTTAACACGGCCATACGGAATTCCGAACGTTTAAATTCCATCGTGACGGATATCCTTGATTTTTCAAAACTGCAATCCGGCAACCTTGTGTTCCATCAGGAAGCAGTGTCTTCGGAAGAGACGGTCCGGGAAGCGGCCGACGCCATGCGGGCCTGGGCCGGCACCAAAAACTTAAATCTTAAGGTCGAAACCGAACCCGGCGCGCCCGGCATATTCGCGGACAAGCGGCGGATAGTTCAGGTGCTCATAAACCTGGTTTCCAACTCCATCAAATTCACCCCGGCCGGCGGCTCAATAGAGATAGGCGTGGAGGCGGGCCGCGACGCGGCGGCGAATTTTGTGTTCTTTTCCGTTAAAGACACCGGTTGCGGGATAAAGAAAGAAGACCAGGCCAGGATCTTCGAGCAGTTCGTGCAGGTGGCTTCCGGCGAGAAGGTCGGGGGGACGGGGCTGGGACTGGCCATCACCAAGGCCATGGTGATCATGCAGGGCGGCAAGCTGACGGTGGAAAGCGATTACGGGGCCGGCGCTGTTTTCCGCGTCGCCATGCCCGTTTACAGGGGACAGCTTGAAACGCCGGTGTTCGAGCAGCTGCCGGAGACAAAAGAAGAAAAGTCCTGGTGGCGCAGGCTGGTGGGGAGGTAAGGCAAAAAGGCTAAAGGATAAAGGCTGAAGGATTAAGGAAAAGACACTAAAAAACAAAGAGATTTTTTCCACCCTTTAGCCTTAATCCTTTATCCTTCCAGAAAAATTCAATTGAATTTTTCTGGTTAGACTTTGCACTCGCAGCGTTCAGACTTCCGTTCCGTTATTGTTTCCTTATAAATTATATTCCGCTCTTCCATCGTCTTCAGCATGAATTTGCAGGCCTTCTCTTCCTGGCCGATATATTCGGGGGGGCAGACGCCCTTGCGGCTGAAAACTTTTTTGGCCAGCATCCTTACCGCGGCGGTGCCTGCGTAACCGGTCGTGCGGGCCATGGAAGTCGTTTTGGTCAGCGGGTCGTACTTGTCATACAGGTCGTAGACGTACTTCACGTTCTTGCCCGCTCTTTTGCCCGCCACTATCACGCGCATCACGGTGAAGTCCTCTTCCCCCTCCTTCAGCTTCCACAGCGGGAACATGAGTTTGGCGGTGACGGCCATCGGGCTCACGCTCACGTCGCCGACCTTGATGGGCTCTTTGCGGAAGAAGCCGGTTTCCCGCAGAACGCGCATCTTGTCTATGTGCCCGGGATAGCGCATGGTCTTTTCCTTCATGTTCGGCGCGTCAAGGGTCTTCGCCAGCGTGCGCAGGCCGTCGGTATTAAAGGCCTCAAGCGTCCCGACCTCCGGGAAATCCAGCAGTTCCGGGTCCGACAGGGCGGGCCGCACCACGGCCTTCCCGTTCTCGATATACCGGGCCGGCCGCGTGTATTCCTCTATCACGTCCACGGCCGAGAAAACTATTTTATATTCGTACGGCCATTCCCTGACCCTGGGGAGGCCGCCCACATAGCAAAGGCAGGTTTCCGCCTTGTCCAGCTTCGCCGCCGCGTAGCCGGTAAGCATGTTGCTGCAGCCGGGGGCCACGCCGCAGTCCACGATAGCGGTGACATTATGTTTCTTTGCCGGCGAGTCCAGCAGGAAGGGGTCTTCCGGGAAGAACGAGATGTCCACGACATTCTTGGAAGCTTCGATTATGGTCTTAAGCGTTTCAAGCCCCATGAACCCGGGCATAGCCCCGACGACGATATCGGCGTCCTTTATCAGCTTCTGTACATTCGCGGATTTGGCCAGGTCCGACTGGATTACGCTTATCCCGGGCTCGCCTTTTAACTTCGCCAGCGCTTCTTTCGAAAGATCGGAAACAGTTATCTCCCAGCCGCGCTCTTTCGCCAGGTCTTTGGCCATGGCGCTTCCCACCAGTCCCGCTCCCAAAACAGTTATTTTCATAAAGGTCTCCTTAATTGTCTGGAACACGATCGTATGATAAAACAACAACCCGCTCGCTTTTGTGGACGTGTTTTTAACGGCGGGGTTGGAAAACCGGCGGTCAGCCTTATTTTTTCGTGGAACGCTGGATGAGGACGCCTGTTTTTTGTATCACTTTGCGGAAATCCCCGCCGGTGGCCGCCCAGTCGATCGTCTCAACCCTGAAGGGGAAGCCAGCGGCGGCAAACGCCGCCGAAAGATTTTCAAGCCGCTGCGCGACAAGAGGGCGCTCGGTAATCACCGCAAGGTCAAGGTATGAATGTTTCTTTGCCGTACCCTCCGCCCTGGAACCATAAACAAGCACATCGAATTCCGGCACATGCCCGGCCAGGATGTTCTTCACCTTTTTAAGATAATCCGGTTTTAAATCGATCATGTTTTTCTTTCCTTTATAAGCGCTTCTTACTTTCTAGCAAATGCACGTCATAACAGCAAGTAAAATAAAAAACTCCCCCGTCATCCCCGCCATTGCCATTTATTAAATTAACGCCCTTTCCGCCGGAGGCGCTGCGCCCGCCGGGCAATATTGGCGGGGACCCGCTTGCCCGCCGGCCGTTTTCCGCCACACTGCTCGGCGGACCCGCCGGACTGTTTGGCGGGGGAGGGCCGGCTGGTTGGCGGGCGGGCGGACTTTTTTCAAATTAACCGCAAAGGCCGCAAAGTTGATACTAAAAGAATTGTATTATATCCTTATATGGGCCGCGGATTCGGCAAAGATTAGGAAGGATTTATTTAAATTTTAACCCGGCAATTGTGATCTCGCCGTAGGGATAAAGCAATGTTTTTCCAGACAGCAGGCATTGAAATTTCTCCGTGGATCCCGCCACTCGTCGCTTTTGGCATCTCGTTCTTTACTTCTATGGGCGGCGTATCCGGCGCTTTTTTGCTGCTTCCGTTCCAGGTTTCAATTTTAGGCTATACGGCCCCCTCGGTAAGCGCCACCAATCAGCTGTTCAACATTATCGCTATTCCCGGCGGGGCCTATCGTTACCATAAAGAAGGAAGAATGGTGTGGCCGCTTACTTGGGTTATAGCGGCCGGCGCTCTGCCCGGGGTGTTTATCGGCGCTTTCGTGCGGGTCGCATACCTCCCAGATCCGAAGAATTTTAAACTGTTCGCCGCCTGCGTGTTATTGTATACGGGTGTCAGGTTGATACAAAGCCTTTTATCTAAAAATTCCGACGGCACGAACAGGGCATCCGGCGAAAACCCCTTTCAGGATATAATAAAGGCCGCCAGTTCAGAAAAGCCGGGCGATAAAGCAATTCCGGCTGTCGAGGTCACTCATTTTAATTTACGACGGCTTGGATATAAGTTTTATGGAAAGCAGTTCGATATTTCATTCCCGGGAGTTTTCACATTAAGCCTTATCGTAGGCATAATCGGCGGGATTTACGGGATCGGCGGCGGAGCGATAATCGCCCCTTTCCTTGTAACGTTCTTCGGGCTGCCGGTTTACAGCATAGCCGGGGCGGCGCTGATGGGCACTTTTATCACCTCGGTAGCAGGCGTTGCTTCCTATCTGGCCATAGCGCCGTTCTATCCCGGTATCTCCGTCGGGCCGGATTGGTTTCTGGGGATCTTGTTCGGGCTCGGGGGCATGGGCGGAATATATCTTGGCGCCCGCTGCCAGAAACATGTGCCGGCCGGCGCTATTAAATGGCTGCTCGCCGGCATCATCACATTTACAGCCTTGAAATATCTGGCCGACTTTTGCGGGTTGTAATTAAATAGCCCTGGAAGGGATCCGTGGCTTTGTTATATCCGGTCAGCCGCCGGAGTAGATGTGCGAAATCACCACCCGGTCTCCGTCCTCAAGCGTATCGTTCAACTCCACCGCTTTGCCGTTGCGCGTGATGATCGTGGGCCGCTTTTTATCTATTTTAACACGGGCGACAAGAGCTCCGGCGGTCGCGGAACCGGGGAGCGTTATCACCTTTTCGCTGAAGCCCGCCTCGTAGATAAGCGGGCCTATCAATTTAACGGTTATCCTCATAACATCTTTATCGAAACTATCAGGCTGAAGGAAGACCAGGCTGAAGGTTGTTAGGCACAACTTTTTATCCCAATCCGCTTCCAGTCTCCCCCCTTTTTCTTCCTAACAGCCTACTCCGTCTTCAGCCTAAATTCGTAACTACCCAGGTCTGTCGTCGTAGTGGCAGAGTTTACTCTGCCCAAAAAGGCAAAGCAAGCTTTGCCACTACAAAAAATACGTGAAAAATACGGAGAACCTGAGTAGTTACCTAAATTCCTGGTTTAGCTTCGCGTATTTCCCGGCCGCGGCGGCTTCCGTTGAAAGGCCGAGCTTATTCAGCAGGACCCTGGTCGGAATGCCCCGTTCGTCGTAGCCGCGCTGGTCGTAATAATGCTGGAGGAGCTGGTCGTATTTGTCCATATCCAGGCACTTGCCGGCGATGGGCCCCTCGGTGTCGGCATTGGACGGATCGAACCAGACGGCCGGTGGATAGTCGCCTTTGCGCGAGGCTTGCGGGAACTCCCTGATATAATGAAGCTTTATCAGCGCGTAGATCCGGTCGGCCACCTTCCACATGTCGTCCAGCGTCCAGTTCAGGCCGGTGACGGTATTGAAATACTTGGGATAGTTGTCCAGCGGCCAGCCCAGTTCTATCCAGGGGAACCGGCACGCGACGATGAACTCGAACATGCCGCCCCGGATGCGCTGGAGCTCTATGACCTTGGCCGCCTTCTCCGGGCCGTAGGAATCCCGGGTGGTGTTCTTTAGCTCAAAGGTGATGATCCAGGCCTCGCGGTGGTGCGCCCCGATGGCGGCGACGCCGAAAGCCAGTGCCTGGCCGGGGATGAACTTGCAGTTGTAGGCGGCCACGTCGAGGCCCTTGACCTGCATGGCGTAGGCCTCGGAGTTATGCCCGAATTCCCTGGCCATGCGCAGGGAGCCGTCGGCGAGCAGGTTGCCCAGTTTCCCTTCGCGGCGCGCGGCGAGACCCAGCAGCTCTTTCGCCCTCTCCGCGTCGCCGAACTTAAAATCGCCGGCCACGATGCCGTGGTCGATGGCGTCGGCATAGAAGCTGAGGGTACAGCCGGCCGACATCGTATCTATGCCGTATTCGTCGCAGAGATAGTTCAGGGAACCGACCTGGTCAAGATCGAAGATCTCCAGGTTGGAACCCAGCAGGCCTACATTCTCGTAATCCAGCTCGGACTCGCGGCCTTCCCTGTCGTGAATCGTGATCCCGCACTTCATGGTGCAGTTCGGACAGCCGTACGTGGCGACCCTGGCCGCGTTGAGCCGTTCGCCGTCTATTTTCCAGGCGTCGGCATGGTGGGTCTTGCGGAAGTTACGGACGGGAAGGCC
Source organism: Elusimicrobiota bacterium (assembly GCA_018829985.1). Lineage (GTDB taxonomy): Bacteria > Elusimicrobiota > Elusimicrobia > Elusimicrobiales > UBA9959 > JAHJSU01. The sequence goes on along the minus strand of JAHJSU010000215.1, from coordinate 2,276 downwards.
CGCCACTTCGTTGCACCAGGCCAGCACGGCGGTCGTGCCCTGGATGGACCAGCCCGTCTTCTTGTCGGTCTGGCCGACCGTCTTCAGGTCCCCGAAACCCAGCGCCTTCATGGCCTGGGGATCGGCCTGCGGGATAGGCCGCGTGCCTTTGACCACGATGGCCTTCAGAAGTTTGGACCCCATGACCGCGCCTATGCCCGGCCTGCCGCCCGCCCGGCCCTCCAGGCTGCGGACTACGGCGTAGCGGACCATATTCTCGCCGCCCTGGCCGATGTTCAGCACGCCTACGCCCTTTCCATACCTGGCGTAGATCCAGTCGTTGGTCGCGTACGTGCCTTTTCCCCAGACCTCGCCGGCGGGAAGGAACTCGACCTTGTCGTCCTCGATATAAAGCATTGTCGGCCCCTCGGCTTTCCCTTCGATTATCATCGCGTCATAACCGGCTTTCCGGAGTTGTTCGGAGACACGTGTGCCCAGGTTACCGTCGCCATAAAAGCCCGTCAGCGGCGACTTGGCGGCGACCACCGCCTTCCCGGTGTTGGGGGCGGGGATGCCGGCTATCGGCCCCAGCGCGACGACCAGTTTGTTCTCCGGGCCGAGAGGATCGATGCCGGGCTTAAGTTCGTCGTACAGGATCTTCACGGCAAAGCCGCGTCCGCCGACCCAGGTCCTGGCGAACTCTTCGCTGAAGGTCTCTTTTTTATAGGTTTTAGCCGTCAGGTTGACCCTGAGGATATTGCCTGTCCATCCGTTCATCGCGCGCCTCCGTTGAGCAAAAAGATAGGGATTTTTTCCCTCGTCCGCCTCAAGGCGACGCGGGAACTCCTCCGGCTATAATACCAAAAAATAAGCGGCGGGGGGAATGTCCCGCAGGGGATTGGCGGGAGTTTCAAATCTGTTGTTATACCCCGCCGATAATTATAAAATAGTGTCTGGCACAGCGTTAGTGGTGCGACAGATGCGCCCATAGCTCAAAGGATAGAGTACCAGCCTGCGAAGCTGAGGATCCAGGTTCGATTCCTGGTGGGCGCACGTGAACTTCAGGGAATAGGGGTTAGCGGATAGCGTATAGAAAAAAGAAATCACCCGTAAAATTCAATCCCTATACCCTAGCCCCTATACGCTATCCCCTCACTAATACTTATCAGGAAAATCAAAATGTCTCAAACAAATTACCGGAAAAAAAACAAGGAAAAAGCCACCGGGCGTTATATCTACGATAAGAAGCTCGGCAAAGTGGTGAAAATTTCCGACGAAATAGTCGGCATTAAGAAAAACTCCGCCCCCGGGCCGGACGCCTGCCCGATGAATCCCGGCGGCCATAGCTGCGGCAACGGGTGCGGCTGCCGCGGTTGATAGGCGGAAAGGGCAAGTACTCTAAGATCCACGGGGTTTACCGCCTTAGGTTGACTAACGCTAATCATGCAATTGGCCGTGGCGGCAGGATTTTGCCGCTCGCACGCCGGGACCGGCTTTATGGGGAAGCGGCCAAGCCGTTTCCGCCGGCGAAGAACTCACCACGCACACAGTGCGTGGCTCAAACATTCTTCGCCGCCGCTTTAATGATAAGCGGTAAAGCTCCAACGGCTTGGCCGAAAGCCAGAAGGGCGTGCGCCAGCAAAACCCCGCCCCCCCGGCTGGCCTTTTAGTCAACTATTTTAATTTATTTATCCCCGCCCTAACGATACAGCCATCCCCACCCCCAAGGCAGCAGCCAAACTTATAATCAATAATGATTCTCCCGTAAAAAGTCGATTTTGCTCAAAAATCGCCTTTGTAGCCGCAGGCTTTCCGCCACACAACTTCGGCGGACCCGCCGGCTGTTTGGCGGGCAGCCTGCGTCCGCCTTAGGCGGATGGCTTACTGTTTTTCGCAGGCTTCAGCCAGAGGCTGATCCGCCGGGCTGTTTGGCGGAAAAGCCTGCGGCTACCATTTGGGACTTTTTACGGGAGAACCAATAATGCCCTACCAGCCCCCTTTTGATATAATGACTTTTAGGGTCTGTATGAATAAAACACACATTCTTCAAGAGATAAAGAGAACCGCCGAAAAAAACGGCGGCGTTCCATTAGGCTGGAAAAAGTTTTTGGCGGAAACAGGGCTTAGGGGACGAGGGCTTAGGGGACGTAGCGTAGTTAGTGATTCCGCTGAAAAACCCCCTGTTTTAAAAATAGCGAAAAATCGCTCAAAATATTTCTCTCCAGGATCGCGTACAAACGATTTTTATTCAGTGGGTAAAGTGTTTTGATGGTCATTTTCAAAGTTGATTTTTAGCC
>JAHJSU010000214.1 GCA_018829985.1 Elusimicrobiota bacterium | reverse complement strand
TCTACAGCCGCACTTTGCTCCTGTAGTGGCAAAGCTTGCTTTGCCTTTTACGCAGAGCAAGCTCTGCAACTACGCAGATACGTGAAAGAGACATGGGTTCACCGAATATTACCTCGTAAAGTGCGGCTGTAGAAGTAGTTACGTTTTATTTTAAATGCGCCGTATCCGACGATTTCACCCATGCCCGCTATAAGTGTATAAAATCCCGGCGGCCGCTTTCCAGGTACAGGGCCAGCAGCAGGTAGTCGCGCAGGTGGCGGGTCAGCAGGAAGTTCTCCCGCACGTGCTCGCGGCCGTTCTCGCCCAGTTTTTTGGCGTAAGCCGGCTCGTGCAGCAGGCGTTTCATCCAGTAAGCGGCGCCCTCGATGGTGCGGGTGAGGATGCCGGAGTATTTGTGCGTTATCTGCAGCGGTATGCCGCCCACCGCTCCGGCTATAACAGGTTTTCCCTTCCACAAAGCTTCTGAAACAGTGAGGCCGAAACCTTCCTTGAGCGATTTCTGAAGGATTATAGCGGAGGCGCGCTGTATGGCGTTTATTTCCATGTTGCTTGTCGGAGGCAGACAGAGCACTATTATATCCGTGTTGCCTTCGGCCGCGGCGCGCACTTCCGCCAGCACCTGGGCGCCTTCGGGGTCGTCGTCGGCGCTGCCGCCCACCAGCAGCAGCCGCGCCGTAACGCGGGGCTGTATTTTCTTGAAGGCCTCTATCACTCCCAGCGGGTCCTTCAGCCGGTCAAAGCGGGAAACCTGCGTTATCAGCGGCTTGTCCACCGGGATCTTAAGCCGCCTCATTCTATCCGCAATCTCGGCATCGGTGAGTTCCCTGTTCTTGTCGGCCAGCGGGTCTATGGACGGCGGCACCTGGAACTGCTTCACCGGGAGTTCCTGGGAGAAGGACGGCGCGGAGATAACCGCCGCGTCGTAGCGCGAGACATAGCCGCGCAGGAAATCCCAGACGTCGACCTGGCGGTTGGAGAGGTCTATGTGGCAGCGCCAGACCCATTTCGCGCCGGCCGGTTTTTTATCTATAAGCCCGGCGGGCTGCGGGTCGTGTATCATGGCTATATCGGCGTCCAGGTTCATGGTCTCCATGTTCGCCTTGAGCGTGTCCCGATAAAGCTGAAAGTCGGCGGCGGTCAGTTTCCGGCGCGTTCCATGCAGCGCGTTGTGGAATTTCTTGGTTACCGCGTAAAAATCCTCCCCGCCCTTGATAAGTTCCCAGCGCGGCTTTATCCCCAGTTCCGTCATCATCGGGAGCATGCGGTTCAGGATCTCGGCCACGCCGCCGCCCACGGCGGTGGAATTGACGTTAAGGATGGTTTTACCTTTAAGCCTGGAGGCTATTATCTTCAGCTCCTCTATGGCGTTGCGGCCCGCGGCCGCTGTATATTCGTCTATTTTAGGCACGGGACATCTCCGCGAGGCGTTTTTCTATAATCCGGATTATCCTTTGCCTCAGGCCTTCGAGCGTGTAGGAATACGGGTCAAGGCGGGAAATTTCCACGCCCACGCTCTCGTCGTTAAAGTTGGTTTTGAACCAGTGCGAGAAGTCGTCCACTCCATAGGGCGGCCGCAGGCGGGCCTCAAAGACGTGCAGGTAAAGGCTTGAGACGCTGACCTTGCGCAGGCATTCAATAAAACCCGCGTAGTCGCGGGCGACGCAGTCGGTCGGCAGCGAGAACCTTATCGCGCGCATGAAATGGAATTCGCGGCCCGGGGCCACGGTGCGCATCGGGCCGGGGTTCTCCGCGAGGTGCCGCTCCAGCATTTTCACGAACGCGTCCCGGATATCCGCCAGCGAATGGTACTGCACGATATCTATGGAAGTCAGTTCCTCGCCCAGCCGGTCCGCCTGCACCGTGTTTGCAACCCAGTAGGCGAAATCGTTGGCGCCTTCAGGCACCAGGAAGTGGAATTGCTTTATAAAGCGGTGGGTGTGGTGGTAGATAACCGCGTCGTCCGCGGCCTTGATCCCCTCAAGAAGTTCCGCTATGTTCGCGGCCTTGCGCCCGGTAACTTCGGCGAGCGTAAGCCGCGAGCAGAATCTGAAGTGTTCCTTACTTTTTTCCGGCATGCGGCTCCTCCCCGCCATTATTGTCCCGTTTGAGCCCGCCTCCCGGTGAAACGGGTATTACGAGGCTCCTTTCGGCGCCTTTGCCCGCTGAATCCGAGACCCGCAGGCAGGCTATCTGCTCGAAATGCGCAAACATTTACTTCTCCTGAGCCTGGAAATGAAACGGAGAAGTTTAAGAACATCCGATTGCTTTTCAAGGAAGTAGGCGGCGAAAGACGGCCGTCTCCCGCCCACCCGCACGGTCACGCCGGAACGCCCGAGCGCCCTGAACATGTCCTCGTCCGTCAGGTCGTCGCCCACGCCCACTACGAACGGGCGTCCCAGCCGCCCGGCCAGGCGCTTCACGGCGCTGCCCTTGTGGGCCGCGCCGCGCGGCAGCAGTTCGAAAACTTTATGGCCCCGGCGCCAGCGAAGCGCTCCGTTTTGCGCGGACATAAGGGCTTTCATCCGGCCGAAGAACCCCCGCCTGTACGCCGCCTTAAGGCTGCGGTAGTGCACGCTGGCCGAAAACACTTTATTCTCCACCAGCACGCCCGTTCCCGGCGGGAATCTATCCTTCATCTCGGCGGTTATCCCGGCCACCAGGTTCCGCGCCTTGGCCGCCCCGGCGTCGCGCCAGGCGAAACCGGGGCCTTTTATTTCTATGCCGTGGTTCCCGCCGTAGTAAAGGTTCCGCAGGCCCACCAGGCCGCGCACATTTTCCAGGGCGCGTCCGCTGAGTATGAATACCGAAACCCCGGGCGCGGTCTCAAGCGTCCGCAGGGCCGCCCGGAACTCCGGCTTAAGCCGCGCCCGGCGGGGAGTTTCCGCCAGCGCGGCCAGGGTGCCGTCAAAGTCCAGCGTCACCAACAGCCCCCGCGCGGACGCGAGGCGCTCTGAAACGGCGGCGGAGTTTTTCCAGAAAGCTTTCATTCTATACGCCCGTCAGTTTAAAATCATCCATCCGCAGTTTCACCAGCTCCTCGGTCAGGTTAGCCGCCCACTTGTAGATATTGTTTTCGTGCAGGTTCTGCCGCATGCGGGCCATTCTCTCCTCTATTTCCGCCTTGGACATGGTCAACGAATAGTAGACGGCGTCGGCCATCTGCTCTATGTCGTAGGGGTTGACTATCAGCGCGTTTTTAAGTTCGCGCGAGGCCCCGGCGAAACGGCTTAGTATCAGCACACCGCCCAGGTCCTCCCTGGCGGCCACGAACTCCTTGGCCACAAGGTTCATTCCATCGTGAAGCGAGGTCACCAGGCAGGCGTCGGCTATTTTGTAGAACTTGGTTATTTCCCTGCGGTCGTGGTGCTTTTCCAGGAATATTATGGCTTTCCAGTCCTTGGCCTTGAACTTCCAGTTTATCCTGTCCACCTCGGCATGCAGCTCCGCCAGGAATCCGTGATACTGCGGGATGTGGGTGCGGCTGGGCGCGCCCAACTGTATGAGCGTGAATTTTTTTACGTATTCCGGGTATTTCTCAAGAAACCTCTCCACGGTCTTCACCCTTTCAAGCATGCCCTTGGTGTAGTCTATGCGGTCCACGCTAACGCCCAGATACTCGGCTTTAAGCCCCATTTCCTTCAGCACGGACCTGGGTTCCGGCTTTACGGCCGGGGTCTTGCCGTCCTTGTCCGGCTGCTGGAAGGCCACGCTTATGGGGAAAGGCTTTACCATGGTTATGTGGCCCTCTTTCTGTACCGAGAAGTGCTCCCAGTCTATGCGGGATTCTATCGTGCGATCCACGGTATCGAGGAAATTATTGCAGTAGAACTGCGTCTGGAAACCTATCAGGTCCGCGCCCAGCAGGCCCAGCACCAGTTCCTTCTGCCACGGGCAGATGCCGAAGGCTTCCGGGTTGGGCCAGGGGATATGCCAGAAGACCGCCACCCTCGCGTCGGGCCGCGCCGCCTTTATCATGCCGGGCAGCAGCGTGAAATGGTAATCCTGTATCAACACACAGGGCTCCTTCACCTCCTCTATTTCCTCCAGCACGGTTTCCGAGAATTTTTTATTCACGTCGTAATAATATTTCCAGTCCTCTTTCCTGAAGATGGGCCGGATGTGGGCTATGTGGCAGAGCGGCCAGATGCCTTCGTTGGAGAAGCCGTAGTAGTAGCCGTCTTCCTCCTCCTTTGTGAGCGGCACGCGGCGCAGGCTGTAGGCGGGTTCTTCAGGCGGCACTTTTATGCGGTTTTTCTCGTCCGTAACTTCGAAGTCCGCCTCGCCGCTGCCGTGGGCGACCCAGGTGCCGCCCGCGGCCTTCAGGATGGGGTCAAGGGCGGTTACAAGACCGCCTGCGGGCATTATCGTGCGTATGTCCTTACCCTCTTTCAGGTGCATGTAAGGCTCGCGGTTGGACACCACGAAAAGCGGCCGTCCGCCCATTGTTATTTTTATGTGCTCCTTCAGTCTTTCAGGGGTCCAAAGGGATTCGCCTTCGTGGCGCAGCCGGGCCTCGTTCTGGGCCGCGTGCCTGGCCGCCTGCAGGTTTGTGGCCAGCGTCGTGGCCTCTTCGGCTATCGGCGCGAAAATGTCGCCTTTAAACGGCGGAACGTGGCTGTGTGATCCTCCTATACGCAGGTTCTTCATCCACTCGGCCATCTGGGTTATGGGGTTTACAAATGTCCATTTTACCACCATCAGCGTCACAAGCGAAATAAGGATCATCTGGGCAAGCAGCCGGATAAGGGTGCGTTTCCAGATCTTAAAAAGGTCGTAGTCTATATAAGAAACATTCGTGAAGAGGACTATCCGCGCCGCTTCTCCGCCTTTTAACGTGATGGAAATCGGATAGAGAAACATTATTTTATCCGCCATGACGCAGGTGAGGGTTTCGTCCTGCCGTTTTTTAAGCAAGGCATTGACTGCTTCCCTGTTTACGGCCAGGGCCGGGGTCAGCGCGGAGGAACTTATAATACGGGCCCCGGCGGCGTCATAAATGGCGACTCCTTCCAACTGTTTCTGGGACTGGAATTTATCGGCCAGTTTTTGCAGGCCGGCATGGTTTTTGGCCTCCAGGTTGTTGCGAACGCTTTCCTTGAAACTTTCCGCAAGCAACGCGGAGCGGGACTGCACCTCTTCGTAGAGCTTCGCCTTTTCCTGCCGCACGTTGACCCAGGTGGAAACCAGCGCCACGAACACCACCACTACAATAAGCGAAACGATAAGTCTGAGCGTTATGCGCATAAATACTCCCCCTGTTTAAAAACGGGCGGGCCGCCCCGGTATTAACCCGAAAACCTCAATTAAAGTTTCCGGGTAAGGATAAAGGATTAGGGATAAAGGCTAAAGGGCGGAATAATCGCTCGCCATTCCGGCGAGCGCCCGCTGAAATAGCGGGCGTTTTCCAGGGTTTTTTCTTTATCCTTCAGCCTTTAGCCTTCCGAAAATTGCAGATGGATATTTTTATCCGCAGTTTTGTCAATCAAACTCAGTTTCAACTGCAATTTTCGGGTTAACCCGAATGGCGGCCAGACCATCCGCAACCTCCGGAGCGCCGGCTCCGGCCTTATAAAGTTATTTTATCGCATATTGCGATAGATGTCCACCTCCGTTCCAATCCCCGCACCGCCCTGCAGCGGCAGACATTTCCAATCCTGCCCGTCCCTAAAACCACGGGATTCGCCCGCTATTTCAGCGGGCGTCCGCCTAAGGCGGACGAAATTTAGCGTTATATGGCCGGGGCACAGGCCTTGCGGAACCCCGGAAATAAGTTTTTCGCCATTATTTCCGGCGCTCCGGAACAGGCCTAAAAACAGCTTAAAGGCGGTGACGAAGCAGGTTTACCCAACATTAAACTTTATGCGAAGTATCCAAGGGATGCAAAAGATTTACCTTGGCCCCCCGGATAAACAGCTTACCGGGCCTCCTAGATGACGAGGCGGCATTCAATTGCATATCTGGCGATGGCCACATTGTTGCGCAGATTCAGCTTTCGAAGTATGTGTGCCCTATAAGTGTCGATGGTTTTAACACTGAGAGAAAGTTCTTTGGCAATGCTTCCGACCGGCTTGCCGGAAGCGATCATGCACATTACTTGATACTCCCGGGAAGAAAGAGTTTCATGCGGCATCCGCTTATCACCAGCCCTGAGTGACGATTCAACATTATCGATTATAGCCTGGCCCAGGTATTTTCCTCCCCGCACCACTTTGCGTATCGCACTTATAACTTCATCAGGAAAGTGCTCTTTGCTCAAATAGCCGGCCGCCCCCAGTTTAAGCGTCCTTACGGCGTAGTGTTCTTCCGGATACATGCTCAACATAAGCACCGGTATAGATGGCATCTTGGTTTTGATGCGTCTTAAAACCTCCAATCCACCGAGGCCGGGGAGCACGATATCTAAAATGACTACGTCATACTTCTGGCGGCCCAACAGTTTGAGCGCCTCTTCGCCGCTTCCCACCTCACCGGTGATTTGAATATCAGGCGCCTTAAGAAGAATCTGCCTCAGCCCCGTACGTACAATAGGGTGATCATCCGCGATTAAAACCTTTATCATTTTCTCTCCCCCGTGATACTGAAAGGAATCGTAATAATCGCACTTGTTCCACGATTTGGCTGGCCCTGTATCTGCAATGTCCCGCCGCAGCTATGGACACGCTCCCTAATCCCCAACAAACCCAGCGTCTTCTTTCCGAGCAGAGTCTCCTGATCTAATCCCTTTCCATTATCTTTAACGCTCAGGACCGATCTGCCCTTGTTTTTTTCCAGACTAATAGTGACTTTTGTCGCCATAGCGTGTCGTGCGACATTCGTGAGCAATTCCTGAATGATCCTGTAAAGCACTAAGGATAAATCCTGATTAAATTCCCCGGACTCAGCACGCACTCGGACAAGACACCGTATTCCTGAACGTTCTTCAAACTCCTCCCCGAGCGTAGAGATTGCGGCCGAGAGCCCAAACTCCTCAAGCAGAACGGGTCTTAGCTCCCATGCAATTCTCTGAAGATTACGAATCGTCGTATCGATGGATGCCGACATCGTGCGCGTCTTTTCCAAGATTACTGTCATCCCCGGGCATTCATCCCGCAATAAGCCTAAATCGATCTTAAGCGCCATAAGTGCATGACCCAGTTCGTCATGTAGTTCGTGGGCGATACGCTTGCGTTCATTCTCGCGGGCGTTCTCCACGCTTCGCAGAAGACAGCGCAATCTTTCATGCGCCGATTTAAGCTCCCGCTCGGCATTTTTCAATTCCACGATCCTTCCAAGCCGCTCTGCGACCATGTCGAGCAGTTTCTGCTCCGCCTTTAGGAACAGGGCATGCTTACCACACCGGGGACTGCATAGGTAGCAAATCTCCAAAACACCCGACAGCCTGCCACATACAAATATCCTGGCGCTTTGCCGGTAGCGCGTTCTGGCGAAATTACGAGTCCTGAAGTCATCTCCCTGTAAAGCAATCCGCGCACATGCAAGGTCTGCGTACTGCCATGATGCAGGCAATAACTCAACGATCCGTTGAAGCACATCTTCCAGCGAGACGTCGGGGTTTTCGCAAATCTTTGAAATGGCATACACGCAGCGCAATTCTTTTGTCCGCTCCCTGAGTTCACGAATAAGCTGCGCGCTATTACTTTCCACTCGCTTGCCCCCGGCACGCATTTGTTTTAAATGGTTCCTTATTGGGCTTTTCATGACTGTTTTCACATCGTTAGTTTATACACACCTTACGGCTGCCACGTTTCGGTTGATCCTTTGTCTTCGGTATTCCAACTATTCTACTATATTGACAGCCGTGTCAACGGGGATCAGTTAAACCCTGAATGACACGCAAAATATGGAAGGTTCTAATGCCGCCGTATACCTCGATTTGGACCGATTCTCCCGCCCTATGTCCCATTAGCGCCACCGCTAAAGGAGCGGCCAGCGATACTTTTCCCGCGGACGGGTCAGCGGCATCGTGTGGCACGATGGTTATACTTGTCGACGCATTCCCACACACATCTTGGACGGTAACACTGCTCTACTTTGACCATTTCGTCCTGGGGTCCTGGCACATACACCATATTCGACACCTCCCGGTTCGCAACACAGCAGGCCCAATAAATCGTTCCAGCCACTGTTACAATTTTATCCGCATCTCGCTGCGAAGGATATCAGGGAACATCTGATGAATAGTCAACATGAGCAACCATGCCGTGCCCCAGTGAATAAGACTTATGTCATCGGTCTTTCTCTGATTCCCACAGCAGCGCTCCAAACTTATAATTTATATTGTCAATACGTATCACGGATGGGAAACTCTACTGCACTAGAGAGCGTATTACTGAAAACACCGCAGATTGACCTTGGCAAAACACACCGGAGGCGCAATAATATGACAATCATCAAAATGCCAAGTTGGGAAGGCGGGCAGAAATTCAAGGCGCATGAAAGCATAAATGCGGTAAAGACCAGGAAACTCTGCGTTATGCTGGATTACCCGCAAGAAGGTGAGAAGATCGGTTCGCCGCACTACACGTTTCGTAATCGGAAAACTTGGTGAAATGAAACAGGTGAGGATCTCGATTGATCAAGGCTCTTGGCGGCTCTGTCGGGAGTCCGCAGGATACTGGTGGCATGATTGGTCGGGATATGAGGAAGGCCGACATCAGGCCGCAGTTGAGTCCCGAACAAAAAACGGGCGGACCGTTACTTCCGAGCTGCGCAAATTCCGGGTAGCCTTTGGATCAGATGAAACACAGCCCGAGAATGCGTAAACGGGCGAAGTCATGTACCGGCAGTTAACATTGATTCCTTCGTAAAAAGTCCCAAACGGTAGGCGCAGGCTTTTCCGCCAAACAGCACGGCGGATCAGCCTCTGGCTGAAGCCTGCGAAAAACAGTAAGCCGTTCCCCGACGAGAACGTCCGCCTTAGGCGGACGGCTACAAAGGCGATTTTTGGGCAAAATTGACTTTTTACGGGAGCGTCAACATTACAAACTTATTAGCGGAGGACCCAAATGGAAAAACCCGCCATCAAGACTAAATGTCCCAACTTTTCTTCAGGCCCCTGCGCCAAGCGGCCCGGTTGGACCGTTGATGTTCTGAAAAGCGCCCTCGTCGGACGGTCCCACCGTTCCAAAGAGGGAAAGGCCCGCCTTAACGAAGTGTCCGAAAGGATGAAGCGGGTACTGGGTTTGCCGGCCGATTACCGCATAGGCGTGGTCGCAGGCTCAGATACCGGCGCGGTGGAACTGGCTATGTGGACCATGCTGGGCCCGCGTCCAGTTGATATATTCGGCTGGGAGTCGTTCGGAAAAGGCTGGATAACGGACGCCGTCAAGTATCTTAAACTTCCTGCTGTGAAGGAATACAAGGCCGACTATGGCAAAATACCGGACCTCAGCAAGGCCGATCCTTCCCACGACGTTATCTTCACGATGAACGGGACCACGTCCGGCGTCAGGGTGCCCGACCTGAACTGGATACGCGCGGATAGAGAAGGGATAACAATCTGCGATGCTACCTCCGGCATCTTCGCGATGGAAATGGACTATTCGAAGCTGGACGTCCTCACGTTCTCCTGGCAGAAGGTACTGGGCGGAGAAGCCGCGCACGGTGTCATAATCCTCTCTTCGAGGGCTTTGAAGCGCATGGAAGAAAACGAGCCGAAAGTGGGCTGGCCGCTTCCCAAACTGTTCAGACTGGCCGCAGAGGGTAAACTAAAGCCCGGCGAACTGGAATACAACACAGTGAACACCCCTTCCATGCTATGCGTCGAGGACGCCATAGACGCACTGAAATGGGCGGAGTCCATAGGCGGCTTAAAAACCCTTGTAGCCCGCTCCACGGCCAATCTGCGGGCTCTGGAAAACTGGGTGGAAAAGTCCTCTTGGATAGCCTTCTTGGCCGAGACGAAGGCGATTCGATCCAACACTTCGGTCTGTCTAAAGATCACGGCGCCGTGGTTCATCACCCTCGCGGAAGAGGAAAAGGCCAAAGCCGCGAAAAAGATCACCGCCATGCTTGACAAGGAAGGAGTGGCTTACGACATAAACTCTTACGGCAAGGCCCCGGCCGGTATACGCATCTGGAGCGGCGCCACCGTGGAGACGTCTGATATCGAGGTTCTGACCCGCTGGTTGGACTGGGCCTATGACGCGGTTTCAAAAGAATATTCCAAGGAGATAGCGAAATGAAAAAAGTCCTGATAGCAGATAAAGCTGATTCTGTTTGCGAGAAAGTGCTACGTGAAAAGGGCCTGGAACCTGTGGTGAAGACCGGAATGAAGCCGGAGGAGTTGAAGACCTGCATAGCCGAATTCGACGCGATTATAGTGCGCTCGGCCACCACGCTTACCGGGGACCTTATCCAGGCAGCCTCCAATCTGAAGGCTGTTGCACGGGCGGGCAGCGGCGTTGATAATATCGACGTACCGGCATGCACCGCTAAGAAAGTTCTGGTAATGAACACTCCTTTCGGCAACACCGTATCCACCGCCGAACACGCCATAGCTATGATGATGGCGCTTGCCCGTCATATTCCGCAGGCCAACACCTCAACGCATGCCGGCAAATGGGAAAAAAAGAAATTTGAAGGCGTGGAGCTTACCGGTAAAACCCTCGGCGTGGTGGGTTGCGGCAATATAGGCGCAGTTATGGCCGACCGGGCCATGGGCCTGAAGATGAAAGTCCTTGTCTACGATCCGGTCATGACGGCCGAGAGAGCCGGGGAACTGGGCGTGCAGCTGGTCCCCCTGGATGAGCTTTACGCCAAGTCGGACTTCATCACCTACCATGTCGTCATAAATCCCGCCACCAAAGGCATGATAACCAAGGCCGCCATAGCCAAAATGAAGAAAGGGGTTCGCATGATCAACTGCGCGCGCGGCGGCATCATGGTTGAGGCTGACATAAAGGAAGCCCTTCAGAGCGGGCAGATAGCGGGACTCGCCTGCGATGTCTACGCCAATGAACCGGCCACCGAGCACATCTTTTTCGGTATGGAGAACGTAATAGCCACGCCCCATATCGCGGCTTCTACCAAGGACGCGCAGGTTACGGTTGCCCGCCAAGCCGCCGAGCAGATCGCTGACTACCTGCTTAACGGGAAAAAGACGCACGCCATCAATGGAGATAAGATATAAAATATCGCACTTTTTTTCTTGATCGTTCCGTCTAATTGAGTAAATTGCTTTTGTGTTCGAGTCGCGGGTAATCGAACGGAGAAAATCATGATAGACATCGCAAAAAATATCGCTACCGCCCCTAGGCGCACTAAAGCTTCGGTAATCCGTGAACTCCTTAAGATAACCACTAAGCCGGGAGTAATCTCCTTCGCGGGCGGCCTTCCGGACCCGCAGCACTTCCCATACGAATTCGTGGCTGAATCAGTGAAAGAGATAATGGCCAAGAAAGGGAGGGTGGCCCTGCAGTACGGGCCTACCGATGGGCTTCCAGAGCTGAAGGAAGAATTTGTGAAGTTCCTGAAAAAGCATGAGAACATCGACGCTAAATCCGAGAACCTGATTGTTACGACCGCCAGCCAGCAGGCGCTGGACATGGTGGGCCGCCTTTTCATAGACGCTTCGGACCCGGTGCTGGTGGAAATGCCCAGCTATATGGGCGGCCTGCAGGTTTTCAAATCCTACGGGGCTGACTTCATCGGCGTCAGGCTTGAAGATGACGGGGTGGATACTGCCCACCTTGAGCGGCAGCTCCAGTGGCTCAGGAGCCAGGACGAGCATTACAAATTCGTCTACCTGGTGCCGGATTTCCAGAACCCCAGCGGCGTGACGCTTTCCGGGGAGAAGCGCAAGAAGGTTATAGAGCTTTCTGAAAAATACAACGTGGTGATAGTAGAGGACTCGCCTTACCGCCAGATACGCTTTGAGGGCGAGGCCCCAAAGATGCTCTACCGACTGGATAAGGAAACCAATAACACTGACAATGTAATCTCACTGTTCACTTTCTCAAAGACCTTCGCGCCCGGCCTGCGCCTCGGCGTCATACTCGCGCACCCGCAGATCATAAAAAAACTGGAGATTCTGAAGCAGTCTCTTGACCTCTGCACATCAAGCCTCAGCCAACTTATCGCGGCGGATTTCCTGCGCACAGGCTTCTTCGAGAAGCACATAGAGGTGGTGAAGAATACTTACAGGCTCAAAAAAGACACTATGGTGGCAGCGCTGGAAAAATACATGCCTGAAGGCGTCACTTGGACAAAGCCGGAGGGAGGGCTTTTCCTGTGGGTGCGCCTGCCGGAAGGGATGAGCGCGGATGATATGTTCCAGGAAGCCTTGAAAGAGAACGTGGCATATGTGATAGGCTCCGCTTTCCATTGCGACGGCTCGGGCAGAAACACCATGCGCCTAAATTTCTCCTATCCGGCGCCGGCAGATATCGAGGAGGGCATAAAAAGGCTCGCGACGGCTGTAAAAAAGCGCTTGGTGGCGAAATAAAACCCGTGTGGGCTTGCTCTTATGCCGGCAATATAAAACAACCAATGTGAAACATTCTGCACCTTAGGCTTCCGGTATTTATTAGTAGAAAGAAGGAGTCCTTTATGACTAATAGCATAATAATTCGGAAAAAATCCCCCGCCGCCGTGAAAGGGAATATTAGCCGATTTATTGACTTTAACTATCGCCATTTCAACTCTCTGACGTTAAGGAACGCAGCTACGGCTTACAGAGCACACATTGAACGCGGCGGAGGGATGTTCTTGGCCATGGCCGGTGCCCTGAGCACCGCCGAACTTGGAGTAAGTCTGGCGGAAATGATCCGCCGGGGCAAGATCCACGCCGTTTCCTGCACGGGAGCAAACCTCGAGGAGGATATTTTTAACCTTGTGGCCAACAATAGATACAAGAAGGTGCCTAATTACCGCGATTTGAGCCCCGAGCAGGAGCGCGAGTTGTTGGAGAGCGGCTTTAACCGCGTCACGGATACATGTATACCTGAAAACGTCATGTATAACATAGAGGACTACTTGCTTAAACGCTGGAATGATGCCGGGAAATCGGGGGTCCACAAGTTCCCTCACGAGTTCATTTATGACCTGCTTTTAGCAGGGGACATAAAGAAGCACTACCAGATAGATCCGGTAAACAGTTGGGTTCTTGCCGCAGCCGAAAAAAACCTGCCAATTTATGTGCCTGGGTGGGAAGATTCCACCCTAGGGAACGTTTTTGCGGCCAAATGCATAAAAGGACAACTTAAGCCGAACACAGTCCGGACCGGGGTAGAGTATATGATGCACCTTGCAGACTGGTACCAACAAACCAGCGAGAAAACCGCTGCGGGACTCGGTTTCTTCCAGATAGGCGGCGGCATAGCCGGAGATTTCTCCATCTGCGTAGTTCCTATGATCACGTTCGATCTGCGAAAAAAAGTCAAGATGTGGAAATATTTCTGCCAGATCTCAGACAGCATAACCAGTTTCGGCTCCTATTCAGGGGCTATTCCAAACGAAAAAATAACCTGGGGGAAACTGGCTGTGGATACGCCGCGTTTCGTGATCGAGAGCGACGCCACCATCGTGGCCCCGCTTATATTCAATTACGTCCTTGGGCATTAATGTTAAACTCTATATGGGGGACTGCACTATGAATGGACGCGTCTTATACATTACAAAAACGGATTGTGAACGGCTCAGGAAATATCTTTCTTCTCCCGCCGCAAGGAATTCACGCGACCGCGGCAATCTGGAGATATTGGGAGAGGAAATCCACAAGGCAAAGATTGTGGATTCGCGCGAGATTGCGCCCGATGTTGTAACCATGAACTCCCGCATTAAGCTGAAGGACATGGATACTAATAAGGAAATCCTTGTGACTCTTGTCTTCCCTGACGATTCAAATATCGAACAGGGGAAGCTCTCAGTCCTTTCCCCGATAGGGACCGCTATTTTGGGGTATTCCCTGGGAGACATCATTGAATGGAAAGTCCCGTCCAGAGTACGCCGCATTCAGATTAAGGAAATATGCTATCAGCCGGAAGCTGCCGGAAATTACGACCTTTAAACGGTTTTTGCCGGAAAGGCTTATCGGAAATTAAAATGGCGAAACATAAACAATTCCAAAAAGAACCGGATTTAAATGAGCTTACAATTTCTCTCCAAGCTGCGCACCATCAAATTCTTTCTCTTGAGAACAAGCTGGATGAATTTAAATGGCTTGAAGAATCCTTGCGCAAACGCACTAAAGAATTAGGCGAACGAGTCAAAGAGCTGGAATGTCTATATGCGGTAGGCAATTCACTGCCGGGAACCAAAGACCTTGTGGAATTATTTCAAATCGTATGTGAATCTATCCCCAAAGGGTTTCAATTCCCTGGGACCACCTGGGTGAGCTTGGAAATGTTCGGACAAAAGTTCTCTTCACGCGGTTTCAAGGATTCTGAGCACCAGATTTCCTGCGACATTCTTGTGCGGGGAAAACAGGTTGGTAGAATTATTGTCTCAGTTGTTCCCGTTTTTGACCGGCACCATAAGACCGCGATATTACCGGAAGAAACTCGTTTACTGCAAATGATAGCCATCTTAACAGGGAAAATAGTGGAAAACAAGGTTGACTCTTGATTCAACCGGCGGTGTTCTCGTCGTCAATGAACGTCTCCTGGGTTATATCATCCGCCGCCGCCGCGTTGCCGGCAAGGCGCAGCGCCAGGCAGTAAACCTGCCGCTGATGTTCCTCTATGACCAGGGCAAAGCTGTTTTCGTCCTGATCCGCCCGTGACGCAGGCGGAGTTTCGTTCTTTTCCATCTCAATTATTGTTTCCACTACCTATACTGACGCATGAAGACATTTTAAGGTTTAGTCCCTTATAATGACGGGAAATCCAAAAGCCGCCCGCCGGTTTTAAACCGCTTTCCCCGTAAAGGCTTATGGCTCGGGCTTCTCCGCTTCCTTTTTCGGCTCCTGTTGCGACCTGTCCCGGATAAGACAAATCGATTTATTCATCCTCCGGTATCTTACCGCGCCGACTATGCCGGTGACGAGCCCGGTCGGGATACAGGCGAGCCCGGCCGCCCAGAACCAGCCCTCGCGCGCGAAATGCACTATCGAAACGCCGGCGATCAATAAAACCACGCCGGAGCGCAGGTACGCCAGCAGGGTTCTTTCGTTTGCCAGAAGCGTCCGATCGATCGCAAGCTCGTCCCGCAGGATAAGCTCGCGGCTGTCGAATCTTGAATAGTGAGAATCTTTCATATTATCCCCTTTCCACGGCTGAACTCAATCTTAAGCGCCTGAGAATATAATACAACTCTGCCGTCGCCGTATCAAATGTCCGTGGTAAATATATTGTAAAATTATCTTATATGGTCCATTCGCCCTGGTTTGCGCTTACTCTCTCAACTTTAGCGGGCCTGGCCACGGGCATCGGCGGCATAATAACCTTTTTCACCGAACACACGAACCGCAGGTTCCTGTCCTCTTCTCTCGGATTTTCGGCGGGAGTGATGATATTTATCTCCCTTTCGGAGATGCTGCCGGACGCGCGCCGCCTTCTCGCGGCTGAAATAGGCGGCAGGGCCGGCGGCTGGGCGGTTGCGCTCGCCTTTTTCGCCGGGATAGCCGTGACCGCGCTGATAGACTTTTTCGTGCCGGAGCCTGAAAACCCGCACGAACCCCATAACATCGAGGAGGCCCGCGCCTGCCCCGCTCTTTTGGCCGGGGACCAGGGCCTATCAGGCCAGGATGCCAACCTGCCCCTCCAACCCTCGCTCCAAAAGGGCGGGGCCTGCCCCCCCAGGCTTCTGAGAACCGGCATTATCACCGCGCTGGCCATCACCATACATAATTTTCCCGAAGGCATAGCCACCATGATGACCGCGCTTCACGATACGCACCTTGGCGTATCCATAGCCTTCGCCGTGGGAATGCACAACATACCGGAAGGGATAGCCGTCGCCGTGCCGATCTACTGCGCCACGCAAAGCCGTTCAAAAGCCCTTATCTGGTCCTTCGCCGCAGGATTGACCGAACCGCTCGGCGCGTTAATAGCGTATCTCCTGCTTGCCCCCTATCTCGGCGGCGCGGTCCTGGGAATCATCTTCGCGGTAGTGGCGGGGATCATGGTCTTCATCTCCTTCGACGAACTTTTGCCTGCCGCGCATGAATACGGCCATCATCACTGGGCGGTCTACGGCCTTATTTCCGGCATGGCCGTGATGGCGGCCAGCCTGATAGCCTTCGAGAAATAGCCGGCCACGGCTAGAACCCCGGAAAGCACACCGCTATCCCGCAGCCGGGTTTTACAGAAATTTTTAAAAACGCGCGCGCCTGTATAAAAAATCTCCGGTTCCGGTATTCATTGTTTCCCGCCGCAGACCGGGCACTTCCGCATGCCGGACGGTTTTTCAAGGCTGCTGCTTTTCAGAAGCCGCTCGTCGCCGAATATTTCCCTGGTCGGGCCGTCGGCGGTTATCAGGCCCTTGTGGATGACAAGGGCCCTTTCGCAGAGCTCCAAAGCGAAATCCAGGTCGTGCGTGGCGATTATCCTGGTGTGTTTAAAAGTCTTAAGAAGGCCTATCAAACGCCGCCTCGACAGCGGGTCCAGGTTTGAGGTGGGCTCGTCCATCACCAGGATATCAGGCGACAATGCCAGCACCCCGGCTATGGAGACCGCCCTTTTTTCACCCTGCGAAAGCCGGTATGGGGGACGGCCCTTCAGCTGCGCCGCGCCCACGGTTTCCAGAGCGCCCATAACTTTTCCCCCCAGTTCGGCCTCCGGCACGCCCAGGTTCAACAGGCCGAAAGCCACGTCCTCAAATACCGTGGGCATGAACAGCTGGTCGTCGGGGTTCTGGAAAACCATGCCCACCGCCCGCCGCACGGCCGGAAGGTTTTGCTTTTCCACGGAAACGCCTCCTATGCTCAGGCTTCCCGAAGAAGGCAAAAGACAGCCGGTGAAATGCTGCAGCAGGGTCGACTTACCGGCGCCGTTTTCCCCCACCAGCGCCACGGACTCGCCGTGGGGGATGCGGAAGGATACCCCGGCCAGCGCGGCCGTGCCGTCAGGGTAAGAATAATGGATTTTATCGGCTTCAACGATGTGATGGCTCATTTCAATAATCCTGTGACCGCCTGCCCCAGCATAAGGGGAATATTCACAAACCTGAAAACCGAGAAAAAGACCGACCAGCCGAGAGTGAACGCTATTTCCCGGCGGCCTATTTTTGAGAACCGCACAACGCGGATATGCCCGTCAAAGCCGCGGCAGAGCATGGCCCGGTACACCCGCTCGGCGCGGTCCATGGTGCGCAGGAGCAGGTTCCCGATGAGCTGGATGAAGACCCGGAAACTCACGGCCGCCGGGCGGAAGGTCCGCAGGGAACGCGCGCGCGACATCCGCTCCGCTTCTCCGGTAAGCGCGAATATATACCGGTTCAGGAACAGCAGCTGAACCACAAAAGGTTTAGGCACGCCGCACCTTAAAAGCGCCTCGCAGACGGAGTTAATACCTGTAATAGAGAGCAATGCAAGAGCGGCGGAAACCGTAAGCGCGAAACGGGCCAGGATGGACAAGAAAGAAACCCAGCCGCCGGATATTCCGAGCGGGCCGAGCTGGAACAAGATCTGCCTGTCCAGCGCCGGATTAAAAACGCCTACAAGCACGGCGAACGGGGAAACCAGCAGTATCTTTTTTACGAGGTAGCCCGCCGGCAATTTCCCGGCGGCGACCAGAAACACCGGGTACAGGCAGAAAGGAACCAGCGCGGAAACCTCATATTTATTGAAAGAAACCACCGAGACTATAAAAAGAAAGGTCGTTAAAAGCTTGGCGCGGGGGTCCAGCCGGTGCAGCGGACTGTCGCCCGCGGCCAGCGTATCCATGTAGCCTATATCCGCCAGGTTTTTCCCCAGTTTATTCATAAATAGTCAAAACTAGTAACTACTCAGGTTCACGGTTCAGCGGTTCAACGGTTGAAAAAGCGTGGGGAAAAGATAACCCTGAACCCCTGAACCGTTGAACCTTAATCATTCAGGCCGCGGTTTGCCGCCGCTTTAACCCCAATCCTATAAGCGCGGCCAGCAACAGCGTTAACAAGCCGCCCACAAGCCCCGAAACCGAGGCGCCGGCGTCAATCGCAGGCCAGGCGGCTTTTTCCCCGGCTGCGGGCTCAGATTTAACTTCACCGGCGGGAGCGGCTTTTCTGAAGCCATAATCCGGCAGGAAGGCGGTTTTTTCCTGCAGGGAAGCCAGCAGGCCGTGCAGCCGTCCGCTGCTTTCAAGCTCTTCCCTGCCGGATGTTTTCAGCATGGCCCATTCAAGCCCGTCGGGGTGTGCCGAAGCGAACCAACTCAGCGCAGCGCCTGCAAGCACAGCCGCCGCGGCGATGCCCAAAGCGGTTTTTTTAACGCCGACGCCCGGCGGGGTCTTTTCCCCGGCCGCGGTTACTATTTCAGGGCGGGCGGTTATCACAAAGGACACCACCCCGGAGGTAACCAGCCCCTCCACCAAGCCTATAGCCAGGTGTATCGGAATCATCAGCAGAACGAAGGTTTTGAACGGCAGTTCGGAAATGCCCGAAGACACGGTTTCCAGCGCCACGCCGAAAGCCCCGAGCTCGAGGCCTATAACGCCGGCTATCGTCGCGGCAATTATCAGCCGCTTTTTATCAAGGCCGCGGCCTATTATTTTTTTATAGATCAGCGGGTAGGCGACAAAGCAGGTAAAAAAACCCAGATTGAAAATATTACACCCGAGCGCCAAAAGCCCTCCGTCGGCGAAGAACAGCGCCTGCACGGTAAGCACGGAGGCCATAACAAGGAACGCGGAGTAAGGGCCGAGCAGTATGGCGAGTATCATCCCCCCGCCCAGGTGGCCGCTTGAGCCGGTGGCGGGTATGGTGAAATTTATCATCTGCGCCGCGAAGATGAACGCGCCCAGCACGCCCATCAGCGGTATCTTCCTGTCGTCGGCCTCTTCACGGACCTTTTTCGCGCTGTAGGCGATAAGCCCGCCCGAAACCACCCACATAGTCCCCCCGACCGCCGGGGAGATTAAAGCGTCAGCCATGTGCATGGGATTTCCTCCTGTAGTTTATGCTTCCGTTTCAAAATTCAAAATGCAGCCCCGCAGCAAAGCGGGGATGACCGGTTCTAAAGTCCCGCGCTATAGCGCCGGCCACGAACAGGGACTCCCGTATCCAGTACCGGAGCCCGAGCAGCACGGCGCCCTCCCCGCCCTCCCGCCCCTGCGCCTCCCCCACCGCTTCAAATTTGCCCATCGGATATTCAAGCGCCAGGCCGTAAGAGCCGGAACCTTTTTTTGTCTCCTCGCCGGTGGAAAGGTAGCCGGCGTTAAAATGCAGTTTAACGGCGGAAAATTCTTTGGTATATATCGTATTAAGGAAGTATTCCTTTTCGCCGAGCTCGTTCGAGAAAGATAACGCGACGATGCCTTTAACCAAAGAAAACTTCAGGCCTATCGAGGCGGCCCCCGGCTTTTCCTCCCCGGCGGGATGTATCCGGTACGGCAGGGATATGCCTATATCCATTTTTTCCGTTAAGCCGTGTTTGAAGGAAAAGGCGCCGGACTGGTTCGAGAGGCTCTCGCGGTCCTTTGAATTATCGTAGCCGGCCTCAAGTTCGCAGGAATTGAGGGCTACCGTGCCCGCGTCGTCCGTGGCCAGCGGATAAGCCGCGAACGCCCCGCCCGCGCAGGCGCACGCCAGAACGGGGACAAGAACCGCAGTCTTAAGTTTCATCTTTGTCCTCTCTTTTGTTACTTTTATTATTTTCGTGCCACTAAAAGGCAAAAAAATTATTTACCCCGTTAGAAATGAGCCGCCCCGAGGCTGCGGTCGCCGTGCCTGTGGGCAGGGCGGATTTCTAACGGGGTTTACCGGCGCTGGTGACGCTCAGTGTCGTGTGCTTGACGCCTTTCACGGATTTCAGGGAATCGGCCAGCTCTTTCACTTCGGCCGCCGGGCCTTTTACCGCTATTATCTCAAGGCAGTTGTCGTGGTCCAGGTGGACGTGCTGGGCGGAGATTATTATCCCCCCGTGATCGTGCTGTATATCCGGCAGCCTGCTCACGACTTCGCGCCTGTGATGGTCGTAGACCATGGTTACGGCCCCGGCCACCCTGCCGCCTTTTTTAAAAACATCCGCGACGAATTCCTTGCATATCAGGTCGGCTATCGCTTTCGAGCGGTTGGAATAACCCGCCGCCCCTATAAAGGCGTCGAACTTCCGGAGAAGCCCCCCTTCAAGCGAAACGCCGAACCTTGTCAGTTTGCCCATAGTAGCACCTTTTATAGAATAATAGCACATTACGCGCCGCAATTAAAGCCTGCGGCCAATTATGTTACAATTTACTTTTGCGGGCAATCCGTAACGCATCATGACGGGAGAGGCTATGAAAAAATATGTTTTAACCGCGGCGGTTTTTGCGGCTTTATGCCAGGCGTTCTGGTTCGCCGGGGCGAAGGAACAGGC
>JAHJSU010000213.1 GCA_018829985.1 Elusimicrobiota bacterium | reverse complement strand
TTTGGCCGCAAAATGTAACTACAGGCCTGTCTTGTCTCGCGCAAAGCCGCAAAGCTCGCAAAGAAAAGCGGGCATGCATCTGTTTTTTTGCGCCTTTGCGCCTTTGCGTGAGGAACATTGAAATTCCTGAGCATTGAATTAACGCCCTCCGGGCGGACTTTTTCAGATTCACCACAGAGACACGGAGAACACGGAGTTTCACGGAGTGATCATCTCCGTGTTTCTCTGTGTCCTCTGTGTCTCCGTGGTTTTCTGTGCCATTGCCAAAAAGGAAATTCCTATCGGATTAAATTATGCTAAAATTTATTCAAATCCTGAAACCGGGAGAAAAAATGAAACCTGCGACCAAAACCAGAAAAACCGCGAAAAAAACCGAGATAACCTACACCAGCAAGAACGGCTATGAAAGGCTTTCCCCCGCCGGCGCCAAATTAATGGAGGCGGTCAACAAGCTTTATATCGATTTTCTGGGCGCGGCCAAGACCGAGCGCGAGGCCCATGACGAAAGCGTGAAAATTCTTGAAGCGGCCGGCTTTAAAAACCTGGCGCTGTGTGAAAAAGAAAACCTGAAACTCAAGACCGGGGATAAAGTTTATAAATCCTGCGGCGGCAAGACCCTGATGGCCGTCATTATCGGCAAAAAGCCGCTGGAAGCCGGGATGCACATCGTGGGCGCGCACACGGACGCCCCGCGCATAGACATCAAGCAGAACCCGCTTTATGAGAACGGGGAGATGGCGCTTTTAGACACCCATTATTACGGCGGTATAAAAAAATACCAGTGGGTCACCATCCCGCTGGCCCTGCACGGCGTGTTCGTCAAGCCGGACGGCAGGACGATAAAAGTCACCATCGGCGAAGACCCCTCCGACCCCGCGCTCTGCATCACCGACCTGCTGCCGCACCTGGCCGCGGACCAGGCCAAAAAAACCCTCTCCGAAGGCATAGAGGGCGAGAACCTCGACGTTATCGTCGGCTCCAGGCCGATAAACGACAAGAAACGCAAAGAAAAAATAAAATACAACGTCCTGAAGATCCTGCACGACAAATACGGCGTGACCGAAGAAGACTTCCTCTCCGCCGAACTGGAACTGGTGCCCGCCGACAAACCCCGCGAGGCCGGCCTGGACCGCTCCATGGTGCTGGGCTACGGCCAGGACGACCGCGTCTGCGCCTACGCGGCCCTGAAAGCGCTGGTGGACCTTAAAGGCGCGCCGGAGTACGCCTCCTGCGTTCTTTTGTGCGACAAAGAGGAGATAGGCTCCTACGGCGCCACCGGCATGGCCTCCAACTTCTTCGAGAACACCTCCGCTGAGCTGGTCAACCTTACCTCCGAGAATTACAGCGGCCTGGTGCTTAAGCGCGCCCTCAATAATTCCTGGATGCTTTCAGCCGACGTCAACGCGCTGTTCGACCCGCTGTTCGCGTCCGTTTCGGAAAAGAAAAATACCGCCATCCTGAACCACGGCGTGTGCCTGACCAAGTACGGCGGCTCGCGCGGAAAATCCGGCTCTTCGGACGCCAGCGCGGAATTCGTGGCCGAGATACGCCGCATCTTCGACAAGGCCGGCGTCATCTGGCAGACCGGGGAGATCGGCAAAGTGGACCAGGGCGGAGGCGGCACCATAGCCTGGCTGATGGCCCGCTACGGCATGCACGTGGTGGACTGCGGCGTGGGCCTCTTGTCCATGCACGCCCCGATGGAACTGGCCGGCAAGCTGGACATCTACATGGCCTATAAAGGCTATCTGGCTTTCCTGAAAGACGGGAGAAAATAAGAACGCCAGGCGGCTGGACGGCGAGGCGGCGAGGCAGCTTCGCAGAGGAAGAAACAAAAAATATTTTTCTGGCAGCCCAGCTGTCTAGCTGCCCAGCAGTCTAGCTGTCCAGCCGCCTCGCCGCCTGTGTAGTAACGGAAAATCACACAGGCCGCGCGGGGTATTCTAGAAAAATCTTCTGCTTTTTTCCCACCGGACTTTGCTGTCCGCATTTAAAAACACGTCAATATCGCCCGAGCCGTCTATCCAGACGGCGGCGGTGCCTTTCATCCTGCCCAGCAGCTGAAACGCCTTGTCCTTGCCCATTACCGCCAGCACCACGGACGGGAGATACTCATCGTTCTCCATGGTAGGGAAATACACTATCATGTTCGAGAAATCAGATATGGGATAGCCGGTCTTAAGATCAAGGATATGGGAATAGAGCTTGCCCTCTATCTGGACAAAGTGGTCGCGGCCGGAGGAAGACATCAGTGCTCCCTCCGGAAAAAAGAACCTGCCCAAGGTCTTATCGTCGTGGAAGGGGTCCGCGACGTCGTAGGACCAATTCCGCCTGCCGTATGCCAGCATGTAGCCGCCCAGCCTAAGCTTAACGGCGTATTTATCGCCCGCCAGTTCCTTAAGCATCTTATAGGCCCTGGCAAAACAGTAACCGCGCAGGAGGCCGCCCATATTCACCTGGACGGGTCTGGTGAAGCGCACAAGC
Source organism: Elusimicrobiota bacterium (assembly GCA_018829985.1). Classification (GTDB taxonomy): domain Bacteria; phylum Elusimicrobiota; class Elusimicrobia; order Elusimicrobiales; family UBA9959; genus JAHJSU01. Next base: position 15,540 of record JAHJSU010000213.1, on the reverse strand, counting down.
TTGCGCGCGCGGTCTAGCTGCACATACCCCGAACCGATATTTAAAAGCGCCTTGTTTATCTCCTCTTTGGCCGGCATTATTCGCGAGGAAGCGGCCTCCGTCCAGATAGGCCATAGCGGCCCGCAAGTGACATCGAAAGCCCCGCCGGTCAATTTATAATAATCCATGGCCAGGGAGAGGAGTTTTAAAAGTTCATCCTCGACTTTCACCCATTCTCCGTAGGCTTTATTATTGAGATAGGCTGTGGAGCCGTATGGTTCGCTGAAACTGTACTCGGCGGAGATCCTTTTCCACTCATTCAGCACGGCGTCCGCTATCCGGCCGCCTTCGGCGTCGCTTGCCCCGTAGACCGTCACGCGGGCCGGGACGTTCATTATGAACATGCTCCGGGTGGGTTTGCTGTCGTCTTTTTCGGAACAGGCGTAAAACGCGAGAAAAGCGGCCAGCGCCGCCGCGGGAAAAACAATTTTTTTCAAACAAGCCATCTATTACGGCCCCCTTGCGAAACATATGAGCACAAATTACAATATCAATTTTTATTCCGGAGTTCAACTAAGTTTACGTTATACCCGGGCCGGCGCGGTTCTTTGACTTTGCGGGATTGTTTTTGTATCCTTACTTTAACGGACTCAACGGGAGGGCGATAAACATGCTTAAACGATTCCTGTTTTTAAACCTTATGCTCAGCCTGGCTGTCGCGGCCCCGGCGGGCGCCAAGTCGGTCATCAAAGAACTGAAGGCCGTCGCTAAAACGCTGCAGGGGGCGATAAAAGACAAGCCCGGCATAAAATTGGCGGTCCTTTCGTTCCCCTACACGGACGGCAAAGCCTCCGAAGGCCCCGTCGTAGTGCAGGAACGCCTCACGACCCTTTTTATCCAGAATAAAAAAATAGCCGTTATTGAGCGCAACCTCCTTAAAAAGGCGATGGGTGAACTCAACCTCCAGGCCTCGGGCGTCATAGATGAGACGACCATGAAAAAACTGGGCAAGCTGCTGGGCGCCTCGGCGGTGGTTTACGGCACCCTGCACGACCTCAGCGACAAGGAAACGGAACTCAACGCCCGCATAATGGAAGTTGAAACCGGAATGACGTTCCCGGGCGCGAGCGCAAGCACAGTCATCAAAAAGACCTGGAAGGACTCGGCCGCCGTCACGCTTCCCCCCGTTACCACAGTCACCCCCGTCACCGGCCGGAATTTCGGCGGCGACTCCATAGTGCAGCTGGCGGTGCTTCTGGATACCTCGAATTCCATGGACGGCCTTATAAACCAGGCCCGGAACCAGCTCTGGAAAATAATAAACGAGCTGATCTCGTCGGAAAAAAGCGGCTCCAAACCCGCCATAGAAGTGGCGGTCTATGAGTACGGCAATTCCACGCTTCCGCGCGAAAGCGGCTATATCCGGCAGGTCCTGCCCTTCACCACCAACTTGGACACGGTGGCGGAAGTGCTTTTCGCCCTGAAGACCAACGGCGGCGACGAATATTGCGGCGAGGTTATAAGGGAAGCGGTCACAAAACTCAATTGGAACAAAAAGGACGATATTTATAAGGCCGTTTTCATAGCCGGCAACGAAGCGTTCACGCAGGGGGCCGTGGATTTCAGAAGCTCGATCGCGCTGGCGAAATCAAAAGGAATATTCGTCAATACCATCTTCTGCGGCTCGCGGCAGGAAGGCATAGCCACCCAATGGCTGGCGGGCGCCCAGGGCGCGGACGGTGATTATACCAATATAGACCAGTCGGCGAAGGTAGTGACCGTCAGCGCTCCGCAGGACGACCGGCTTTCCCAGCTTAGCTATAAACTGAACGAAACTTATGTGGCCTATGGCGACACCGGACGGAGCGAACTTAAAAAGCAGGCTAATTTGCAAGGCAGGATCGCCGCGGGCGGCGCCGGCGTCATAGCAGAACGGGCCGCGTTCAAAGTGGCGGCGCCCAAGTCCATGATAGCCCAGGAAGCCTCGTGGGACGCCGTCACGGCCATAGAGAGCGGCAAAATGAAATCCGAAGAACTGGAGAAAGACCAGCTTCCCGACGAACTCAAGGGAATGGATAAGGCGGAGCTGAAAAAGTACATGGGCGCCAAGGTGGCTGAAAGGAAAAAAATAAAAGCCGAGATAACCAGGCTGCAATCGGCGCGCAAGACCTACATCGCCGTACAGGAAAAGAACCAGACCGGCCCGGCCACTCTGGATAAAGCCATCATAGATTCCGTGCGCAAACAGGCCGCTAAAAAAGGCTATAAATTCAAATAAAAACCGGCGGTCCGGACTTGAAAGCCCCCGCGTCCTTCGCGCGGGGGCTTTTTATTTAGACATTCGGGGCGTCGTTTAATAGAATATACGGATGCGGATAACTGCGGCCCTGCTTTTCCTCCTCGCTTCCGGCCTTACGCCTCTCCGCGCGCAGGCCGTAAACCACGATGGGTTTACGGCAGGCGAGCCCTCCCTCGAGGACAAGATTTCCCAGCTGCTGATGATCTCCGTCGACGCCGGCGAGCTAGCGAAGGCCACGGCGGCGGCCGCGGCCGGCATCGGCGGCGTGCAGATCCAATGGGGCTCCTATTCGCTGGAAGACACCCGCCGCCTGACCGCGGAGCTCCGCAAGAGCGTCCTTCGCAGCGGTTCCAAGCTCCCCCTTTTCATCGCCACCGATTACGAAGGCGGCAGCGTTTACGCCCCCACGACGCTCGGCCTTTGCGAACTCCCCACAAATATGATGCTCGGAGCGGCGGATTCCGAGAACGACACCGCCTCCCTTTTCTACCTGGCCGGCCGCGAGCTGAAAAGAGCCGGCATCAATATGACCTTCGGGCCGGTGCTGGACGTGAACACCAGCGCGCAGAACCCGATTATCGGGATAAGAGCCGTAGGCGGCGATCCGGCGCTGGTTTCCAAAATAGGCGGGGCTATCATAAACGGCTTCAAAACCGCCGGCATACTTGCCGCCCCAAAACACTTTCCGGGGCACGGCGCGGCGACGGAAGATTCTCACAAGCGCCTGCCCGTCATAAACCTCTCCACCGCCGCGCTTGAGGAACAGCATCTCCCCCCCTTCAAACGGGCGATAGAGCTCAAAGCGCCGGTCATCATGACCGCCCATATACGCTATCCGGCGCTTGACCCCAAAAACCCGGCGACGCTCTCAAAAACGGTCATAGTGGACCTGCTTAAAAAGGAACTGGGATTTAACGGGCTTGTGATAACCGACAGCATGGACATGAAGGCCATAACGTCCGTGCGCCCGATACATAAAGCCGCCGCCCTGGCGCTGGCCGCCGGCGCGGACCTGGTGCTGCTCGGCAAAGGGGATTTCAGAAAGGCCCGGGACGAAATAGCCGCCCAGGTCAGGAAAGGCGTCATTACCGAAACCCGGGTCAACGACGCCTATTACAGGGTCATTGAGGCCAAAAAAGAAGCCGGTCTTTTTGAAGCCGGAACATTTCCCTCCCCTTTTGACAAAGCTTACGTGAACATAGCCGAGGCGCTCTCGGAAAAAGCCGTCACTTTACTGCGCGACCGCCGGGCCTTTCTGCCGCTTAAAAATAAAGAGCTGAAGACCGCCGTGATAATATTCGCCCCGCCGCGTTTCTATGAGAACGCCCTGGCCCTTTATAAAACTTTAGCCGCCGGGGGCTACAGCGTGGAGCAGTCCGTGTTTGAGATAAACCCAAACGCGGCCGCCGTAAGCAAAGCCCTGTCCATAGCCCAAAAAGCCGACAGGCTGATAATAGGCAGTTTCCAGTGGGCCGGCGCCCAGAACAGGAATCAGAAAAAAGCCATAAAAGCCCTGCTGGCCGCGGGTAAGCCGGCGATCTTGATCAGCCTGATGAACCCATACGACCTGACCAACTACCCGGAAGCCGACGCCGCGATAGCCATATACGGCATGACTGTTCCGGGAATGACGGCCGTCGGCGGCCTTCTGGCCGGGGAGATCCAGGCGCAGGGCAAGCTGCCGGTGGAGCTGAAATAGGGAGGGGAAGGGTTTTAGGGGTTAAGGTTTTCAGGGTGAGAATTTGTATTTACCCTTAACACCTCAAACCCTTAGACCCTTAAACCCTTCAGTGGGTGACCAGGAAATGCAGGGAACAAAGCTCTCGCGGATCTTTCTAATAGTCCTCATTACGGCGGCCGCATTGCCGTGGCAGCGCGCCGGGCTCTTCGCGGCCCCCCAGCCGCAAATTACCGTCCTTTTTACCCACGACCTCCACGCCCGCATAGAATCTTTCAGCCTCCCTGGCGGAAAGACCGTCGGCGGCTTCGCCCGCCTTTCGGCGCTGGCCGCGAAAGAGCGCAATAAGAACCCCGGCGGGACGTTGCTGCTGGACGCCGGCGATTTCTGCAGCGGAACGCTTTTTGACTCCATCCTGGGGCAGGAAGCGCCGGAGCTCAACGCCATGGCGCTGATGGGTTACGACGCCGTAACCTTCGGCAATCATGATTTTGAGGCCGGCCCGGCGGCGGTGGCGGCGGAGCTGACAGTTGCGCGTAAGACGCCGCGGCCGGAGCTGGTCCTTTCCAATACGGAGTTTTCCAGGGAAAAACCAGGAATAACGGCCCTCTCACAGGCGTTCGCCGCCTGGCCGGTGAAAAAATACGCGGTTTTCAGCAGGAACGGACTGAAGATAGGCGTTTTCGGCCTTGTGGGCCGCGACGCCGCCGGCTATGTCCACATACCCGGCATTTCTTTCACGGATTATATAGCGGCCGCTTCCGAAACCGTCAGGGCGCTGAAGGAGCATGAAGGCTGCGACATGGTGATAGCCCTCTCGCATTCCGGCGCCTCTTCCGTTCCGGAGAGGTCCGAAGACTCGCTGCTCGCGGCGGCCGTGCCGGGGATAGACGTCATAGTCAGCGGCCACACGCATACCCTGCTGAAAAAACCTCTGAAGGTCGGGAACACGCTGATAGTGTCGTCCGGCTACTGGGGGCGGTGGCTGGGCGAGCTGAAGCTGGAACGGAAACCCGGCGGCGGTTTCAGGATTGCGGCTTACCGTCTTATCGAAGCCGGTCACGGGCCGCTGGATGAGGCTATTTCCGGCATGGCAGACCGCTGGAAAACCCGGATAGACGAATTATATCTCGCTGAATACGGCCTGAAATTTGCCGGCGTCATAGCCTTTTCAGCCTTTTCCTTCGTCCCGCCTTTGAACGTGGAATATTCCACCGCGCCGCTCGCGCTGGGAGACCTGGCGGCGGACGCGTTCAGGGAGGAAGTAAAAGCGGCGGAAGGCCCGGCCTATAAATACGCGGCGGCCGCTTTTATCCCGCTGGGTCTCTTCAAAAGCGAACTGCCCCGGGGGGAGATACGGACGCCGGACGTTTTCCGCGTCCTTCCCATCGGAGCCGGCGCCGACGGGAAAGCCGGACATTCCCTGACGGCTTTCTACCTGAGCGGGGCGGATATCGCCCGCCTGCTGGAAGCCGAGACGACGCTGGCGCGGAGCAACCCCGACGCAAGGCTTGAGACTTCGGGCGTCAGATTCTCCTGGAGCCTGAGCGCCCCCCCTTTCGCCAGGGTGAAAGACGTCTCGCTTGAAGAGCCCGACGGGACTTATAAGCCGCTCGTGAAAGAAAAACTGTACCGCGTGGTCACGAGCGCCCACGCCGCCCTGTATCTTTCTCTTTCCTTCAGGCCTGAGATAATTCCTCTCGGCCCGGACGGAGTCCCGCTCAAAGACATTAAAGAGGCCGTGATCTATGCCGGCGGCGACGGCGCGAGGACGGAGGTGAAGGAATGGACGGCCCTGGCGCATTATCTCGCGGCGTTCCCGCGGACCGGGCCCGGCGGCCTGCCGCAGATACCGGAGCGCTACCGCGCGCCCAGGAATTCCATAACCGTCCTGCCGTAAGCCAGGGTATAGGGGTTAGCCCGAAAATTCAACTGAATTTTTCGGGTTAGCACTCTGGCGGCCGGCCCGTCCCGCCCCGGATTCCGGGATTATTGTATAATTGTAACTCAGGTAGCGAGGCGGCTAGGCGGCTGGGCAGCTAAACCGCTAGACAGCTAGGCTGCCAGACGGCTAGGCTGCCAGAAAAATATTTTCTGTTTCTTCCTCTGCGAAGCTGCCTCGCCGTCTAGCCGCCTAGCCGCCTCGCTGCCCAACTGTCTAGCCGCAAGGAGCGCTTATGTCACTTCGCATTATTAGTTTCTTCGGGATGTTCGTGTTCCTAGGCGTCGCCTGGCTGTTCAGCAAGAACCGCAAAGCCATAAACTATAAAACCGTGGTCATGGGCACGCTGCTGCAGCTGACCTTCGCCGTAATAGTGCTGAAGGTGCCGTGGGGCCGCCAATTTTTCCAGTTTATGAACGACGTCATCATTAAACTGCTCTCCTTCTCCGACGAAGGCGCGAAATTCCTTTTCGGCAGCCTGATCAATAATGAGTCCCTCGGCTTTCTTTTCGCCTTCCAGGTGCTGCCGACCATAATATTTTTCTCCTCGCTGATGGCGGTGCTTTACTACCTGGGCATCATGCAGAAAATAGTGCTGGTCTTCGCCAAAATCATGGCTAAATTCATGGGCACTTCGGGGGCGGAATCGCTTTCCGCCAGCGCCAATATTTTCGTGGGCCAGACCGAAGCCCCGCTGGTGGTGCGCCCCTATGTGTCCAAAATGACCAATTCCGAGCTGATGGCGGTAATGACGGGCGGCATGGCCACTATAGCCGGCGGCGTTATGGCGGCGTACGTGGGCATTCTCATGGGCTACCTGCCCAATATAGCCGGCCACCTGCTGGCGGCTTCTATAATGTCGGCGCCGGCGGCCCTCGTAATGTCAAAGATCCTCGTGCCTGAAACGGAAGTGCCCGAAACCCGCGGCGTGGTAAAGATGCAGCTGAAGATAACCGACGCCAATGTGATAGACGCGGCGGCCAACGGCGCCACTGTGGGCGTACAGCTGGCCCTTAACGTGGGCGGCTGCCTTGTGGCCTTTATGGCGATCTTAGCGCTGGCAAACTTTCTTACCGGGCAGCTGGGCGGCCTGGCGGGATATCCCCAGCTTACTCTTGAAATGATATTAAGCTGGATCTTTACGCCGCTGGCCTGGGTAATGGGGATACCGTCGAACGAAGTTCAGCAGGTAGCCAACTGGATGGGGCAAAAAACGGTGCTTAATGAGTTTGTGGCATATTTCAATATGGCCACTTACCTTAAAGCCAACCCCGGGGTGCTGAGTGAACGCACCATTCTTATCGCCTCTTACGCGCTCTGCGGCTTTTCCAACTTCCTGTCCATAGCGATACAGATAGGCGGCATAGGCGGCATAGCGCCGGAGCGCCGCCATGACCTGGCAAAACTGGGGCTTTACGCCGTGCTGGGCGGCACGCTTGCCTGCTTCATGACCGCCACCATAGCCGGCTTCCTCATTTAGAAAATGTTATTGGCCTGCGCATAAGTAATAGGTCTTTTGACCCTTACACACTTTCAATGAATATTGTAAAATAAGTTTAGAGGCGTAAAATAATGAACCAAGATAATGAAAATTCCGCTCCGGCTACAAAAGGCGATATTGAATCTGCTAAAACTGAACTGCGCTCGGAAATGCAGGAGATGAAAACCGAGCTAAAAGACGATATTAAACGCGTTTCTGTCTATATGGTCAAGATGGAAGAAAGGATGGCGACTAAGGATGATATTAAGCGTATAGAATCAAAAATTGACGGTATTTTAAGTTTATTGGATTCCATAGCCGGAGATGTAAGAAGATACCAGCGCGAAGACACGCTCCGCGGACACGCTGTCATAGAACATGACGAGAAGCTGAAAGACCACGAAACCCGCCTTCAGAAACTTGAAACAAAATAATGCACCGGCCGGATTGTCCGCCAAAGGGCGTGTAAAATATTCTTTTATTTTATTCTTTGCGCTTTGCCGGTCATGGGAACAAATAAAACCGCGATAATATCTTCGTAATTCAGCTTGCCGTTTCTTTTGGTAATCCTTTTCAGTGTTTGACGGGGATAATCGCCTACCGGGATAACCATTCTTCCGCCTTCGGCCAATTGTTCAATTAAAGGTTCAGGTATGTTTTCAGGGGCGCAGGTTACTATTATCGCGTCAAAAGCCGCCTTTTCAGGCCAGCCAAGATAGCCGTCTCCGATCTTAACCTTTATATTCTTATACCCCAGGTCCAATAAAAGCCTTTCCGCTTTTTTACCCAAGTCTTCAATTATTTCAATGGTATAGACTTCCCTGCAGATATCCGCCAGGATCGCCGCTTGATAACCGGACCCGGCGCCGATCTCCAGAACTTTGTCGGTACTTTTTAAATCAAGCAGTTCCGTCATCAAGCCGACAATATACGGCTGGGATATCGTCTGTCCTTTTCCGATTGACACCGGATGGTCGGCATACGCCTCGTCCCGGTTCCGTTCCGGAATAAACAAATGCCGGGGAACTTTACGCATCGTATTTAATACTTTTTTATTTGTTACCCCGCGGTTTTCGAGCTGATACTTTACCATCTTATCTCTTAAGCCGGCGAATTCATCTGTCGGTTCAATTTCCCCCGCTTTTGGCGATGCGGCTTCCCGCGCCTGTCTAACCGGTAAATTTGACGGCGCTCCCTGGGAAGAAATATTTAAAGTTTGTTCCGTAGAAGTTGAACTTGATCTCCGGATAGCCGCTCTTTTCCGGGCAACTGACTGGTTTTGGGATTTTTCACCGCAATTTATATTTGCCAAAAACAACGGCATTAAACACACTATAAGAAATTTCTTCGGCATTAGAATTATTTATCTCCGTTGGCGTTTGTTTTTCCTTAAACAAAGGCGGCTATTGTCAAACCATATTTTATAAGATACCGCATAACTTGGCAATTATAATTCGCATCAATTCTCACCTCTGAAATGAAAAAATCTCCCCCCGCCCCTCGTTACCCCGCACTTTTTCGGGAACCGGGCCAAAGTGCGGGGTTTACAAAAGAGGGGTGTTTTATTCAGATAAACCCGGCTGCGACCTTGTGGGCGGGAATAGAAGTATCTTAAAGGGCGGGATATTTCCATAAAAAAGGAATTTCCGCACGGGCCAGGCGTGGGGTTGCTCTGGAGCCGCATAGCGGATGGGGGGCCCCGTTTCGGGGGGAAACCACGGGAGGGTTTCCTACGCGGCGGAATGGGCAACCCCACGCCTGGCCCGTCCCCCCGGCCCCCGCTACTGAAATGAAAAAATCTCCCCCCGGCCCCTCTTTGCAAAAGAGGGGTGTTTTGGTTTATTATTTCAAAAAGGCGGGATTTTTGGCATAATAGGTTAAGATGGGCGTTAAACTGCTGATAAACTCGCTGTTCAGGGGCGGGGCGGAAAAACAATTCGCCGCGCTGGCCCCCCACATCCCGCACGACGCGCTTTACCTGCTGGAGCGGGACATGACGCTTGAAACCGGCGGCGAATCGCCCTTCTCGCTCTCGGACCACGACGCCGCGACCTCCTCCGTCCTGAAGACCGCCTCCATCCCGCTCTACGCCCGGCGGCTGGCCGCGCTGTCCAGGCCGCGCGACACGGTACTGTCCTTCATGGAGCGGGCCAACTTCGTGAACGTGCTGGCCTCCGAAAGGTCCGGCCACCGGGCCGTGATCTGCGAGCGCACCCAGCCTTCCAGGGAATTCTCCGGTATAAGGGCGCTGGCGTTCAAGCCGCTGATAAAAAAGCTTTATCCCCGCGCTTCCGTCATCGTCGCTAATTCCAACGGCGTCAAGAACGACCTCGTTTCGAATTTCTCCGTCCCGGCGGATAAAATACGGATAATAAACAACGGCTATGATATAACCGCCATCGCCGAAAAGGCCGAAGAACCGCTTCCCGCGCCTTATGCCGGGATATTTAAAAGGCCGGTCCTGGCGACCAGCGGCAGGCTGACCGCCGCCAAAGGACAATGGCATATGCTAAGGCTGTTCAGAAAGATAAAGACGGCCCGGAAAGACGCGGCGCTCATGCTGTTCGGCGAAGGCGAACTGAGGGGCTATCTGATGCGTCTGAGCGAGGAGTTGGGCTTCAAGACTTTCAGAGGCCGGAGGTCAGGGAACAGGGAACAGGAGACAGGGGCCGGAGCACTGGAAAACTTTGACGTCTACTTCCCGGGGTTCGAGGAAAACCCATATAAATTCCTGGCGCATGCCCGGCTCTTCCTGTTCACCTCGCTCTGGGAAGGCTTCCCGAACGCCCTCGTTGAAGCTATGGCGTCGGGCGTTCCCGTCATCTCCTCGGATTGCGCTTCCGGACCGAGGGAAATACTGGCCCCTGATACGCCTTTTGAATTCCAGACCCGGACCCCCGAGCCGGCCCCTCACGGCGTTCTGATGCCTCCGCTGTCCGGTTTCAGGCGCCGCGCCTCCACCCCGCTTGAGCCGGCAGAGGAGCTGTGGGCTGAAACCGCCCTGGCGCTTTTAAACGACAAAACCGCGCGTGAAAACTACGCGCGGTCCGGTCTTGAAAGGGCAAAGGATTTTGAGCTGTCAAAAACAGCCGGACAATGGCGGGAACTGCTTATCCCGGAAAATTTAATTAAATTTTCGTAACTACTCAGCCACTAAGACACCAAGGCACAAAGAAAGTTATGGAATACAAGCCTCTTTCAGAGCGTGAAGAAGAAATAGGGGGGGATCAAACAATTTATTGTCTGATTTCCTTCGTGTCTTTGTGACTTTGTGGCTGAGTAAAATATAAAACACTGATAACGCTGATTTTTAGTAACTACTCAGCCACTAAGACACCAAGGCACAAAGAAAGTTTATGGATTAAACAGTTTATTGTCTGATTTCCTTCGTGTCTTTGTGACTTTGTGGCTGAGTAGTAACAATAAAACTGCTAATAGGGTTATTTCCATAAAACTCCGTGCCCTCTGTGCCTCTGTGGTGAGTAGTTACAAATTTTCCGGGAAGGATAAAGGATGAAGGATAAAGGCTTAAGGCCGGAAAAAACCTTTTGGCCGTTTATAGGCCATAGGCCCTGATACGGCACTGCCATAGGCTTGTATCCGCTGTATCTCTTCCTTCATCCTTTAGCCTTTATCCTTTAGCCTTCCGAAAATTGCTGGAGATATCCTCCAAGCTTGGAGACGACTTCAATTGCAATTTTCGGTTACTACCACATAAAATAATTTTCTTTTTTGGGCGGCGCCTTCTTTTTGCTTTTGCCCTCCGCGGGCCGGTCCTGTTTTCCCTTCGGCACGGCTTCGCTCTTGCGGTAGATCTGGCGGAGTTTTTTCTCCCGGCTGAGGTATTCCCTGTCGCTGCCGAATTTAAAAGAAACGGTCAGCCTGTGACTGTCGCCCAGATCGCCGAACGGCGCAAATGCGTAATCGAAGCGGAGTTCCCCGCTCTTCAAGCCCACCCCCGCCGAAATGCCGGCGCCCGCGTTCCTGCTCCTGCCGCTTTTATAACCCGCCCTGGCGAAAACCGTTTCCGTGGGCGTCACCACGAGTTCGCCCTCCGCTCCCCCCGCAAAAACGAGCCCGCCCCCGGTTTGCACGGCGTCCGCCGCGAGCCAAAACATGTCGTTAAGCCGGTAAGCCGCGCCGCCTCTGAAGGTAAGCGGCAGGTCGAAACTTTCCTTGTAAAGCTTCAGCGGCGTTCCCAGGTTCTGAACCGCCAGGCCAAGCTTTAGATATTCATATTTTTTGACAAACCCGAGGTCCGCCGCGTAGGCGCAGGCTTTTTCCTTATCCGCCTGCTGATAGACGCCCTTGGCGGCGAGCCCGCCGCAGAAGCTGTCGGTGAACGCCCAGGCCGCGCCGGCGCTCAAGGCCCCGTCGCCCGCGAAGAAACTGCCGGTTTTGACGCCGCTTATGTCATATTTATCCATGGCCGGGCTTATAAGAAGGTTAAGCCCCGTAAAGAAGGTCAGGCGCGCGCTTTGCGGATGGACATACGCGAAATGCTCGTTCTTTAAGCCCGCTATCCATTCATTATGCGAAAGCATTATATCGTCGTTGGTCATAAATCCCGGACCGGCCGGGTTATAAAACACGGAGGAAGCGTCGTCGGCGATGGCGGAAAAAGCCCCGCCCAGGGCGGCGGCCCTGGCGCCGGCGTCTATCTTAAGGAACGGCGCGGCCTCGGTCCCGGCGCCGGCGTAAAGCCTGAGCGCCGGACCGATCATCAATACCGCGGCCAATAAAACACTCGTAAATACCCGGTGAACCCGTGTATCTTTCGTAGGTTCTCGTCGCCCGGTATGTAGTTGCAGAGCTTGCTCTGCGCAAAAGAGCAAAGCAAGCTTTGCCACTACAGGAGCAAATAATGGGTTCACCGAATATTTACAAACGCGCTTCGTCATAGGTTACCAGAAAACATAAAAATTGCCGCTCGCTTTGCCGTAATTGGCCGTACGCACCACATAAATATAAAGCCCGCTTGCGGCCCTGCTCCCGCCCTTGTTCCTCCCGTCCCAGACCGCTTTATTCACGGCGTCTATGCCGTCGCCTTTCGCAAGGCTTCTCACAAGCTCGCCGGCCGCGTTATAAATATATATCCGCGGCTCGGAAACATCCAGCGGCATACCGGCTATGGTCAGCGTAAACGGCGATTTATCAAAATAACAGGGATTTGGATACGCCTTTATGCTGGTCATGCCAAGCTTGGACGTATCAATGACCCTTATACTATAAACGGAAAAATGAGAGGTCTGGGCCGTAATATAGTTGCCGCCGGGGTAGGGTATAGCGCCTGTCACGGGCGTCCACGTATTTAAAGTTTCATCCAGCAGGTACAGCCGGGCCAGGTTTTCCGCGATATAATTGCCGTCTATGTGTCCGTCATTATCGGCGTCCGGATAGCAGAGTTTTATGGTCAGCGGAGCGTCAAAATCGGGCACAGGTGCGCCGGTAGCGGCGTCTTTGGCCGTAAACTCGCGCGTCAGATTGCTTGTGTACACCGGATACGAGTCGTAAGTGGCGGCATCCGCGGCAGCGGTCCGGGAAACTGAAACCGTTGAGATGCTTACCACAAGGCTGCCGCTGTAGCCGCCCGCCGGCACGACGACGGTGGAGCTGTCGCTGTTGACCACGGCGCCGCCCGAGATCCCGCTTACGGCTGTGTCTATGAGAAAAGTCCCGCCGGCTGTAATGACGGAGCCGGTATTGCCTGCCAAATCAGCGGCGCTGAAATTAAACGCCGCCGTGCCGGTAGAGAGAAAAGACTCGATGTAACCGGAGCCGGTCCAGGTGGACGACACAAGATAGCTCAAGGCGACGTTTTGGGCCGTGCCGCCCGAAGGAGTGAAAGTCAGGACGGGCGTGCCTGCCAGGATATTGGTTTCATTCACTATCAGCTTAAGGGTCAAAGCCCCCGTTTTGACCGCGCCGGTGGACGAAGTTATCAGCACTCCGGCCGCGGGGCTGGTGACATCCACCTTCTGGCCGTTTGAAACCGTAATGCCTGATTCAAAGCCCCCGGTATTCTGCGCCTTGACGGCGAAATAATAGGTCGCGCCTTCGCTCAAGCCGAGCCCGGACCTGGTCGCGCTCAGCGCCAGGATGTTATCCGTCCAGCCGAGTTCCTCCGTGCCGCCGGGGGTCGTGCCGATGGCGTACCAGTACTTCGTGACGTCGCCGGAAGCTGACGCGCCCCAGTTGGCCGAAAGCGTGCGCGTGGAAGAAACATAATCTATATCCGCCCCGGTCCCGTCATAGACATAGGGAACATTGAGCGGTATGGCCGTATCTACCCACTGGCCGTTGGAATTGGCGGCTGTGGACTGCAAACCAACGCCGTTCTCCGCTTTGACGCTGAAATAATAGGTGTCCCCGTTCGTCAGGCTTAACCCGGCTGCCGTGGTTGACAGCGCAACGCCGTTATCCGTCCAGCCGCGCGTCTGCGTCCCGCCGGCGGTCGTGCCTATGGCATAATAATACTTTGCGATGCCGGTTTCCGGATCGCCGGACGCGGTCCAGTTCGCCGACAACTCCGTTGATGAACCGGTTTTGGCGATATCAACGCCGGGAGTCGTTCCGTCATAGACGTTAGCGATATTGGCGGGAGGGGTCGGGTCGTCCAGATAAAAGCTCATCGGGTTGCCGCTCGCCGAAATATCCCGCATTAGCCGGTTGAGATTATATGACCCCGGAGGATAACTTATGCTGTTCGGAGTTGTGCTGTCCCCGAAACCGGTATTATTGCCCAGCCGGAAGTAGTCCTGGTCGTTACCGGCGTTCGTATTCTGCGCAAGGTGCTGTGTTCCGCTGGCCTCCTCCAGATCCACCATGTAATGCGTCTGGTCGTCGTTATCCGGCATGCTTTCGTCCACATGCCAGATCAGCACGCCCCTGGTAGTTCCGGGGAGGGCCGAGTCAAAGCCGTAGCCCTGCCTGTTCTCAACGAGGAAATATTCATTGGCGGGAAAAGCGGGATCTCTCAAAAGATAGAGCGCGCCGTCATTGTCCTCTATCCGGGGCAGGGAATAAGGGGTGATAGCGGGGGAGATCTGCGTAGCCGCGGCCCAGCCCAGCGTTTTTTTGCACCACGCGCTCATATGCGCCGGCGAGGTCCCGTAGTCACCGTTCCCGGAGCCGCCGGCCATCAGGCAGAAGTCGCCGGCCCCCTGACTGTCATAGCCATAATCATAAAGGTCCGGCAGGCCGAGGAAATGGCCGGTTTCATGGCAGATGACGCCTATGCGCACTATGCCCCAGGTGGAAGAAGTGCTGTCCCAGCCCCGGACTTCCGGCTCGGTATGGTACATATCCATTGTTACCCCGTCATAGGTTACCGCAAGGGCGCCAAGGCTCCATTGGTGGGACCAGATGTAATCCGGGTCGTTGCCGGTCAATTCCTCGCCTCTGCCGGAGTGTATGATCGTAAGACCGTCCACCTCGCCGTCACCATTGCCGTCAACCGTGGCAAAATCAAATCCGGCGGCTTCCAGCGCGTCTATAGCGTCTCGCACCATCTCTCTGGGACGGAGGTCCCAGCCATACGCATCGTTTTGCCCATAGTAGTCGTAGGTCTGCGGCAGAGTGACCCACACGGAAACCGTAGAATCAACCGAGAGCTTATTGTATGAGACTTCGTTGTAATAATCTTTCACCGAGCCGACGGCGCCGTCCCCGCCCCCGGTGTATCCTATCTGGTTGAACAGGCTGTCGAACTGGGCCTGGGTATAGGTGGCGGCCTCGCCGGCGAACCTGGCCAGAATCACCAGATTTTTCATGGTGCCGGTCAATATGGGTACCTTGGCGGGGACTGCCGGCGACTGGGCTCCGGTAACGGTCCGGGGCCCCCAAACATGAAAAGGCGAAGAGGAATCCCTTTCAGCGCGCCTGGTCTTTCCGCGTTTGACCTTTTCGACGTCAAGTTGATGCTTTTGAAGCCCTATTGTCGCAGGGTCGTGAGCGCCGACTTTATATTTGCCGGCTCTGACGGTTCCGTCGGCGTCTTTTTCGCCGTAAACCCAGTTCCGGGTCGCGGTGTCTTTGAAAACGGTGTAGCCCTTATCGTCTTCATTCCAATGATAGAACTCATCGCCTTTAAGCGAGATTTTAATTCTGGTCCCGTCCGGCTGGGATAATTCAACCGGCTTCGGGTTGGCCGGGACGCCCCA
>JAHJSU010000212.1 GCA_018829985.1 Elusimicrobiota bacterium | reverse complement strand
GTGAAAGAGAATACGCTTCCCTCTCCCGGCCCGGATTCCGCCCAGATGGCGCCCCCGTGCGCCTCCACTATCTGCCTGGAGATATAAAGCCCCAGGCCGGTCCCTTTGACTTTTCCCCGGGTCCGCGCGTCGTCGGCCCTGGATAATTTCTGAAAGAGCGTCTGTATCTTTTCCGGCGCTATGCCCGGGCCCGTGTCCATCACGGAAACCCTCACCTGCGACAGTTCGTTCCATTCCTGGGCGCCTATCCTTATGCCTCCGCCTTCGGGCGTGTATTTGACGGCGTTAGCCGTGAGGTTGACCAGCACCTGCCGTATCCTTTCCGGGTCCATTCTGACCGTCAGCTTTTCCGGCACGTCCCAATCCAGCGCTATGTTTTTCTCCAGCGTGCTGGCCGCGAAAAGCTCCGCCACGGAACGGACGGTTTCCAAAAGCGGGCAAAGCCGGAAATCGTAGCGGATCTGGCCGGCTTCCAGCGCGGCCAGAAGCAGGATATCGTCCACCAGGGCGTTCAGGCGGGCCAGGTTTGAGCGCATTATCCTCACGTACTCTTCCTGCTCCCGGCTCAGGCCCGCGAAAGACCTTGAAAACAGCTTGAGATAGCCGTCTATGGCGCCGAGCGGATTGCGTATTTCGTGCGACACGTGGTGGATGAGCCCGTTTTTGAGCTCGTCAAGTGTTTTGAGCCTGGCCGCCATCTCGTTGAATTCTCCGGCCAGTATGCCCAGTTCGTCGTTTCTGCTTCCCAGGTCTATCCTGAAATCCCAGTTGCCCTCGCCGATGGCCGCGGCGCCTTCCGAGAGTTTCCTGACGGGCAGCGTGAAGTAAACCGCCAGGAAAATTGACGCCGTTATCCCGAGCAGCAGCACGGCGGCCGCTATCCACAGGAATCTCTTATGGCTGGCGGAAAGGATCGCGGACAGCTTATTTTCCAGCATTGTCCGGTCATAGGCGAGGACGGCGACGGCCAGGAGCTTCTTCTGGTGGGCGACGGGGTAAAACCACACGCGCGCTTTCTCGGCGCCGGACTCAGTGTCCCTGAACGAAACGCTGGTTGCCTTAACGGCATAGGCCGCCAGGCTTGCGGAGGCGCTTTTCCCGATAAGCCCGGTGTCCCCCCGCGTCAGATCGGAATGAAACAGATATTTTCCCCCGGAGTCGAGAACGGCCGCCCAGAGCAGGCCGGGGGATTGTTCCATTGCCATTCTGGTGTAATTCACCAGAAAGATGTCGTTCCCGCCCAGTATGCACTCGGCGGACACGTTTGAGAACTTCACGGCCGCCGCGCCCTGGGCAGCGGCCTCCTCGGCCAGCAGGTGTTTCCTTTCGGACATATAAAAAAATATATCCGCCCCCGCCAGGGCGGATCCGAGCAGAACAGCGCTTTGCAGTATAAGTTTATTTTTTATTCGCATCAAAAATTTTTGCGGCAAAAATTTTTACTCACTTTGCCAGAAGCGCGAGGATCGAGAGGAGCGCGGCGATAAGGGCCGCCGCGAGGGTAAAGTTGTCTTTCAGGGAGTATCTTTCGCGGTAAAGGGGAACTGCGCCGGGCGCCGGGGATTTGCCGCCCTGTGCCCCTTTCTGAGTTCCGATTATCACCGGGATCTCGGACCTGACCGTCCCCTCCTTCCTGTTCAGCATTTCTTTTGTAATCTTGCGCTCCAGTTCCATGATGCGTTCTCCCAGCAGTTCGTCGGCCTGGGATCCTTTTGCCCCCGCCGCGTCAACAGCTTCGCGCGTCTTGGCCAGCTCGCCGGCGGTTTGTTCCAGCCAGGCCTTCATCTCCGCTATCCGGCCGAGGAATTCAGAGGAAACGCCTTCCATTTTTGCGCGGGTTTCCCGGCTGAGAAATTCCAGCTCCGCAGCCTGCTCGGACAGGACCTTGCTGAAATCCTCCTCTTTTCTTCTCTTAAAATCGCGCAGGCTCTCGTTAAATTCCGCCGCCATAGCGGAGGAAAGCTTTTCCCACCTGGGTTGGAGTTCCGCCAGCACGGCGCAGCGTCCGGCCTCCAGCTCCGCGGCCGCCATGTCCGTGTAAATTTTAATCTTGTCGGCCGCTTCTTTCTTAAGCGCGGCGCGGATGCCGGCGTAGACGCCTGGAATTTCGCTCTTCAGCTTTTTCTCCAATTCGGTCCAGGTTTTCTCCCGCGATTCCCATATCAGCCCGTCCACGACGGCGGGGAACTTTCCCATCATCAGCGAGAGTTCCTCGCGCACTTTAACGCCTTTGTCTTCCAGGGCTTTGCCGGCCTCCAGGGCAGCGGCATTCAGTTCGCGGATGAGCGATTCCCCGGCGGCGGAGAACTTTTCCGCCTCAAGCGCCAGTTTCCCGCGCAGATCGGCGCTCTCGGCTTTGGCGGCGGCATTCAGCTCGCGGGTAAGCGCCTCCCTGGCGGCGGAGAACTTTTCCGTCTCACGCGCCAGTTTCCCGCGCAGATCGGCGCTCTCGGCCTTCAGGGCTTTGCCGGCCTCCAGGGCGGTGGCATTCAGATCCCGGGCGAGCGTTTCCCGGAATTTTCGGACTTCATGGTTAAGCGCGCCACGCCCGGCGTAGGTCGCCTTTTTCAGCAATTTATGAAACCCTTTAGTCCACGCTGCAAGCGACTGGGCATGTTTTTCTTTTTCGGCGGAAATTTCACCCTCCAGGCGGCCGCGCATATCCGTTTCCCAGGCTTTCATCCTGACATCCCCCAGGCGGTTTAACTCCACAAAAGCGCGTTCCAAATTATTTTCCAGTTCCCTTTTATACTCCTCGGCGAGCTTCCGGGGCTCCTTAAGGCGGGGCGCGCCCTGCTCCTCCATAAGCCTGGCTTCGTGAAACCGCACTCTGTGTTCCCTTACCAGATCACGAATCTCTTCCTCGGAGGATTTCAGCATGGCGAGCGTTGCCTTGATAGAGTCCGCCACATCTTTCCATTTTGCAGGGAGGCGGTCCTTCTCGCGCTCCCGGCTGCCGCGCAGAACCGCGAAAGAATCCTTCAGGTTTTCCTCTTCCCGGCTTATCTCGCTTATTTTGGAAGATGCCTCTGAAAACAACACCTGCACCTTATCGCCAAGCTCGCCGAGCGCCTTTGCCTCGTTAGAGGAAGACTCCGACTTGTCCGCTGGATTGTCAGGATAAAGGCGGTTGAAGGCGGAGACCAGCTCCGGCGCCTCGCCCGCCGCGATCCAGCCGGCGGAAGCGGAGTCGGAATATTTTACGGCTGTTTCCAGGGTGAAGCCGCGCAGGCCCACGGCCTCAGCCGCCGTAACCGGGCCCAGCGTCCTGTCGTGTAAAAGGATAAAGTAGTTTGTCATCAAGCTGTCCAGCGTTGCGACATTCTAGAAAGGATAGCACTATCTTGTTACAGAAATGATACTTTTTTTTTAAGATATAATAACATTCATAATATAGTGAGCGGATATGCGGGCGCCGCTTGAGGATTACCCTCCGGCGAATACCCCTGCCTTCCCGAAAAAATTAACTAATTTTTCGGGTTTGCCCATTCCTGGACGAGGTTCAGCAGGACCTCGGCGGATTTGTTCATCCCGTCAAGCGAGATCCACTCATAGCGGCCGTGGTAATTGTAGCCGCCTGTAAATACGTTCGGCGTCGGCAGGCCCATGAACGACAGCCGCGCGCCGTCCGTCCCGCCCCTGACCGGCTTTATATGCGGCGCAAGCCCCGCTTTTTTTACCGCCGCGACAAGGTTCGCCATTGCCCCGGGGTGCTTCGCCATTACCCGGCCCATATTGCGGTACTGCTCTTTGAACTCAAGCTTTATTTCGGCCAGCGGATATTTGACGCGCTTTTCCGCCACGATGGCTTCAAGGTGTTTTTCGAGTTTTTTCAGCTTTCCAAGGTCGTGCTCCCGCACGATGCCGGAGATCCCGGCTTTTTCTATTTCAGCCTTTATGTCCGTGAACATTATAAAGCCGTCCCTCTTTTCCGTGGTTTCCGGCAGGCGGTTCTCCGGCCAGGCGGCCACTATGTCGGCGGCGATGCGCGCGGCGTTGGCCAGCGCGTCCTTCGCCGTGCCGGGGTGGACGCTCTTGCCTTTGATGTCTATCTTCACGCCGTCGGCGTTGAAAGTCTCCTCTTCGATGGTTCCCGCCACATCGCCGTCAAAGGTGTAGGCGACATCCGCCCCGAATTTTTTAACATTAAAATATTTGACGCCCCGGCCCACTTCCTCGTCGGGCGTGAAGGCTATCCTTATCGCGCCGTGTTTGATCTCACGATGCTTTATCAGATGTTCGGCCGCTGTCATTATTATGGCGAGGCCCGCTTTATTGTCCGCGCCCAGCAGCGTGTCGCCGGAAGCGGTTACGAGATCCTGCCCTTTGCATTTTAAAAGTTCGGGGCAGTCTTTGGGCGTCAGGATAACGCCCAGTTTTTTGCTGATATGAATATTTCCGCCGGCGTATTTTTTGTGGAGCCGCGGTTTCACGTTTTTGCCGCTCGCGTCGGGCGCGGTGTCCAGGTGCGCCAGAAAACCGATCACGGGCGTTTTCCCCTTCGCCGTCGCCGCGATCGTTCCGGTCACGTAGCCGTATTTATCCAGCTTGACGTTTTTTACGCCTATGGTTTTAAGTTCGGCGGCCAGCATCCTGCCCAGGACCAGCTGGCCTTTTGACGACGGGTATGTTTTTGCCGCCTCGTCGCTTTTGGTGTCCACCCCGGCGTACTTTGCCAATCTCTTGTATAACGTCTGTTTAAAGTCCATGGCTTATTGCCTCCTTACGCCGCGTTCGCGAAATTCGCTCCCTTTATTCGCGCCATTCGCGGTTTTTGACCGCGCACTTCTAAAAGCCTATAATTAATTATAGGTAACTGCTCAGCAGTAATACATGGAACGCAGATGACGCAGATGAATAGGATGGACGCAGATCATGTTTAATCATAAAAATCGTTACTACTCAGCCACAAAGTCACAAAGACACGAAAGAAATCAGACAACAAACCGTT
>JAHJSU010000211.1 GCA_018829985.1 Elusimicrobiota bacterium | reverse complement strand
CCGAACCCACGTCCAGCAGCTTCCCGCGGGAAGGGAACCGCTCCGCCAGCGTCCTGAGGCACCGCCGGAACAGGGCCGACTTTCCCCCTCCGTAGATGTTTTTCTCCATCCCCTTTTCATAGACAGGCGCGCCGGAATATTTCTGATCCAGCCAGACCAAGCCGCAGGCCGCGCACCGGTGCATGTTCGGCTTAAAAGCGGCCGCCTTTCCGGCCCCGCAGGCGGGGCAGTTCGCGTCACGCATGATCGGTCCCTCCGATCTCATACAGGATTTTTTCCACTTCATCCGCGTACTTTTCCCAGGAATAGTTCCGCTCCACAAACTGCCGGCACGCGGCGCGCAATTGGGCGCGGCGCGCCGGATAGCCGGACATGAAGGCGAGTATCCCGCCGGCGATGTCCGCCGGCGCTTCGCTCTTCAAAAGCAGGGACTTGTCGAACCCGCCCAGCACCTCCACGTTGGCCGCCACCGGGGTAGCCAGCACCGGCGTGCCGCAGGCCAGGGCCTCCAGCGTCACCAGGCCGAAGCCTTCCAGCAGCCGCGTCGGCAGCACAAAAAGGTCCGTGCACTGGTAATAAAGCGGCAGTTTTTCCTCGGGAATATATCCCTCCAGCCTGACCTGGCCGGAAAGCCCGCGTCTGGCGATCATGCGCTCGAGCTTCTCCCGGAGATAACCGCGGCCGCCTATGATGAAAAGCGCGCCCGGCTCTTTTTTCGCCACGGACGCGGCCGCTTCCACCAGGTTTTCCAGGCCCATCCGGCTGACCAGGTCCCTGACGGTAAAGATGACGAACCTGTCCCGGGGTATACAGAGCTTTTCCCTGACGGCCGCGGTGTCGGGCGCGGGCATGAATTTGCGCGTATCCACGCCCAGCGGTATTATCCTCGACTCAAGGCCATGGGCGGAGCGCAGTTTGTCCGCCATGAAGGCGCTGGCGTTTAAAATAGCCTTTGAGGATTTCAGCACCCCGCGCTCCATAAGCTTCCTGACCGCTGCCCCCAGCGCTTTGCCGACCGCGTTAAGCTTGAGGTCGCCGCTCCTTATCAGGAATTCTTCCGCCCAGGGCGAGTGGAAGTTGTAAACCGCGGGCACTCCCTTAAGCAGCCGGAGCGCCCAAAAAGCCGTGTAGGGGTGATGCAGTTCCAGCACGTCTATCCTTTTATGCGTTTCCAGTATCCTCCGGACCATTGCGCGGGCCCTGAGCGGATTGGCACGGTACCGGTAGATCTCCACTCCTTTTATAACCTCGAAATCTTTTTTCCCCGCGCTTCCCTTGGTCAGCACCAGCACCTTGTGTCCTCGTTTAAGGATCCGCAGGGCCGTTTCCCAGGCCACCCGGCCGGAGCCGCCCGCCTCGTCGCACGGGATTATGTCGGAACAGACCAGAACGGTCAGCGGGCGTCCCCCCAGGCCCGGGGGGACCGAAACTTCCGGCACGGCCTCCCGTTCACTGGTTACCGGTGACTGGTTACTGGTGACTGGTTTTGCGGCGTTCATCAGCCAAAGCTCGAACATCATAGCGGCGTATATCTGGTCGCTCAGGTTTCTGCGGCCGCTCTCATGCCTCTTTAAAAGCAGCGCGATATACGCGGGGTTCAGATAGCCGCTCTTTCTTAAAGCGGAGGGGCTCAGCACCTCGTGGGCGAAATCTTTTATCTCCTCGTTATACCAGCGCGCCAGCGGCACCTGGAACCCCATCTTGCCGGCGCTTATCGTCCCGGCGGGCAATTTGCCGGCCATGGCTTTTTTGAGCAGGTATTTCAGGTTGAACCCGCGCGTCTTAAGCGCCAGCGGGGCCCCGGCCATAAACTCCACCAGGCGGATATCCAGGAACGGGACGCGCAGTTCAAGCGAATTGGCCATTGAAGTCCTGTCGGCCAGGCACAAAAGATCGTCCGGCAGATAGTTCCTTATTTCAAAGGCGAAAATATCGTCGGGACCATCCAATTTTCCCTGCAGGGAATGCGGTGACCGGCTTAAAACCGGCATCAGTCCGGCGCCGTAAAGCCCGGCTTTCTCCTCCCCGCTGAAATAAGAGATCCAGGATTCATACCCGCCCTTGAAATCCCGGCCGGCGCCCCTTAAAAACCTTTTGACCCGGCCCGGCAGGTTTTTTGAAGCCATGGACTCGGAAAGGTATTTCGCGCCGGCCCAGATCCCTTCCTT
>JAHJSU010000210.1 GCA_018829985.1 Elusimicrobiota bacterium | reverse complement strand
CCCCCCTTTTAGCAAAGCCTGTCCGCCGGTTGTTTTCCGCCAAACATCTCGGCGGACCCCCGCCAATACAACACGGCGGGCACAGCGCCGGACTGTTTGGCGGGGGCGGAGGGGGCGCGGGGGGATTTGAAGAGAAAAGGTAGAAAAGGTATCTTTGCATTTACCGGAATTAACGGGGTGGCAACGGGGCGGGCGGTTTGGGGGACGGGGGTTGTGAATCGGTTTCGTCCGGGGGCAGGGGCGGCGGGGCGGCCCGCGGCTTGCGCATGCATACGCCTATCATCAGCAGCAGGAGGCCGGCCGGGATGAGTATGATCCCTACGAAGAGGCCCGCCATGCTGCCCGCTTCACGGTTCGCGGACAGCCCGCTTACGAGGAACGGGCCGACGACGCCAGCGGCCAGCACATATTTGCCGGCGCGCAAAAACCATTTCCTGATGTCCTTGCAGATCACTCCCCCCGCAGAGAGCAGGGCTACCACCAGGGCACAGGTGAGCAGCAAGGTGTAGAACCCGCCGAGCGCCTTGTCGATCTGTAAAATTTCCATCTAAATCCCTTCTATTCCTTGTAACTTGCCGTGGAGGTTTCGGTTTCCTGGAAAGAGACTTTTTTTACGGGGAGGTGCTGTTTTTTTAGGGCTTCGAAAATCAGCCGCGCCAGGACTTCGGCGGTGGGACTGGCTTCGGTGACAAAACATTTCTGGCCTTTGGCTTGGAGCGTTTTGAGGAGCGGGTCCTTCGACGAGAGCAGGACCTTGTGGTCCAGATTGGCGTCCAGCCATTTTTTCACCCTTGCGCCGAGCACGGTGAAATCCATCACCATGTCCTGCGCGTTCAGCTTCTCGGCTTTTATCACGACCTCTATCCTTGCGTTATGGCCGTGCAGGTTGGCGCATTTTCCCCGGTAGCCGAACAGCTGGTGCCCGTAGGAGATGTGAAAGATCTTTTTTATGGTAAACATACGGGCTTACTGAGCCTCACATAAATAATGTCCGCGCTGGCCGGTAGGATTTTGGCCGCTCCAATGGCAATATTTGGCTCTCCCATAAAAAGTCCATTTTTTAAAAATTATTGCTTTTTAATCCGTTGTAGCCGCAGGCTTTAGCCTGCGTTCTCGTCGGAAAATGGTTTCATATTTATCGCAGGCTAAAGCCTGCGGCTACCATTTGGGACTTTTTACGAATGAATCAATATTTCGTCAAGACGCAGATTGTGTTTTTTTCTTATCCTGCATCCATATAATTCCCCGGCTTATTAACCAGGGAATAAAGCCGATTGATAAAAAAAATATAAAAATTTTATAATTGTGCATGAGTTCAAAACTGCTGTTTATTCCGGCAACTATATTATAGATGCAATAACATGTATAAAACAAAACAGGAACGGGAAGAAACCAGTGGAACACTTTTTTGCCTTTTTCCCTTAATTTAATGCTCCACCGGAAAATCAAAGCAAAACAAAATGCAATAAAAAGATTTACCACCGGGTATGTTGAAATGTCATTTATTATAATGAGAATTATCGGATGGCCTGTAACAGATTCCAGGGCTTTTATATAAATTGGTGGAAGCATTATTAGTCCACCGCCCGATTTTTTTATTTCATTTTTTATTGCGTGTACAAGTCCGGGGAGAGCTTCTTTGGCGTCAGGACCGATAGATTTACAAGCTTGTATGATTTCTGCCTTGGAATGTATGGAAATTGCTGCATCTTTATCAGTGTCAAATAATGCTTCAATAAAAACCGGCATTATTAAATCCTTGTTGTTTACATAAGCAAGTTTCCCTAAAGTTGCTGCGGCAGCATAGCGGATATGTTTATTTTTGTTGTTTAAATGTTTTTTTAATGCCAATATTATTTTGTCTTTTTTTTCTCCCAACTTTTCTTTGAAGTTTCCTATATAAAGTATAATTCGTTGTATAACCTTTGAATCTAAATTTGCATCAACCAATGCTTCATTTAATGCTTCAATACAAAGGCTTATTATTAAGTTTCTGTCAGTAGAAACATCATGATATATGTCAAGATATAATAAGTCTGACGCAGTAAAATAGCGAATGCTTTTTTCACTGTCAGTTAAACGCTTTTCCACTGCTTTTATCAGTTCCAACTCCAATTCTTTGGTTATTTCTTTTGAACTGTGTATAATGCGGAAAACACCTCGTACTTCTTTCACTGCATTTTTACGAATCTTAGGGTCTTTATCTTCAAGTTCTTTGATAAGTTTTGCAATATCTGCTTTTTCGTCATTATTTGCGGCCACTAAATCAGAAGGCAATACAGTAAATAATGAGAAACTTAAAAAAAGCAACAATAAAATGTAATAATTTTTCATTGTTCTTGCCTTGTTTCCAGTTGAATGGAAGCGCCGTATATCTTTTCTATTATTTTTATCATTTTAGAGGATTCCATAATAAGGAAAAGAATACTCAAAGTTGGAAATAAAAAAGCTATAAACATCAAGCTATCAGCTCTAAATCCCCAGTCAACATATATCTCGCGGCCGATTTCAGTTAATAAAAGCAGTGTTATTATCGGAGTCCAGAAACGCCATGATTTTTTATTTAGCCATAAGGAAAGACCTTGTAAAAATTTATAATCTTCATCTTGCAAAACAACGGTTTCCAAATTTGTCATCTGAAGTCCGTCAATTATTAGCATAAATTTTCTATGCATCATAAACTCAAAGATCATAAACAAATAAGGAGTTAAACCAAGATACACGTAAAATAAGCCAATATCAATAAAGCTCAACACACCAACATTGAATGTGCCAATATCCGCATAGCAACCGAAAAATACTATATGCAGAATCACATAGATTGTAAATAGGCCCAATCCTGAAATGATCCCATAGAACATCCAGTTGTTGCGAGTAATTCTAAATTTCCGGTTTAAATAATTAATTTCTTTCTGGCTAAGTTTATTTTCAAGATTCATTTATTTTTGGCGTAATCCTCCAGCTCTTTTATATCTTCATCAGTGAAGCCCATCTTTCTTAGCGCATCATTTTCTGCAACGAGCCCCGCATTTTGAAGTTCGGATAGTGTCATCAAGCCCTTGGCCGCATCAATAGCTCTTTTTATCTTCATCTTTTCATTTTTTACAACCCGTCTTTTTGCCCAACGTTTATATATTTCAAAACCTATTATGGGACCCAAAATAGATATTATTGCACCTATTATTAACACCAACCAACCAAGACCAAAAATTTTTCCTGCGATTAGCGCAGCTCCGAGGAGTCCTGCAATTACACCTATCAACCCTACTACGCCATACGGGAATTCATGTATTTCCAACTCATCAGGCTTGGCCTCTGGTTCCGCTTTACATGTTCCGTCCGTCGGGGTTAGCCCTGGGGAACAGCCGCAGCTTTCTATTTCTGTCGGAAGATCATTCTTCTTGGCCTGTGCATTGGCTATCCCTGCCTGCATATTCGTAATACCATCATTAGCCGCACTAATCGCGTCACTGCAATCTTCTGGATTTAAGGCGACTGACGCTGGGGCACAGGCCCCCTCTCCCTTCATTAATGCCTTCAATACGTTCTGGTAAATCAGCTCACCATCTTCGTACATCTTGATTTCCTTATCTAATATTTCTATTGCAGCGTTACGAAGCTTTACGCATTCGTCATATCCCGGGTTTAAAACCGCTTCGGCTTTTTGCGTTGAAGCGGCGATCTTCGCGGACGCCAACAGGGTGGTTGGTTTATTCAGACTAAAGTCTGTCACAGGGCCCACTTTATTGAGATCCGGCTCGAACGCTTTTAAATCGCCGACCGAGCCGCCCTTACCGGTTAAAGCGACAGGGTTGGAGGAATCGGGGCCGAAATCTTTGTCGGGAAGATCCCCCTTGCCGTCAAAAAGAGCGGAATTTGTTTTTTGCGAAATCCTTAACTTGTCTTTTTCAGGAAGACCTTTTGTGATTTTGACTAAATCCAGGACGCCGCCCGCATCACAAACCTCATTGGCGTACTTTAAACCGCTTTGAAGAATGCTTAATTTTGTCTTGTTTTTAGTTTTGCCGATTTCATTTGTAAGAATGCCTGTGATGGAGGAACAAATCCTGCCTGTTGAGGATTTTTTATTGGTGTTTTTCTTGTTCTGGGCAGAAGTCGGCGCGTCGCGGAAATCGGGGGCGAACTTTGGTGTATTGGCAGGATTCCTGTAGCCGTAAGCGGTCTCAACGTAATCCTGCAAAGCCGGGTCGGAAAAAGGGTTGAGGGTAGAGGATAGTATTCCTGGGAGAAGGCGGGAGCTGAGACCAAAAAGACCAAACAGACTGACAACGCGTATTTTAACATTTGCATGTTTCCCATCCACACAAAAAAATAAGGAAACGAAAATAATATTCCGCTTCCCCTGGTGACCCCGGATTCATCGGCCCAGGGGTGGATGCTCCTTCGCCTCTTCAAAGGATTACAAGAGTAAACACTCTTATATGAGGTTACCTTTAACGGCGGGAATACGGCTGGGGCCTTATACCCAGACGAATAAAGAAAAAAGACCTATGCCGGAATAGGACTTAAGGCCTACTTACCCGAATAAGCGGCAGGAAGAGCGGCAACCAGCCTTAACACAGCTTATTCCCGCCCGTTTCATAAATTTCCTGACCAGGTTCATCGGCAGGCCGACGATGGTGTCGAACCGGCCCTCTATTTTTTCTATAAATTCATCGTCGGCGTCCTGCACGGCGTAGGCGCCGGCTTTGTCCAGGTGTTTGGACGCGAGTTCCTTAAGCCCGGCTTCGCTTAGTTTGCGCGCCTTGCACCGCGAAGCGTCAAAATCGCACAAAAATACGCCCTTTTCAAGCCAAAGCAGGGCTGCCCCGCTGTAGACGGTCTGCCAGGAGCCGTTCTGCAGTTTAAGCAGCCTTAACGCGTCGGCCCGGTGTTTAGGCTTGTTTAAGATCCGGCCCTTGCATAAAACGATCGTGTCGGCGCCCAACACAGGCCGGCCGGGATTTTTCAGGGCCACGCTCAGAGCTTTTTTATAGGCCAGCTCTTTTACTATCAGCCCCGGATCTTTAAAAGTAGAGACTTCCTTTATGCGGCTGGGCAGCTGCGTGAAGCCGATGCCGGCTTCTTGTAAAAGGCGTTCGCGCCTTGGCGATTGGGAGGCGAGGATTAAGATATGGTTCATTTGAAAATTTCCGGTATCATTAAATCCCCCTTTTAGTAAAGGGGGACTCAGGGGGATTTGATAATTCAAAATTGTAAAAATCTCCCCTCCCCCTCTTTTCAAAAGAGGGGTGAAAAATTATTTTATGATCTGCTTATAGACGAGCGCGGCGATGAGTATGCCGAGTATGC
Organism: Elusimicrobiota bacterium; assembly: GCA_018829985.1. GTDB lineage: Bacteria > Elusimicrobiota > Elusimicrobia > Elusimicrobiales > UBA9959 > JAHJSU01. The sequence continues at coordinate 5,852 of JAHJSU010000210.1, read as the reverse complement.
TGAAGATGTTGAACTTGAAGACCAGCCCGATGGTGAATTCCAGCAGGCTGAGGTCTATGGTGGTGGGGTTCAAGCCGGTGTTGATGCCGGTATTGATGAGCGTGTTTACAGTGCCGGTCGGGAACCAGAAATTGCCCAGTTTGCTGATGAACAGGCCGAAAAGAGAGCCCACTACCACCACGACCACGATATTTAACACGTTTTTCATAGTATGTTCTTTCCGCTCTTGTCTTTGGGGATGTTGGCTGTAAAAAGGGTGTTCGCGCCCAGCCAGTTCAGGTATTCCCTGTTGCCGTCGTCTATGTTAAGGAAAAGGATCTCCGGCACGGTGTAGGTGTGCTTGCGCTTTACGAATTGCTCCACGTCTTTCAGCAGGTTTTTCCTGGTTTTTATGATCAGCAGGCATTCCGGGGATTTCTCCACTTTCCTCTGCCACCGGTAGAAAGAGGAGACTTTGCCTATGACGTTAACGCACGCGGCGAGTTTCCCCTCCACAAGCCCCTGGGCTATACGGGACGCGGTCTTTTCATCCCCTACGGTCACGAAACACATAAGATAGGGCGTAGGCATATACATAATGATATAAATATAGGAAACGGCAAATCAATACTGCAATTAAAACTGCAATGAAAAAATCCCCCTTCCTCCCCCTTTTTTAAAGGGGGAAAGAAGGATATCCGGAAACAAAATCCCCTTCCTCGCAAAAGAGGAAGGGGATTTTTAGTATACCAATCGTTTCTTGTGACCTGTGACTGGTAACTTGTGACCAACCCGGCCGCCTTAGACGGACGGGTTATGGCTTAGAACTTCAGAGCGGCGCTTATAGCTCCGGTCATGTTGCCGCCGTCCGAGCCCTCTTTAGCCTGCTCAAGGGAGGCGGAGGCGTCAACGGTAAGGACCAGCATCTTAAGACCCGCGCCTACGAAATACGCCATGCTCTTCTGGTCTTGCCCCTGAACAATGTTCTTGAAGTCGGAATTCACGCCGCCACGCGCGAACAGGAAGCCGGGGATAACCGCGAGTTCGGCGCCGAGTCTGCCCAGGGCTTTCTTTGAGTCCTGCAGGTCCATCGTGATATAATCCAGGTCCACGGTAAATATCTTGCCGAGGACCAGCGCGACCCCCGCCGTATAGGTCGGAGCGAACTTGGTCAGTGTTTCCTTCTTCAGGACGGGGTCGTAGACGAAGAAACCGCTGCCCATGTCAAAGTTGTCTTTCCAATGATACTTCTGCGTCACATCTACGCTGCCCTTGAAGTTTTTGGCGGTGGCGCCCAGCCGCAGGATGCCCATGTCCATTAACGCGCCGAAGTCCATGGTATAACCCTTCAGTCCTACGGTGTTGGTGGCCTGGAACTGGTCGTTCATGTTGGCGCTATACCACCACCACTTTTTCTGGGGGTTTGAAACTCTTCCGCTGAATTCGCGCTTGATATCGCCGTTGATGCTGTTATAATTGGCGCCCAGGGACAGCCGCCCCACTTTAATAGCGGCGGTAAGAACATAAGTGTTAAGGTCGCCGGTGTCATACTTGTCGCTTAAGGAATCATAGCTCATTCGCCAGCCGTCCGGCGCCAAGATATTGCGCCGCGTTTTTGAAAACTTCTGGTATGTGTTCCTGGACTGGGGTATCTTGCGGCTGAGACCGACAGCGAGCGGCCCCGCCTTCATCGCAAAGCCGACATTAGTGGGGATTATCTCCCACTTGCTGGATTTTTCGCCGGTATCGCCGATCTTAGCCGAGCGGTTGGCGATAGCCAGCGCCGCAAAGTTAATATGGTCTATCTGGGCCAGGCCGGCGGGGTTATATTCCGCCGCGCCCAAATCGTTGGCTATAGCGGTATAAGCGCCGCCCATGCCCATGGCTCTGGCCGAGCCGCCGGAAGTCAACGGCAGATAATCGTCAATGTTTATGTTAATCTTGGTCAGGGCTGCCCCGGTATGCAGCGGCCCCGTATAAACGTATTCCCACGCAAAAATAGGGCTTGCGGTTAAAGCGAGCCCCCCTAGTAAAGCAAGCGTCGTTAATACTTTTCTCATTATTCCTCCTTAAGAATACTCAAACCCCTATCAGGGGACGTGCTATTATACTACAAATCTCCGCATAACCTGCCAATGTTACTTTGGTCACACCGGCCCGAAAAACCTGTCGGGTTTTTCGGGAAGGCTAAAGGATGAAGGCTAAAGGGCGGAAATATCTTTATGTTTTACCGTGTCTTATCCTTCATCCTTTAGCCCTTATCCTTTTCTTACTCCGGCAGGTTGCAGGCCGAGAACTCTTCGCGGGCCTTGTATATGTCGGTTTGGAACGAGGCTCTCCATGCCGCGTCTTCTTTTAACGCGTTGCGGTACAGTTTCTCCAGTTTTGTGAAGATGCCGCTCTGCTTGTCATAGAACGTGCGCTGGTAGCGGTAGATCTCATACCTGGGCAGCGCGCGCAGATTGGCGTCGTTTTTCATAGCCTCGTTTATTGTCAGAACGCCCTTTTTTACCAGCTGGAGATCCCGTTCATATATCAGCGCATAGAAGTTGTCTCCATCTATGGCCTCCTTGGTCTTGTCCAGCCACGCCCGCTGGGTCTGAAGCGTCTCAAGAGGACGCTGGCATTGGGGGTCGGAAGAAAGCGCCGCCGTCCTGGCTGAAAGGGCCGCCGACACGGAGCCTTCCATAATATAGGTGCAAAAATCGGACCGCAGTTCTTTGGCATACTTGTTCTGCTCGAAGTCCCTGTCCGCCAGGTTTATCGCAAGGCCTATCCTGGCCTGGAAGAGCGCGCCCAGCTCCTCCTCTTCCGATACGATCTCTGCCATCCCGCTTAAACGGTAGAGCCGGTATATGTAGGCGGCGCGTGCGAGCGCCAGCGCGAGAAAAGCGTCGGAGTTCCTAAATTCCATGGGCAGGAAGATGTTGCCGGTCTTAAGCGAAAATTTATGGCATAAGCCGGGTGTGTTCGAATACTCGAACCTGACCGGATGTTTATACAGGAAATGCAGCAGGGACTTGCCTTCCGGCGTGGAGTTTAAGATATCCAGCGCCCTTTCAATGGACGGTTCGCTGGTAAGTTTTGCGACGGTTTTGGGCAGGCAGGCGGCCGCTGAAAACAGCGCCGGCGCAAGGAGCAGCAATAGTAGGGATGAGGGATGAGGGATGAGGGATGAGGGATGAGGGACGAGGGATGAGGGATGAGGGATGAGGGATGAAAAATGAGAGATGAGAGATGAAAGAGTGGTTTTGAAGTTTTTCATTTTTTAAGCAGTTTTTTAAGCAGTTTGGAGCCTTCTTTTACCGCTTTTTTCAGGTTCTTTTTTACGGCCGGCTGTTTCATGACGGATTTGGCGTCAAGCTTGACCCTGGGATTTTCAAAAGTGCCCTTAACGAACATTCCCACCGGGACGGACATCCTGATCCCGCTTGCTTCTTTAAGCGTAGTGCTTATTTTCAGGTCCAGCGTGTCCGCTGCCAGGTTTATGCTGCCGGCGGAGGAGGCGTCCGCCACGTTTGAAATTAAAACGGACTTTTGTATTTTCATCAGCCCGTTCTTGAAAGCATAATCTCCCTCCATCTTCGTGAACGTTATCGTGTTGAAGTCCGGAAGTTTAAGGCCTTTCGCCAGTTTTGAGGATTTGCCCAGGATCAGTATCGGGTACAGCGCCACTTTGGCCGCCTTATTCTCTTTGGCCAGGTCGTAGAGCTTTTCGAATTTGCCGCCGTTAACCTCGAAAGAGGCCTGGCCGGACAGGTTCTTAAGATCTTCCGAGATGTTTTTAAGAGCGTATTTTATGACGGTTTCCCCCGCCGCGAGATTGGGGTGGGAGATGGCGCCCAGCCTGGTTTTGCCTTCAAGGTTAAAATAGAAAGGCTTCGCGTTGGCCCGCTTTTTGGCGGCGCCGGCCTTTCCGGCGCTTTCGGCCGGGAGAGCCGCCGGAAGCCGCAGCGCCGCCAGGTCAAGGTTCAGGAGGACCTGGGGGTGCGCGGCGTAATTTTTCGCCGAAAACCCCAGTTTAAGGTCTTCTCCGTCCAGTTTGCCGCTGACGCCTTCGGCGCTTAGCCGGTCCTTCGCGATCTCAACGGCACCTTTAAGGCCGGAGAGCTTCCTGTCGAAGAACTGCGCGCTTACATTTTCAAAGGAGGCCTTGCCGCGGAGCGCGAGGATTTTGTCAAAGGTGAAATTAAAGCCGCCGCCGGCTTTGCCTTTAATTTTATAAGGTTTCAGAGCCGGAACGATCTGCGCGAGGTCGTGTATGTCGCCGGCGCTGATTTTAAGCGCGCCGGAGGCCGAGAACGGCTCCAGGGCGAATTTCCCGGTCATCGTCGCGGCGAGGCTGGCGGCCGAGAGCTTCGCGAGCTTCACTTTTATTTTCCCGGGGTTGAGCGCGGCGTCCGCCTCTATCTCGGTAAGCGGCAGGTGAAACCCTTTAGGGACCGCCGGGAATTTCTTTGCCAAAACATCGGTATTCATTTCCGGGACCTGGGCTTTAACCCGCGCGTTCAGGGCATAGCTGAAAACCGGGTCCCAGGCGAGCCGGCCTTTGAGAGAGCCTTCAACCGGCCCGGCCTTGAAATCCAGGCTTTTAAAGGCTATCTTGCCGGCCGTCAGTTTAAAGCCGGCGGCGGCGTTCACGGCGGGCAGAAGTATCCGGGCCGGGACAGCCGGGAAAAAAGCTTTAAGGTCGGTGCTTGAGAAAGGTTTTATCCGCAGGTCCAGGCTGGCGTCAGGCTCAAGAAAATTCTCAAGTTCGCCTTTGAGTTCGCAGTTTATCTTGCCGGCGGTTAACAGCGCTTTTTCTATCCTGACTTTTCCCTTTTTGGGGTCCAGCGCGCCCAGGCTTGCCTTGCCCTTGAGATAGGCGGGAAAGTCGCCGCTTAAATAAGGAGATTTTAATTTCAGTTTGAAGTCCGCTTCAAAAGGGAACAGGCTTTCGCCCGCAATGGAGCTTGCGCTCAGCTTTATCTCGTCCAAAGCGACGTGCAGGGTCTTATCGGCGCTTGTGTACGACAGGCGCGAGTTCTTTACGCTGATATTCGAGATGCCGAACGCCGGAGGCTTTGCCGCGCTTTCGGCTCCGGGCTTTTTAGCGCCTTCCGGGGGCTGCGGCGGGCTCATCAGGTCCGAGAAGTTATAGACGTTCTTTTTAACCTCTATGATGCTTACGTTCAGCCCGGAGGCCGAGATGGAATTTATTTTAAGCTCTTTTTTCAGCAGCGCCCTGAAATCCGGGCGGATGCTGAACTCCTCGGCCGAAAAGAATTCCCTTTTCCCGAAATCCGGGTGTTCTGCTATCCGGAGGTTCTTGATGGAAAATCCGCGCAGGTTCAGCGCGGCGGAGTCCAGGCTTATCTGCCTTTTAAGATTGGCTTCGGCGTAGCCGGTGAGCAGCGTTTTTATGCGCTCGGGGGTAAAGTAGAACTTGAGCGCGGCAAAAGAAACCAGGCCGAGCAGCAGCGCCGACGCCAGCGCCCAGGCCGAAAATTTCAGGAATTTTCTCATATGTTTATTATACAATACTTGCGTAGGTGCCCGCCTTAGGCGGGTGTCCGTCAAACGGCCAAAAGTGCCGGCGGAAAATATCCGGGCTGGATGAATTCCGCACTTTTTCGGGAACCGGGCCAAAGTGCGGGATGAATAAAAAAGCCAATACTTGTGCAGGCGCCGCAACAAGCACGGTGTGCTTCAGACGGCCAAAAATGCTAAATTAGTCATATTCTGTAACTACGTAACTACTCAGGTCGCTATGAGATGGCGGAATAGAATATAGAACGCTGATAACGCTGATTTTTAGTAATTACTCAGCCACTAAGACACCAAGGCACAAAGAAAGTTTATGGATCAAACGGTTTGTTGTCTGATTTCTT
>JAHJSU010000209.1 GCA_018829985.1 Elusimicrobiota bacterium | reverse complement strand
GGGAACGCACTTTTTCAACCCCCCGCGCTATCTGCCGCTGGTAGAAATAACGCCGATCAGGGAAACCCTGCCCGAAGTAGTGGAATACATGAAGGATTTCTGCGACAGGAAACTCGGGAAAACCGTCGTTCCCGCCAAAGACACCCCGGATTTTATCGCCAACCGCATAGCGGTTCCCGGCGTGATGAAAATCGTCCAGGTCATGCTCCAGGACGGCTACACTCTGGAGGAAGTGGACAAAATAACGGGGAAAGCCATCGGCTGGCCGAAAAGCGCAACGTTCCGGACCCTGGATATTGTGGGGCTGGACGTATTCGCCAGCGTGGTCAAATACCTCTACGAACATATTCCGGACGACCCCTGCAGGGCCGTTCTTAAAATGCCCGCGTTCGTGGACAAAATGATTGAAAAAGGGCTGCTCGGCCAGAAAGTCAAAAAAGGATTCTACCAGAATATCAAGAAGCCGGACGGCGGCAGGGACATACATGTTATAGACCCCGCGACCCTGGAATACTGTCCCGGCAAAAAAGTAAGTTTCCCGAGCATTGACGCCGCGAAGAACATGGAAAATACCGGGGAAAGGATCAAGTTCCTGTTCAACGGCAAAGATAAGGTGGCCCAGTTCCTGCAAAAGACCCTGCTTTCCACGCTGGTCTACGCCGCCGAGCGCCTTCCTGAAATAGCCGAAGACATCACGGCGGTGGACGCCGCCCTTAAAAACGGGTTCATGTGGGAACTGGGGCCGTTCGAGACCTGGGACGCCATCGGCGTGGAGAACATAGTTGAAAAACTGAAGGCCGCTAATCAGCCGGTCCCGGCCGTCGTCGACGCGCTGCTGAAATCCGGGAACAAGTCGTTCTACCTGAGAAAAGACGGGAAGACCCGGTTCTTTGACGCCAAGGAGAAAACCTATAAAGAAGCGGCCGCGCCCGAAGGCGTTATCCTCCTTAAAGACCTGAAAGAACAGGGCAAGGTCCTTGAAGAAAGCAAAGAGGCCTCGCTTATAGACCTGGGCGACGGGGTCGCCTGCCTGGAATTTCATTCCAAGATGAACGCCCTCGGCCCGGGAATGATCTCCATGATGAAAAAGGCCGCCAGGGAAATAGCCGGCAACAGCGGTTTCAAAGGGCTTGTGATCGGCAACCAGGGGGACAACTTCTCCGCCGGGGCCAATCTCGATTTGGTAAAGGAATCCATCTTAAACGATGAATTTGAAGAAATAGAATTGATGGCCAAAAACTTCCAGGACGCCAACATGGCCTTCAAATACCTGCCCAAGCCCGTGGTGGCCGCCCCGTTCGGTTTTACTTTCGGAGGCGGCTGCGAGGTCTGCCTGCACACGGACAGGATCTGCGCCGCCCACGAGACCTATATCGGCCTGGTGGAAATCGCCGTGGGCGTCATCCCGGCGGGCGGCGGCACGAAGGAAGTTCTTTTAAGAAACCTTGAAAAGATACCACGGGATTTGCCGCCGGGAACGGAGGTGGACCCGCTTCCCTATCTTGCCAGGGCTTTAATAACCATTCTCCGGCCCGATATAAAGGTAAGCGCTTCGGGCTTTGCCGCCAAACAAATAGGGCACCTGCGCGAAGCTGATGTGATCGTGATGAATAAAAACAGGCTTATCGCCGAAGCAAAGACCCAGGTCCTGGCCCTGGCCGGGAGCTACCAGCCGCCCCGCCCCAGGAAGCTCACGCTTTACGGAAGCCGGGCCTATGCCGCGCTTAAAGCCCAGATCTACCTGTTCCAGAAGGGCGGCTACATGTCTGAGTACGACGCTATAATCGCCGAAAAACTGGCGGAAATCCTGACCGGCGGGAACCTTTCCCAGCCGATCGAAGTCGGCGAACAGTACGTCCTGGACCAGGAACGTCGTGTTTTCATGTTCCTATGCCGCCAGAAAAAGACCCAGGAACGGATAGCCCACATGCTAAAAACCGGCAAGCCGTTGAGAAATTAAAATAACTAAGGGACTGTCCCTGGTGTTGATTACCATTTCTGCCCGCCCGCCGGTTGTTTGGAGGGCGATCTGTTAGCCTGAAAGTTTCAGTTCCCCTCACCCCTGCCCTCCCCCTCGAGGGGGGAGGGTGAGGGAGGGGGTGGACAAAAAAATCCGCGTTGCTACGACGGTATAAGTGTTTCAACTGCAATTTTCAGATTAGCAGGAATCCAATCAATAAAAACCACAAAGCCGTCATTCCTGCCTGCCCGCCGGTTGTTTTCCGCCAGAAGGCGGATCCGCCGGACGTTTTCCGCCACACAGCTTCGGCGGACCCGCCGGTTGTTTTCCGCCAGAAGGCGGACCCGCCGGACTGTTTGGCGGGGGCGGGGGCGGAGGAGGGCGAGCTGTTGGCAGGAATCCAATATCGGACGCGACGATGAAACTTATTTTTCACCCGCTGTTTTTGAAACATGAACTATCCGGACACCCGGAGAAACCGGAGAGGCTGTCGCTTCTTAAACTCGACAACTGCGTGGAAGCGCAAAATGGCGAAAAATATCTTTCGCTGGCGCACGAGGCCGGCTACATCGAAAAAATAAAGAGCCTGTCGCGTGGAACACCGGCCGGCTCCGGGCCGCCGCATAAGGAACCGGGTAAAGCGGTATATCTTGATGCGGATACCTATATAAACGGGGACACCTACGAGGCCGCCTGTTATGCCGCCGGCGCGGCGGTACAGGCCGCCGATATCGGCGGCTTCGCATTAACGCGGCCCCCGGGTCATCATGCGCCTTATGGAGGATTCTGCATCTTTAACAACATGGCCATAGCAGTGAAGGCGTCCGGTAAGCGGACGTTCATAATAGACTGGGACGCACACCACGGCAACGGCACAGAGGCGCTGTTGAAAAACGATAAGAATGTCATGTACTTTTCAACGCACCAGGTTCCGCTTTATCCCGGCACGGGACTGCGCAGCGAAGGAAATTGCCTCAACGTCCCGCTGGACGCCGGTACCGGCGACGAGGATTACCTGCGGGTTGTTGAAGAGAAACTGCGGCCCGCTCTGGAAGCTTTCCAGCCTGAGATAGTCGCAGTGAGTGCGGGGTTTGACAGCTATTGCAAGGATGCCGGTTGGCTGACTGATTTACAGCTTACTCAAAAAAGCTATAAGGCCGTTTGCAAGGCCATTGCCCGCTACAAAGTCTTTTTTGTGCTTGAAGGGGGGTACAATCCCGAAAGCGTAAAGGACGGCGTAGAGACTGTTATCAATCAGTTCGTTTGATCCGGGCGCCTGCGGATTGCGCCGCAAGCCATTCAAAAAGCTTCCTAGAAGCCGGAGGGGATCGCGTAGCCGTGCAGCGTGTTGAAGATGCGGTAGGCCAGGCCCAGGGCTATGGCGAGGTAGAAAACCGGCGGAAGTATGGTCGATATCGATTTAAGGATCGCCTGCCATTTCTGGCGCGCCTGTTCGGCCAGGCGGTCCAGCGTTTCGCCGAGCCTGCCCGAGAGTTCCGCGCTCCCTATGTAAGACAGGTCGTCCGGCGAGAAAATATCATAGTTCCGCAGATGTTCCAGCACGCCGGCCCCGCTGGCGGGCCGGGGTCCTTTGGCGGGAACGTCGGCGGCGCGCGCCGCGACCTCCAGAGCTTTAAGGAACGGCACTCCCGCCTTCAGCATCGCGGAGAGGAAATGATTGAAGCGCATCTTTGACAGGGCGGAAAGCAGCGGCAGGGACCGGAGCGGTACGAACCCCTGCGAACAGGCGAGGACCAGCGCGCCCGCCGGGATATAGAACCAGAGCAGGAAGCGGAACACCAAAAGGAGATACGGCGCGAGCCCCTGGTTTATCGCCACCGGGGCGTTAAGCAGGAAAGGCGCGAGATGCAGCAGGAAGAGCGGGTAGAGCAGCCCGGGAAGCATGCTTAGAATGAAGGAACGCTGCTCCTCCAGAGCGTCCGCGACGGAGCCGAAGGCTGTGTCCAGCCGGCCGGTGGTTTCGCCCACGCCGACTATTTCGGTCTGCCAGGAGGGAAAATCGTCGGGATAGGTCCGCATGGCCCGGGAGAACGTGAACCCGCCCTGCACCTGGCGCCTGAGGCCTTCAAGCGTGGCGGCGGACGGGAACGGGCGGTCCGCGGCGAGCATCTCCAGCGCGCGCAGCGGGCTCAGTCCCGACCTGGCCGAGTCGGCCAGCAGGCGGTAGAAATTGATGCGCCTGATACCGAGGCCGATGTTCAGATCCATGCTGCCCATAATGGTAATTATAGCACCTTAAACCGGAAAGTTTCAGAATCCGGCGTCCTCTCTGTCGATTTCTTCGCGCCGCATCCGCATGAACGCCACCGCGTCAAATGTCTTTTTCATTGTGCACCTCCAGAGATTTGCCATTCCTGCCTGCGAAAACAGGGACAGCGACCATTTATTCTGCTTTTGGGCGGCCCCTGGGCAGCGCGTGGAGTCTTTGCCCGGCCGGCTACTCCAACTTGCCGGCGAACTTCTTCCCGCCCGGCTTCCCGAATTCCTGACTTTCAATCATGAAGACTTGAAGCGGTGCCCCCAATCTTCCTTAAAGTTATTGAGTTATCGTGCAGCGTCCCGTATCTCTACCTTATGTCCCCGAATTCCCCCCGGAATATGCGACAGCTATGCCGCGCCCCGAACTTTACGAAGGTGTCGCATATCTCCGCGCTTTCGGCCCGGGTTTATACCGCCTTCCTTTACCCCGTCCTTCGGGGACCAGCCATTCCATCTCCACAAGCCGCTTGGCGCGGCGCAGGGCAGTTTGGCGATCGACCCGCCAGATGTTCCGTAGAGCCTGGTTGGAGAGCGCCCCGATCCTTGAGAGTTCAGGCTGCAGGCTTTTAAAATCCTCAGGTATGACCGGTTGTCCGGAACTCAGAATATAGATACGGCCGCCTTTCTTTTCAGCTTGGACCACACTCTTACGGATAAGGTCTTTGATGTCCCTGGACGCCGTGTAGATGTCGATCTCCGCAAGTTTCTGATAGTCGGCGCTAGTGAACTTCCCTCCACGCTGCCTTGCCAGCACCAGCAGGCGCAATTGATTGGCCGAAAGCGCAAGGCTCTTAAACTTGCCCAGCCAAGCACGCGTCTCCCCATTCCACACCATGGAGTTACACAATGAGACGGTGATAAAGCCCTGCGGCTTCTCCTCGAAATCGGGCTTGTGCAGGCCGCTGCCTTCCATTACCTCGAACATCCTGGGCACGCCCTCGCCGATCTCTCGCATCAGACCTACAATGACCAGGACGCGAACGATAAGAGGGTTGCGCGAGGCATGACCGCCAGCGCCCTTGCGTAAAACGTCCAGTGTGATAGGCGGGACCAGGCTGCCAGGGGAAACCACTTCCAGGCGATCGTCGTAGTGGTGGACCTCAACAGGAGTGCCGCGTAAGCCATAGTCCCTGTGGGCGATGGCGTTGACTATGGCCTCCTGCCAGGCGAACTGCGGGTATTCCGCGTTTTCGGAGAAGAAAAGGTCATGAAGCACCTGCCGCTGACCGATATGCGGCCGGATTGCCTCAACGACCTTTTCCGATAGTTCGGCGAGAGGGGCCAAGATTCTCTCCCGCTGTACGATATTGAGATTCGCGCCATGCTCGCGCCGGGTGCCGCGAAACCGGATATATTCGACATATGCCTTTTCATGCCAGCGTTCAGGGTCCTTGGCGAACAGCAATAGGGCCGCGAAACTCAGCCGCATGTCGCCGTTTTGGGGCTCCGCGAGCCGCAATTCGATGAGCGCCCGCTTGGCGTCGAAACCAGGCCTGAATTTTTCGGCGACCCGCTGAACGAGGTCTTCGCGTAAATCGGCCATGACCGCGCCGGGAACGAAAGCGTGTTCGGTCAGGCTCTGCTTCTTGAGAGCCTTGACATGGGCAATGCGATCGGCATCCATGGGCAGATTTTTGTCGTGATCGCGGTAGAGGTACTTGCCGGCGGTTGTACGATGTGTGATCAGGGATGGGCTGGTTTCAAAGAGGAGAACTTTCCGTCCGCCGCAGAGACAGATTTCAGGTTTTGCCGGAAGCGGCGGCTCGATACGGGATGAAGGTATCTCAAGGAGCTTGGATAGCTGCTTGTCGTTAAAGGGCAAGCCGGAAGGGTTTCCGTCATCATCAAGG
>JAHJSU010000208.1 GCA_018829985.1 Elusimicrobiota bacterium | reverse complement strand
GCCACAAAGTCACAAAGACACGAAAGAAATCAGACAACAAACCGTTTGATCCATAAACTTTCTTTGTGCCTTGGTGTCTTAGTGGCTGAGTAATTACTAAAAATCAGCGTTATCAGCGTTCTATATTTTAATAGCTGAGTAATTACAGCAGTTTTCTGATTTCCGGGATCAGATCCGCCATGGGGACCGTCCGCTGCCGGGCTTTTTCTTTCAGCGGTTTGACGGCGCATGACGAATTCTTTATTTCGTCCCCGCCCAGGATCAGCGCGACCGCCGCGCCGGACCTGTCGGCGGAGCGCAGCTGGGATTTCAGGCTCAGTTCAAAATTGGAGAAGTCCGCGCTAAGGCCCGCGGCGCGCAGGTCCCCCAGCAGTTTAAAAGCCGCCGCGCGCGCGTCGCCGGACGCCGAGATAACGAATATTTGCGGAGAAGTGTCCGCGCCGGCGCTGTCTTTGATAAGCAGGGCCACCCTGTCCACGCCCAGGGCCCACCCGATAGCCGGCGCGTCCGGTCCGCCCATGGATTTTACGAGGTCGTCATAGCGCCCGCCGCCGGCCACCGCGTCCTGGCTGCCCAGTTGCCCGGCTTTTACTTCAAAGACCGTGCGGGTATAATAATCAAGGCCCCGGACCAGGTTTTTATTTACCCTGAAATCCACGCCGGAGAGCTTCAGTAACTCCTGCGTTCTGTCAAAATGGTCCGCGCAGGCCGGGCACAGCTCAAGCGCCGGAGCTTCCCCGGCAAGCCGCGGCCCGTCGATCTTGCAGTCAAGCGCCCGCAAGGGGTTCTGGTCTATCCTTTTCCGGCAGGGTTCGCAAAGGGCGTCCGCGTGTGTTTTAAGATAGCCGGACAGTATCCCGCGGTATTTTCCCCGGCAGTCCGCGCAGCCGAGAGAATTGATTTCCGCCGAGCAGCCCTGAACCCCGGCTTTTTCAAGTATCTTAACCAGCATGGCCACGGTCTCGGCGTCGGCGAAAGGCGAAGGGTTGCCTATCTGTTCGGCGCCTATCTGCTCAAACTCCCTGTAGCGCCCGGCCTGCGGCCGTTCCGCCCTGAACATGTTCCCTATGTAATAATATTTGCCGTTCTTTCCGGTCTGGCTCAGGTTCCGCTCTATGTAAGCCCGGACTACGCCCGGAGTGCCCTCCGGCCGCACCGCGACATGGCGTCCGCCCTGATCGGTAAAGGCGTACATCTCTTTTTCCACTATATCGGTGGTGTCGCCGGTGGACTTGACGAAAAGCTCATGCGGCTCGATGGTGGGTATTCTGATCTCCTGGTAGCCGTAAAGCGCGAAGACCTCCCGCGCAGCGGCTTCGATGCGGGTAAAAAGCGTTGAATCGGGCGCAAGCAGGTCCCGGAATCCGCGCAGGGAATGTATCACAGGGCGGTTCCGGCTATGGAGCGGAGCTTTTTTATATTCAGGACGATCAGCTCTCCGCGCTTGTAATCTATCACCCCGCTTTTCTTCAGGGTGTTTATGGCCCTGCAGACGGGCACCCTGGTGGTACCCATATATTCCGCCAGCTCGTTCTGGTCTAGCGCCATCTTCAGGGGGCTTGTGTGTTTGTCTTTTGTCAGTTCTATTATGGTGTCGGCCAGGCGGCCCAGGATATTATGGAACAGCATGGACTCCACTTCCTTGTTGGACTTGTTCAGGCGGTCCACCAGCGTGTGCAGGAGTTTAAGCGTAAAGTCGGGGTTCTCAAGGATGAGTCTCTTAAAGTTGTTCTTTGAGATGACGAGCAGTTCGGCCTCGTCCACGGCCAGCGCCGAAGCCGAGCGCACCTTCCCGCCAAGAAGCGACATCTCGCCGAAGAAATCGCCTTTTTTGAGGAAGGCGAAAGTCTTTCTCTTTTCGGTGCCTATGGAGGTGAAGATCTTTATCCTGCCGGATTTCACGATGAAGAAATGATTGCCGATATCCTCTTTCATGAAGATAAGCTCTCCGGCCTTATAGCGCTTGATATGCGCGATAGCGAGGATCTGCCTTATTTCCTTCAGCGTCAGGCCTTTAAAAAACAGGACTTTTTTAAGTATTTCGGTGACCATATGTTTTCCTTCCTTCCTTATTTTTTCTCGACGAGGTCCATGCCGCATTTCGGGCATTTACCGGGCTTGTCCGACTTCGCGCAGTTCATCGGGCAGACGTATTTTTTAATTTTTTTAACCGCTTTTTTGGCCGGAGCTTTTTTGCCTTTCGCGGCAGAGGCGCTCTTATGCTCTTTCGCGGAGGCTTCCTGTATCTTTTTTATCATTTCGGGGGTCGTGCCGGTTATCGCCACCAGGACGCCGGTCCCGGTGTTCGTGACAGTTATTTCTGCGCCTTCCACTCTGCCGGGGCAGTTCTTCTCCATGGTGTCTTTGGCGTTGTAATGGACAAGCGCCATTTCCTGCACTTTGGCTATGGTTTCTTCGTCTTTGGCCGTCATGGTTATCTCAACGCCGTTGCCGGTGTTCTTGTTGACGGTTTCCACGCCTTTCATTTTTTCAGGGCACAGGCCGGCGCATTTTTTCGCCTTGGCGTGCGGACAGTTGTGCTTTTTCGGCGCAACGCCCCCCCCCGCCATGGCCATCCCGCAGATGAAAGTTAAAATCATAACCGCAAACAAGGTTCTCTTCATTATATCCTCCTCCACTATCGAACAACCAGTATATCACATGTAAATTATATCAATTTTGGGCCTTCCGGGTTCGGCATGGGTAACAACTATGGGTTAATGACAGGATATTGTGGCTTAATACTAAGATACCAAGCGCCTGCCTGCCGGCAGGCAGGCACAAAGATAGACCTTTCGGGCTCTGTCATCCCCGTCCGCCTTAGGCGGATAGGCGGGGATCCATTGGGGAGGAGGAATTAATTGGATTCCCGCCAGTAACATGCCCTCCAAACTGCTATTTCCGGGGTGTCAGGCGCCGGGGCGGGGGGTCCCCCGGGGGGCGTGCAGAGCGTCGCGCTCCAGTTTGCGCGAGGCCGCGTAGAAAAGGCTCATCGTCATCCAGGCCAGGAATTTTTCGCGCAGGCGCCGGAGGAGGGCCGTTGCGATGCAGCAGCAGAAAAAAATTATAAGCGTGACCCGCGCCGCTTCTCCGTCCCCGCTGACAGCGAAAAAAACCGCCTGCCCCGCCGGCGCGATCAGCAGGAATCCGCTCCAGAGCGGAGACGCCAGGCTCAGCTTCGACAGCGGGTCGAAAATTTCATGGGAATACATCAGGTCGTGCGCCTTCAGGGTATCCCGCCGGGGCAGATGCGTGGGCGCGCGGCCGTGGTCGCGGCCTTCGCGCTTCAGGTAATCCGCGTATCCGGCGATAAGTTCGTCCGGGCGCGGCCCGAAAATACGCAGGTCCTTCTCGCCGTAATCGCCGTGGGCGCCCACGGGGAACCGCAGGGCGGCTTCGTTCAGCAGCCGCGCCGCGGCGCGCGGGCGGCCCAGGTGTTTTAACAGGCGGGAAAGTTTTATCGCCGTTTTCATGCAGGCGTTGCGGAACAGCCTGTCCGAGGCCGAGGCGAGATAATAGAGCAGCTGGCTTGTTTTCACCGGATTTATTCAAATCCCCCTTGTTCCCCCTTTGCTAAAAGGGGGCTGCTTATTATCAATCCTTCTCTTTCTCTTCAGCTTCCTCTTCTTCGGCGCCGAGGACGGCGTATGATACGCCGACGGTAAGGCCGGAGAGGCTGCGTTCGCCGCCGGCGAGGTTCCTGCGGTATTCGAGGTTCAGGCTGGTGCGCCCGCTCAGTTCCAGTTCCATGCCCGCGCCGAGGACCGGGGAAAGGAAGCGGGAAGAATAAACTTCCCCCTCCACCGTTTCCGTCAGCCAGGAAAGTTCGAGGCCGGTCAGCAGGTAAGGTTTAAAGGTTTCGAGTTCTTTGTCCCGCCAGCGGCTGAGCAGTATTTTGACCAGGTCCAGGCCGAGCGAATTGACGTTAAAAATTTCGCCGGCCGTTTCACTGCGGGAATACGCGTAATAGGCTTGCAGGTTCCAGTCGAACGCGGCGCCGCCGAGTTTAAGTTCCGAGGCGAACTCCAGCTCCGCCCCGGCCCGCAGCCCGGCGCTCCGCGAGTCGCCGTACCTGTCGAGCGAACCGTCCAGCGAAAGCGAAACGGCCTGCGCTTCGGTCCGCGCCGGGGTTTGGGCGGAGGCGGCTGCGCCGGCAAAGAATAGTAGTGCGGCCGCTGAAATAAAATTGAAAAAATCCCCCCTCACCCCTCTTTTTAAAAGAGGGGAGGGGAGTTTCCCGAAAAGAACCATTGAATTAATGTTCGGCATGGTCGTGCCCGCCCGGGTCCGAATGTTCGTCATGGCATTCTTTGCCGGTTTTTTTTACCCCGTTAGAGGCGGTTGGTGACTTCCGCCTGCAGCCGCTAGAGAGTTCGCCTCTAACGGGGTTTATGGCGTTTGCCGTGAGAACTATCAGGGCGAAAGCTGAAAGGGTCTTAAGCGGGTCCGGGAGAAGTTCGGCGACATGGCCGATGGAGGCCGTTGCGTTTATGCCGCTTGCGGCATAAACGGCGTTTAATATCCCGCCCAGTACCAGCGCAGAAACCGAGATGGCCGCCAGGTAGATAAAAACCGTCCTTTTGCCCATGATGCGGCTTAGCACGCTTAGGCCGGCCGCGTTGGTCGCCGGTCCCGCCAGCAGGAACACCAGCGCGGCCCCGGGGCTCAGGCCTTTCATGAGCAGCGCGGCGGCTATCGGGGTCGAAGCGGAGGCGCAGATGTACATCGGGATGCCTATTATAAGCATCAGCACCATCGACAGCCAGCCGGACCCCAGGTATCTTTCAATAAAGCTCTGGGGAAAAGCGTAGGAGATAACCCCTGCCAGGACTATGCCGAATATGAGCCATTTGCCGATGTCGCCAAGCATTTCCACGAACCCGTAGCGCATCCCGTCGAAGAACTTCGCCTTAAAACCGGCCGCCGGCTTTTCAGGCGCGGCCTCCCCGGCGCAGGACGGGCAGCAGGCCCCGTGGCCATGGTCCGGCCCGCCGTTCTTATCCGGATGCCCGAACCTGTTCTCCGCGGCGCCGGCTATTACCGCCGTGATAAAGGCGGCTATGGGCCGCGAGAACGCCAGTATCGGGTCCAGCAGGGCCAGGGACAGCAGGAAAGAATCGATGCCCGATTCGGGCGTGGAGATAAGGAAAGAGAGGACCGCGCCTTTTGAGGCGCCCTTTTTCCTGAGCGAGACAGCCGCCGGTATCACCCCGCAGGAGCAGAGCGGAAGCGGCGCCCCGAGCAGGGCGGCCCAGAGCACCGATCGGAAGTTTGAACGGCCCAGACGCCTGGCTATGACGGCTTCGTCCAAAAATATGTGTATAAGCCCGGCTATAAAAATGCCGCCTATGATATAGAAAGAGGCTTCACAGAATGTGCGCCAAATTTCGGTTGAAAGGCCTATAAGTACATTCATAGCTTAACCCAAAAATTGTAATTATGGGTCTCCCGTAAAAAGTCCCAAATGGTAGCCGCAGGCTTTAGCCTGCGAAAAACAGTAAGCCATTCTCCGACGAGAACGTCCGCCTTAGGCGGACGGCTACAAAGGCGATTTTTGAGCAAAATCGACTTTTTACGGGAGAATCAATTATAGTATACAAAAAACACCCGGCCCCCGCTTTCGGGGGCCGGGTCTCTCAAGCCCGAATCTGTACTTGTTAGAATCTGATATTGAAGCGCTGTTCCATGCCGTCCTGCAGGTCCAGGTTTTCCAGGGTCATGGGCTGTGAAGCCGGCGCCTCCGCGTCGTCCGCGGCCTGTCTCTCGCCGGCGAGCCTGGGGATGAACGCCTGCAGTTCCGAGACCTTCGTCACGTCCTCGCCCCGGCCGCCGCTCTGGAGGTAGGTGGCCATCGTGATGCAGCCGCCGCCCGGGGCCTGTATGAAATCTTGATCGCCCCTGACCAGAATGCCTTCTATAAGCTTCGTGGAGGCGTTGAACACCGGGGACCCGGAATTGCCGCCGAAAGTGTCGAGGTCGGCCACGAAATATCCCTTGGGCGAAGCGTCCCGGACCGAGGAGCCGGCGGCTACTTTGAGCGGGAGCCCGACGGGGTGGCCGATGACGACCAGCTTGGTCCCTTTCTTAAGTTTCTGGTTCCGGTTGACCGGAAGGGGCTTGTGGCCGGTGACTTTCCGGTCCAGCTGCACGAGGGCGTAATCGGGGCCGAGGCCGGAGGTGCTGCCGCCGGAGGGTTCGCCGCCCAGGAACCTTTTGACTATCTTTTTGCAGGAATAGACTTCGCTCGCGGCTATTTTCACGGGGGCTTCGCCGCCCGCGGTCTTGACCGCGAAGCCGAAAACCATCCGCGCGGCCGCGCAATCGGTCTCGTCGGCGACGCAGTGGCCGGCGGTCATTATCATGTCTTCGCCGACCAGCGAGCCGGAGCAGAACGCGCCGATAGGCTGTTCCCGGAATTTTTCGCCGGGGCAGAGGTTGAGCCTGTCGCCGAATTTTTCGGTCGCGAGCGTGTATTTCCCGGAGGCGGCGTCGAGCTTTATGCTGCCGGCGCTCCAGAGGGAGACCACCGAATCGGCCAGGGCTTTCATGTCAGCGCTTGCGGCGTAATAATCGACCCTGTCGTCTTCGCCGTAAATGCTTTTGCCGTCGGCAAAGGCTGAAATCCGGAGCATCGGGGATATTGCTGCGAGGAGCAGTGCCGTTTTTAATGTGGTTTTCATAATTTTCTCCGCCGCTCAATCTGATGTCTGTATGTTATACCCCATGGCTTGACTAAAGTCAATCCCCAGTAGACCTATATCCGGGCAGGCTAAAGGCCCAGGGCCGCATAGGCCTTTCGGCCTAGAAGTAAGAAGTGAGAAGTAAGAAGTAAGAAATAAGATTTAAACTGTTTCTGACCTCTGACCTCCTATCTCTTTATATGCCGGCGAGGAAAAGGCGGACGGTATGGGTGTCTATGGCTTGGACCGCCGTATAATAGGTAAATAATAATATTACAGCGGCGGCGATAAGGTGTCCCGGCTTCGGACGTATGCCCGGCAGGGGTTCCTGGGCGTCTTCTTCCCAGGTCTTCCCGCGGCGCAGCCAGGTTATAAAATTATACATCGCGTAACACTCTACCGCGAAAAGCGGAAAACCTATATATCCCGCCACGGGCATCTCGAAGAGCTTCCAGTTCCCGATCAGCGGCACCGTATATATCCATTTGGCGCCGGCCCAGAAATTCCATAATTCCCAAAGGAAGCCGCAGACAAGCCCCGCCGAGAGAAGAAGGGCGAGCCTGCGCGGATTCCCCCTTTCAAGGTCTTTAAGCAGCGACCTCAGGCCCAGCCGGTAATTCAAGGGTTCAAGCAGAAAGATAAAGGCTATCCAGATGAGCGCGAAAAAATACCGGGGCTGGATAAAAGGCAGGGCCAATAATACCCAGCCGGCCAGATGCATTTTCTTCAGCAGCGCCGGAGTCACCGTCAGTCTGCGCATTTTTGCGCCTTTGAAAAGCCCTAAAGTTTCAAGCAGCTCCGTGGTTTCAAAAATACCCGGCAGGACGGTGGCATAGGAAATGATATAACCGGTCCAGCGCAGGGTCCTGTCCGAGGGGAGATACATGTAATGCCAGTTCTGGAGCCTGAGGTTGGCGAGTTCGAAGATGAACCAGATGAAGGCCGACCAGACGACCAGGACCAGGAACTCCCCGGTCCTGGACACTATAAGGGAATCGCCTTTTATATGGTAGATGACCGCGTCGATTATGAAGATATAGGCCCACCAGGCGAAAAGATAAAAAAGATTGTGAATGGGCTCTATTTCAAGATAATTCCCCACGGCTCCGAACATGGCCAGCAAGAGCCCCGCGCAGAGGATAAATTTGACCTTATAGTCTTCGAACATAACGCTTCCCCTCACGGGCCTCAACGCGTACAACGGACGTTGTTGTCGCCATTCTTAAGGCTGCCGCCCGCGCTGCCGCCGCCGTAGAAGTCCACGGCCCAGGCGTTGCGGGCGCTCTTCACCTCAAATGACCAATACCGGTTATTACATGTATTGGCTTGTCTCCCCCCTACACATTCAGCTTGATACATATTTTTGAGTTCATTTACAGTCGGCAAACGGCCGCCCTTTTTTTTGCAGTAATTAACAGCGCCGTTCCAGTCAACCTTTTTAGCCTTCACCGTTTTTTTCTTCAGCCAGCCGGTATTTAGCGCGGACAGCGAATCCTGCGGCTGTGAAGCCGGCCGCGTGTAGGCGCGGCCTGCAAGATCCCTTGCGGCGGCAGCCGCTTTTTCCTGTTCCGCTTTGGTTTTGGCCGCCTGCGCCAGATAGTCTATAACTTCCTCAATGACGGTAAACTGTTTTATCAGCGCTCGCGCGAATTTCAATACATCCTGTTCCGCTACTGTCGCCTTCGGCTCCGGCGGAGTTATTATCCGCAAGCCCATTTCCGGGAAGATCACATCGGCGTAAAACCGTGACCCGTTATGGCTCTGGCTGAACAGCTCCATGGTCACGCGATGCGGCGGCGAGGGAGCTCTCCAGACATTAACCCATTCCTTCAGGTTGCCGGGGCGTTTGAATTTACCGAAATACCCGGAGTCGATTTTCTGCAGCGTCGGTTTGTTCATATCCAAAGCCAGCAATTTATTGACCGCGATACTCTTCCCTTTCCGGGCCGCCCCCTCCAGCCGCTTGATGGCTTTCAGGGCGGGCGCGGCGGAAATGCCCTGCGTGATAATATTCACTTCCGCCCCGGCGGCATCGGCTTTTATGAGGGCCTTCCCCAGCTCCCGGGCCATCTCTTCTTCGCCGGCGGTTTCAAAGCCCTTGTGCGTCCAGGTTACGGCGTTCGGGACAGCCCCGAGAGATTCGGCCAGGCCGCCGTCTTCGGCAACGGACATGGTTTTCCGCAGGAAAGTCCTTTTGAACCAAACGAGCGTCTTTGTCCAAACGGGCGGCTCATCCGCAAGGGAAAGGGTTTCGCTGTCTAAAACCGACTGGCTGCCGGATGCTTTGCCGCCGCCGGCCTTTTCAGAAAGCTTACCGGTCAAAGCGCCGGTTTGGGCGTCGCTGATTATAATGTTCACTACCCGGCCGGCTGCCGGTATATTTTGGGATTCCCAGCCGTCGGCAAGGGCGGTTACCTGGGCGGTCAGTATGCCGGGTTCCAGCGCGGCTTTGGATATACGCGCCAGCCAGAATCCCAGGGCCGCGAGAACGCAAAGAGCGGCCGCTCCGCCGATAAAAAGCTGATGTCTCATAAATTCCTCCTAAAACGCCGGACTATCCGGCGCTGAATCCGCCGCGACCATAATTTTATAATATTTTGGGGCCTGCAGGTTTGCCGTATAGAACCGGCTGCGACCCTGGGGGCGGGAGCAAAGGCTGTAATACCAAAAAGGCGGCGGGAAAGCCGGCATCTTTGCGGAACTGTGCCGGTATCTTTGGAATATCGTTTGCGTAGTGACCTGTCGGGTCTCCTTTTTTCATTATGACTGCGGGAAGAGTCTGTTCCCTGTAAAGCCCGGTTACGGAGGTAATAAAATGAAAAAGCGCGTATTAACCGTGTTTGCAAGCCTGTTCATCATCGCGGCCGGCGGCCCGGCTATGGAATCCCCGGTTTTAAACCAGCTTCGTTCGCTCAAGGGCGCCGCCCTGCCATAAAACGCCGCAAGCGGTTCAAACCGCCGGCCGGGTACTCCTTCCCCCCGCTTATTTGGCGAAGTAGGGGTGAGGCAGATACGGTATTTTTTCCGGTTTGCTGTCGGTCTTCTTCACTTCCATCTCAGCCACCAGTATGGAGGGAGAGATTATGGAGCCGGGGGTGCTCCAGTGGGGATAATAGACGTTCATTTCCTTTGAAACGGCCGCTATGTCGCGCAGGGCGCGCAGGCTGGTGCCGGTGAATTCCAGCCCGTGAACGGGTTCTTCATGCCCGTCTTTGACGTAAACCCGGTAAGCGGCGAACGGGGCGCGAATATTGTCCAGCCCCCTTATGATAAGACAGTACTCCAGCTCCTGTTCGCGGCATACGTCGATCAGCTTTTTCCTGAGTTTTTCCAGCGGCAGGACCTTTGCGGAGCCGGCCTCGGGCCGGATGAACACGTTGGAGGGCGAGCCGGAGGCGTAGTCGCTGAAGTCGGCGCGGCCGTGGCCGTTGGATTTTTTGAAATCGCGGGTGGCCGCGCGGGACATGTAATAATCAAGGAGCTTCCCTTTCCCCACGAGGTTCAGTTTCCGGGCGGGGACGCCTTCGTCGTCCACCTCGTAATAACCGATCAGGGGTTTGTCTTCAAAGTAGCGCTCGGACGGCTCGTCCGTGACGTTCAGGAAAGGCGAGAGGACGCGCATGTCCAGGCGTTCCACCAGCGCGCCGGGACGCCTGTAGACCGCTTCGGACGACCAGTTGTTGGGCGTGGTCCAGACCTCGCGCGGGTTGGAGAGATTGGCGACCAGGAAATAATCGAAGAACTTTCCCGCCGCGTCTTTCTCGAAGAGCACGGGCCCGATATAGGCTTTGATCTGGACGGAGCGGTCCATCCCGGAAAGTCTTTTGGCCGCTTCTTCGGCTTTTTCCATCAGTTTGTCCACGCCGGGGGCGTCTTTCGCCAGGCAGAAATACTGTTCATCCCCGGCGGAGAGCGGGAAGCCGTCGGGGGCGTAGGCTTTGGCCTCTATGATCACGGAACCAAGGCAGTCGGGCCGTTTGAAAGCGGACCCTTCGCTGTCCAGGAACCGCGCGTCCCCGGACCGGAAGTTGAGCCGCACCGTCGAATACTTTACGGCCGGATATTTCAGGAAAACGGCCGACACTTTGCGGATGTTCTCGCGCCAGAGGTCCGAATCCAGGGTTTCCTGTTCGGCGTCCCGGAACAGCTGATACGGCGGCCGGGGCGTCATGTCGTCGAAAAGTTCCGTGATGTTCTTGGATTCCTTGTAGGCCTTTTTCTTGGAGTGCGTCTCCAGGGCTTTTTTGTAGGCCTTGTCGGTGGCGGCCCAGATGGAATAGCGCAGGCTGTCGTAGTTGTCTTCCAGCGCTACCGACCAGTCCATCTCCACGCGGCAGCCCTCCCACATGTTGGGCGCGTAGTTGCTGTTGTCGAACGCCGGCGACCCGACGCGCAGGTTCACTCTCAGGCGGCGGTAGGGCGCGGTATACTCCGATTCGACCGCGCCGAAGCCGGCGGTTATTCCCAGCGACCGGCCTTCCACCACCTGGTAGTCGAGGAAATAAGGCTTAGCCAGCGAGTCCATCCTGAGCTTGTCCATGGAGCGGGCCAGCTCATCCTTCATGGCCTTGAATACGTTGTCGTTCTCCGGCAGGACGGCCCCGGCCCAAAGCGCGCAGGGAAGCGCGCATAAAGTCAGTATCGTATAAATAACGCTCTTTTTCATATTGTGCTCCTCAATTATCCTTATTTATCGTGCAGGGGCGGTTCCAGCACCGGCGGCTTTTCCTGCGATTTCTGGGATTTCTCCACTTCCATTTCCGTGAGCAGGAGGCTGGGAGAAACGGCGGAGACCGGGACCCAGCCGGATTCGGCGCCGCAGGTGCCGTTGAAGATGTCGGGATCGTCGGCCGCTGCCATGATCTTGCTGAGGCTGGCTATGGGCGTGCCCACTATATCCACCCCCCGGACCACTTCATCCGGGCGGCCGTCGGTGTAGACGCGGTAGACCAGGAGCGGCAGGACCTTGAAGGACTGCGGCCCCCAGCGGCCGGTATTGGTGAAGCCGCCGGCTATATCGTCAAAGACGAGGCCGAAAGGCTTGTTCTGCTTTTTGCATTCCTCTATCAGCTGTTTGCGCAGCTCCGGATAACTGACGGTTTTCGAGGCTTCCACCATGGTGTTGGCCATCCGCGACACCACGGGGCGGCCCGTGGAATGCCTGCCGTGCCCGTTGGACGCGGGGAAGTCCCGTATGGGCGAGCGGCTCATCAGGAAGCCTTTAAGCACGCCGTTCTCTATCAGGGAGGCGCGAGCGGCCTTTACCCCCTCGTCGTCGTACCTGTAATAACCCCGGAGCGCGCGCCCGCGGAAATACTTTATATTCGGATCGTCGTAAACCGTGATAATGTCCGACGTTATCTTCTGGTTAAGCTTCTTGGCGAAAGTCTGGCCTTCTTCCTCAATCTTCTGGCGGTGGCCTTCCAGGCGGTGGCCGATGATCTCGTGAAAATAGACCCCGGCGGCGCGCGCCTTCAGTATGGCGGGGCCGTGGTAGGGGTCCACGATAGGGGCGTCCTTGAGGGCCTTGAGTTCGGCGATGGAGCGATCGATGTCGGCCAGCACCTTTTCCTCGGAGGGCAGCTCGGCGTAGGAAGCGCCGTCGTACTGCTCGCCGCGGGAGAGGTCCATGCCGTCCGTGGTGCGCGAGGCCAGGCTGAAGGACAGTCTTATATAGTTGTTGCCGGTCTTTATACGGGAGCCCTCGCTGTTGACGAGGTACCGGTTCTTGGTCTCGGCGGTCAGGCTGACGCCGGAATCGTAAATGAAGGGGGTGTCCGCGAACCTGGCCGAAAATTTATCGAGCTTTCCGCGCCAGAGTTTTTTATCCATCTCCGGCAGGGTGACCGTTTCATAGAACACTTCCGGCTTGGACGGCGAGAAATCGGGCGAAGGATCGTCCTCCTGGGCGGTCACGGCCTTGTTCATGTTGACCTTGGTGAAATTTTCCTGCGCCTTCTTGTAGGCCTTGTCGGTGTACTCCCAGATGCGCGCCCGGAGAGCGTCCTCGTTCTCGTCGACGGCCAGCGGGAGGTTAAGGGTCTGGGACCGGCTGGTCCAGGAATAATCCCCTTTGACCTGGTGAGTGTTGTCCAGCCCGGGGGTGTTGACGCGCAGGTCTATGTCCAGTTTGCGGCTGGTGTGGCCGGAATCGCTGTTTATGGCGCCCATCTTCGACCCGAGGTAATACGTCCTGGATTCGGTCACTTCGTAGGAAAGATAGTACAAGGGCGTTTTTTCCGCGTTTTTGAATCCTGTGAACGACCTGTCCAGTTCTTTGGTAAGGGCGTTCATCACCGCGTCGGTCTTCATGTCTGCCGCCAAAACAGCCGGCCCCATGGACAGACCCGCGACGAAAAGCAATATTTTAAACATGCCGCCTCCATTAATGCAGGTTCGCTGCAACAGCGCGCGGCGGGACGGAAGCCCGGCCGGCGATAATATAGATTATATATAAAAAGGCGGGACGGAGAGGTGAAAGTATAAGGAGAAGCGCGACAACTCGGCAGGACCCCCGAACCCTGCTTCGCTTTTTGCCGGATCCGCGCGCTAAACCGGAAGTTTCAACTGAAACTTCGGGGTCAGAACGGGAACTTGTATTTTATCAGGCCGAGCTCGTCGCGCATGGCGAGAATTTCCTTCCGGGTTTCCTTATTGAGCGGCACGCCTTTGTTCCTGCGGTAAAGCCAGGCCAGGTGTTCCTTCTCCCCCGCCGTGTAGATGCGTTTGGCGCCGGGCATTTTCTTTGAGGCGCGCAGCCCGCGCAGAATATCGCCGATCGTCTTCTTGAAAGCCGGCAGGCTCGTGAACGCCCTTATCTTTATCGCCAGGAAAAAATGTCCCAGCGGATACGGGATTTTCTTGCCGTCCTTTATGCCGAGCAGCATTTTCATATAGGCGCCCTGCTGGAGCGCCGCCGAGAGTATTTCCACCACCGTAGAGTAGCCGTACCCCTTGTATCCGGCCAGCTCCTCGCCGATGCCGCCCAGCGGCACAAGCGCGGCCGTCCCGGCCATCAGGTCTTTGAGCACGGCGACGGAATCGGTTTTCGAGCCGCCTTTCTTGTCTATAGCCCAGCCTTTAGGCATTTTTTTGCCGAGCTTGGCGTAAACTTCTATTTTCCCGCGCTGTGTAGTGGAAGTGGCGCAGTCCAGCAGGAACGGAAATGCTTCGTCCGTCGGCATGCCGAAGGTCAGGGCATTGGTGCCCAGCATATTCTCGGTTCCGAAAGTGGGCGCCACCGAAGGCCGCGCGTTGGTGCCGGTTATGCCTATCATGCCGGCTCTGGCGGCCATCAGCGCGTAGTAGCCGGCAATGCCGTAATGGGTGGAATTTCTCACCGCCGTCATGCCCAACCCGTATTTTTGCGCTTTCTTTATGGCCAGAGCCATGGCGCGCTCCGCTATTACATGGCCCATGCCGTTATGCCCGTCTATAACCGCGATGGCGGGCGTTTGCTTTACTACCTCAAACCGGGTTTTTGCAAGCTGTATGCCCTGCTTTATCCGGTCGTAGTAAATAGGTTTCAGCCGTGAAATTCCGTGGGAATCAATGCCGAGTTTGTCCGCGGTTATCAGCACATCGGCGCAGACGGCGGCTTCGGCAGCCGGCACGCCCAGGCCCTTGAAAACGTCGCGCATGAAATTTTCCATTATGTCGAATTTGACCCATTTAGCCCCTTTTTCAATTTCCATAAGTCCTCCAAACAAATAGTGACCAGTAACCGGTGACCAGTGACCGGTGACCAGTGACCAGTGACCAGTGACCAGTGACCGGTGACCAGTGACCAGTGACCAGTAACCGGTGACCAGTGACCAGTAACCGGTGACCAGTGACCAGTGACCAGTGACCAGTGACCAGTGACCACCTACCACCTACCACCTACCACCTACCACCTACCACCTACTGCTTGCTTACCAGTTTTTCTATCGCCGCGCTGATATTGGCCGCCGCCCGCATGGAGCCGGGCAGGTCCAGTCTTGAAAAATTGTTTTTCATCTCCGCGAGGGTGGCGGGGGCTTTAAGCAGTTCCTCCGCTGTTTCCAGGAACCGTTCTTCAAAAGCCGGGGATTCTTCAAGCAGCATGGCCGCCCCCGCGTCGCTGAGCACTTTCGCGTTCCGGAGCTGATGCCCCCCCGCCGAAGACGGGAACGGGATTAAAACGGCCGGTTTCTTAAGATGCAGGAGTTCCGCCACCGTGCCGGCGCCGGAGCGGCAGAATACCAGGTCGCAAACGCTGTAAAGTTCGTTGATGTCCTCATAGTAATCCAGGACTCTTAAGAACGGCGCTTTTTCAAGGCCCAGCCGCGAATAAAGCGCCAGCGTTTCAAGGTTGTCCTTTTTGCCGGTCACATGGACGGCCTGAAAGGCTATGTTTTTTTTATTCAGCGTTTTCACGGCGTTAGCCGCGGCCCGGTTTATTCTTTTCGCCCCCTGGCTGCCGCCGAAGACAAGCATGACCGG
The DNA here is from genome assembly GCA_018829985.1 of Elusimicrobiota bacterium. Classification (GTDB taxonomy): domain Bacteria; phylum Elusimicrobiota; class Elusimicrobia; order Elusimicrobiales; family UBA9959; genus JAHJSU01. The sequence goes on along the minus strand of JAHJSU010000208.1, from coordinate 1,862 downwards.
CGCGCCGTCTTTAAGGCCGAACTTTTTCATCATTGCCGGACCGTCGGGTCTTATGGCGAAAGAATCCCTTATCGGGGTGCCGGTTAGTTCGGATTTGGCGTTAAAAGGATTATTTTCAACCGGCAGGCCCAGAGCGGTCTTTGAAGCGAACATGGCGCACAACCTGTTGGCAAGCCCGAATTTCGCGTTCGATTCGTGTATCAGGGAGGGAAGGCCCTTTAACGCGGCCGCGAGCACAGCCGGAAACGACACATAACTGCCGGCGCCGAATACCAGGACCGGCTTGAAGTCCTTTAGTATTTTAAGGCACAGGAAAACGGACCTTAAGAGCTTCCATAGGAACGCGGCGTGCGCCAGGGGATTGGCGGAGCGCGGCAGAAATATCATATCCGTTTCGGCGTATGGATAATTTTGTTCCGCGAGCGTTCCGACGGCGAGGTCGTCTTTCTTTACCAGGAACAGTATTTCCCAGCCGCCCTTTTTCCTTAATTCATTCGCCAGCGCGAGCCCCGGATAAAAATGGCCGCCGGTGCCGCCTGAAGCGAGAAGTATCCGTCTGGGTTTCTCCGTCATCTAAGTCCGGCTCCTGTGGGCCGAGATATTGAGTATTATGCCGACTGCGATCATGCTGGCCAGTATGGAAGAGCCGCCGTATGAAAAGAACGGCAGCGGTGTGCCTTTGGTGGGCATTAAGCCCGTGGACATGGCGATATTGAAAAAAGCCTGCAGGGTTATCATCAGGGTGAGTCCCAGCGCGGCCAGCGTTGTGTAGAAGCTGGGCGCGTTCCTGGCTATCCGCACGCCTTTTATCAGCAGCGCCGTGAAAAGCAGAACTATGAAAAGGCCGCCCAGCAGACCCAGCTCCTCGGCGATGATCGGGAAAATGAAATCGGTATGAAGTTCCGGCAGGTACATTAGTTTTAATTTTGAAGCCCCCAGGCCCTGGCCGAGCCAGCCCCCCGAGCCCACGGCCAGCAGCGATTGCGTCAGCTGGTAGCCCGTGCCGGTAGTGTCCTGGAACGGCGAGAGGAAGGTCTTTAACCTGTTCAGCCGGTAGGGGTGACTGACAAGTTCAAATATAAAAACCGGGAGTATCGCGGCTATCGGCAGCAGCACGAACCGGAGTTTCACTCCGGCGGCGAAAAAGATAAAAAGCGCAATGCCGAACATCAAAACCGGTGTGCCGAGATCCGGTTCAAGGGTGATCAGCGTCAGTATGACGCCCATGACGCCCAGCGGCGTTAAAAGATTTTTCCAGTCCGCGGCTATCTGGCTGGCGCGGCGGTCGAAAAAATCAGCCAGATACATCACCAGCGCGATCTTCGCGAATTCGCTCGTTTGGAGATTTATGAAGCCGAACGGTATCCATCTGTGCACATGCGCCACCGGCGGCATAAGGAACGTCAAACCCAGAAGCGCAATGATCAGCACGACGCCGGGCTTTATTAATTTTCTCGTTTTTTCAAGGTTTAACCTTACGGTAAACGCCATGAAGCCGAGCCCCAGCAGCATGTACAGCGCCTGTTTTTTCGCGTAGAAAAAGGAATCCAGGCCTTTATTTGAGGCGTAGATGGCGCTGGCCGAAAAAAGCGAAACGAGGCCAAATCCCAGCAGGATCAGGACTATGAAGAAAAGCGAGTAATCCATGTGCTTGAGATTCCGGTTGACTATCGCGTTATAGGCCGATCTTATTCTTTTTGAGAAAAAATGCATAATTTTTTATAACTACTTCTACAGCCGCACTTTACGAGGTAATATTCGGTGAACCCATGTCTCTTTCACGTATCTGCGTAGTTGCAGAGCTTGCTCTGCGTAAAAGGCAAAGCAAGCTTTGCCACTACAGAAGCAAAGTGCGGCTGTAG
>JAHJSU010000207.1 GCA_018829985.1 Elusimicrobiota bacterium | reverse complement strand
TATCCGACCAGGCTGCACTGCAGCGGCCGCACGAAATGCGTGGTCTTTGTGATGCCGTCCCCGGTGGGCGTGCCGATGGACATGGAAGCGTAGCCCTCGCCGAGGCCCAGGCCGTGGAGCGTGCACGCGTTCTTAACGAATATGGAAACCGCCATCCTGCGGCCCATTTTGGTCATGTTCCGCACGTCCGTGGAATACATGCCGGCGGTGTGGTGGTTTTCGCCTTCCACTTCATAGGCCAGCTCTATGGCCGCGTCCACATCGCGCACCGCGGTCACGGGCAGGACCGGCATAAGCTGCTCCGAGACCACGTATGGGTGATCGTTCGGAACTTCGGCCCATAAGACCCTTATGTCGTCCGAAAGGCTGAGGCCTATGGCTTTTGCTATGTGGTTCGGATTCCTGCCTACGAAATCCCTGTTAAGCTTCGGTTCCCTGCCCGGTTCCAGTATTGCAAGCTTGGTCAGCTTGTCCATTTGCGACGGGGTCAATTCATAAGCCCGGGCGTCATGCCTCATGCTTTCAAGAAAAAAGTTTTTGGCTTTCTCGGTCACTATGATCTCTTTTTCGGCTATGCACAGGACATTATTATCAAAGCCGCAGCCCGTGATTATCTCTCGGGCACAATCCGGGAAAACGGCGGTTTCATCCACCACGATGGGCGGATTGCCGGGGCCGGCCGCTATGGTCTTGCACGCCTTGCCGGCCGTCATGGCCACTTTTACTATGGCGGGCCCGCCGGTAACCATGTTCATCCGGCCTTTGGGATGGGCCAGCAGTTCCCTTGTGGATTCCTGCGTGGGATTCTCCACGGTGGAAACCAGGTTCTGGGGGCCGCCGGCGGATATGATGGCGCCGTTCAATACGCGGATCGCGTCCTGCACGCATTTTTTGGCCGCCGGGTGCGGTGAGAATACGACAGAGTTGCCGGCCGCGAGTATCCCTATGGCGTTGCTTATTATCGTAGCCACCGCGTTCGTGGACGGGGTTATGGCCGCCACCACGCCGAACGGCGCCCATTCCACCAGAGTAAGGCCTTTATCCCCGGTGTAGGAGATGGACCGGAGGTCCTCAACGCCCGGGGTCTTGACCGCCACCAGCAGGTTTTTCTGGACCTTGTCCTGGACCCGGCCCATGCCGGTCTCGGCCACGGCGAGCTGGGCCCAGCGGACGGCATTATCGACGGAAACTTTGCGCATCGCGTCTATTATCTTTGAGCGCGCTTCAAGGCCGAGGTCCTGGAAAACGACCTGGGCTTTTTCTGCCGCGCAGACGGCCGCGTTTACGGAGGAGAATACGGGGCCGTCGGAACCGCCGCCCGGAGACGCGGGCGCGGTTTCGATGTTGAGATTCTTGACCACTTCAGCCACTATGCGCTGGAGTTCTTCTTCATTTATCGGCATAAGTAAAGGGTTGAGGGTTCAGGGTAGAGAGTTTAGGGTAGAAACATCGAAAGTGAAATTCAGAAAATATCTTTTCTACTTTTTACTTTCCAGCTTTACGCTGCTCTACCCTATACCCTAAACCCTATACCCTATTTTTTATGCGACCATTTTATCTTTGCTCTTCGTGAACACGGTCTTACCGTCTTTTTCAATGGTGTCAACGATGGCGAAGATCGTGCAGTCTACCGGCGTACTTTCGGTCTTTGAAGTCTGCCTGGCGCTTGAGCCCTGGACCAGCAGGACCAGTTCCCCCTCGCCCGCGCCGACGGCGTCGATGCCGACCAGGACATTGCCCCTCGGCTTGTCGTCCAGGCCGACCGGCTGGACCATCAGGAGCTTGGTCCCGACCAGTTTATCGTCCTTGCGCGTGCAGACTACGTTGCCGACAACTCTGGCAAATAACATAAATCCTCCGGAACGGATGACAGTCTAGAGTCTAAAGTCTAGTGTCTAAAGTGTCAAGTTCCGAAGTATACTCTCGACTTTAGACTTTCGACTTTAGACTTTTTTTACTTCTTCTTGCCTTCAAGCGCTATGGGCAGCCTGCCTTCCAGGTCGGAATGCGGCTGGGGTATCACATGCACCGCTACGAGCTCGCCCACTTTCTGCGCCGCCGCGGCGCCCGCGTCGCAGCCTGCCCTGCAGGCGGCCACTTCGCCCCTGAAAAGGATGGTCACAAGCCCCGAGCCTATTTTCTCATAGCCGACCAGCTTCACGTTGGCGGATTTAACGGCGGCGTCAGCCGCCTCTATTGAAGCTATAAGTCCCTTGGTTTCTATCATTCCGAGTGCTTCCATGTTCGTTCCTCCGTTTGACTAGTAGGTGGTAGGTAGTATGTAGTAGGTAGGTTTTTAAGGAATACCGCTTTCCCTATCTACCACCTACTACCTACTTTCTTCCTACACTATCCACGCCGAATCGCCGTTCTTAAGGCCGGCGGCGTTGGCCTCTTCCACGTCCAGATGCAGTTCAAGCGCGAACTTCTCCGACACCCGGCAAAGCACCCGCTCAAACACCGTCGTTCTGTCCCCGGCGCCGCAGCGCACTCTGACCTCGGTCCCGTCCTGTATCTTCAGGAATTCAGCGTCTTTCGGGGTGAAATGTATATGCCGTTTTGACAGTATGACCCCGCGGCTTATATCTATGGACCCTTTCGGCCCGGTTATCCTTATGCCGGGGGAATTTTCCAGTTTCCCTGAGTCCCTGATCGGCGGCTCAAGGCCCAGCGCCCTGGCGTCCCCGAGCGAGACTTCCACCTGGGTATAAGTCCGGTAGGGGCCTATCATGCGCACATTTTTTATGGCGACTTGAGGTCCCTGTATGGTCACTTGTTCGTTCGCGGCGTAAAACCCGGGCTGGCGGAGCTGGCGGAAAAGAACCGGCTCGGCGTCCGCGCCGAACACCGCTTTAAAATCCTCTTTAGTGAAGTGGACATGGCGGTTCGAGATGCCGACCGGCACCGGCGTCTTCGAGCGTTCCGCCCGCAGCTTCAGGTCCTCGACAATTTCTTTTACCAGTTGTTCATCCATAATTTATAGGGTAGAGGGTTTAGGGTAGAGGGTAGAGTTGTAGAAATAAGGAACTCCTTACCCTAAACCCTATCCCCTATCCCCTATACCCTCTACCCTGCTTTTAGCACTTCCTGGAAATGTATGACCCGCAAAAACTTGTCGGCCTTCAGGCTTTCGCCGCCCACCAGCGCGCCGTCTATGTCGGGCTGGGCCATCAGGGAATCTATATTGTCGGCCTTCACCGAGCCGCCGTAAAGTATCCGGACCCCGCCCGCATAGTTTTTGCCGTAAAGTTTTTCCAGCTGCCGGCGCACGAAAAGATGCGCGTCCTGCGCCTGCTCAGGGGTGGCGGTCTTGCCGGTGCCTATAGCCCAGACGGGTTCATAGGCAATGACGACTTTGGAAACTTCCCCGGGCTTTAACCCGGCGAACGCGCCGGCGAGCTGGGTCTCAAGCACCCTGTAGGTGGATTGCGCTTCCCGTTCTTCAAGGGTTTCGCCTATGCACAGCACGGGGGTCAGGCCGTATTTTACGGCGGCTTTGAGTTTTTTGTTTATGATCCCGTCGGTCTCAAGAAAGATCTTGCGCCTCTCGGAATGGCCGATGATGGCGTGCGTGCAGCCGGCATCCCGCACCTGGGCGGGAGAGACCGCGCCGGTGAAAGCGCCCTTCTCTTCCCAGTGGACGTCCTGCGAGGAAAGCAGGATTTTTGAGCCGGACAGCGCCGCGTTGACGGCCCAGAGATTCGTGAAAGCAGGAGCCACCAGCACTTCATGCTTTAAATCGGGGTCCAGTCCTTTCTTCAGCGCCAAAGCCAGCTCCCCGGCCTCTTTGACGTTAAGATGCATCTTCCAGTTTCCGGCGATCATCGGCGTTCTGTTCTTGTTCATGGTTTCATTCCTTATGCGTTCGTAACTACTTCTACAGCCGCACTTTGCTTCCGTAGTGGCAAAGCTTGCTTTGCCTTTTACGCAGAGCAAGCTCTGCAACTACGCAGATACGTGAAAGAGACATGGGTTCACCGAATATTACCTCGTAAAGTGCGGCTGTAGAACTACTCAGGTTCCAGGTTCACGGTTCAGCGGTTCAACGGTTGAAAACCAGAGAACACAAGAAGATCGTGGGGAAAAATAACCTTAAACCTTGAACCCTGAACTTAATAACCTGTAATTACATGCGTTCACGTTAATTATATCATTTCCCTTAAGAGTTCTTTTCTCGGGGCGGCGATAACCACTTTCTCGACTAAAAGCCCTTTCTTCCCGACTACCGCCGCGCCGGCCGAAACCGCCGCCTCCGCCGCTGCCACACTGCCGGTCATAGTCACAAAAGCCTTTCCGCCTAAAGCCATCGCGAGCCTTATTTCGATGAGTTTAACATCGGCCGCTTTCACAGCGGCATCGGCCGCCTCTATAAGCGCCGAGACCGAAAAAGCCTCAATGATGCCGAGGGCCTCAAGTTCGTTCACCACGGCCGTGCCCGCTATGGCCGGGAACACTTCCGGGTGGATATTGGCTATAACGAAGCTGTCCACCAGCGCGTGCGCCGCCTTGCCCGCGCCCGCTTCCACGGCCGCGTTCACCGCGCCCACCTCGCCGGCCACCAGGATGATGTATTTGCCGGCGCAGATGGACCTTGAAAGCAGCAGGCTGACGTCCGAAGTCTTGAGCATGGCGTCCGCGCTCTCCAGGCCTTTGGCCACGCTTGAAAGTTCCACGCCTCCGATAGCATTTAACATAAGGTCATCCTTCTTTAAAGTATTTATTTGCCATAGGCCATATGCAGAAAAGCTGCCATAAGCTTTCCCGCCAAACAGTCCGGCGGGTCCGCCTCTGGCGGAAAGCCGTATGCCATAGGCTTTATAAGGAAGTTCCTTACAGTTTAAGATATCGGTTTCTGCATATAGCTTATGGCATATAGCCTATGGCAATAGTCGTATCTAAAACCTATGGCTTATGGCAATCATAGCGCAAAGCGCTATGATTCTATCTCCACGTATTTATCGTTGATCTTTGAAACCTTCCCGTCTATGCTGGCGTG
>JAHJSU010000206.1 GCA_018829985.1 Elusimicrobiota bacterium | reverse complement strand
CCTAACCTTTCTCGTCTAAAAAAATATAAATATCCCCGCCCTTGAAGATACAGCCATCCCCGCCCCGCCGGCCGCAACCCGGCTTACAACCCGGCTGATACTATTATCCATTTGCTAGAATATCCAAGTCAGGACAAAGGGCAAAACCCAGAATAATCACTTAATCAACAGCGCCCTTGCTCTATATGGGGACACGGAAATGCTGAGTTTTTATACTTTCATAATTAAGTTAATGTTGGTAGTGAGTTCGTTGGCGGTTCAGCAACCTGCAATCAAAGATGACAGTCAACTTCCCATCCTTGAAAAAACGGTTTCTGATGCAAAGGCGTTAGAGAACACTCTTAACACGCGAGAACAGGATAATTATAATAAGGTAAGGCAAATAGACAAGGCCTATTGCGATATCTTTGACTATTATTTTAATAGGAATGACATAACGAAGGCAGTGGAATACTTTGTTGCGAGAAGACTGCAGATTATGCCGCGCGGATGGAGTTATGGCACGGATAACTGCACCGAGAAAAGGATAAAAAAGATTGCGGATTATTATTACTCTAAATCGGAATATGATTCATTAATTGGCGCTTTAAACAAAATAACGGATGAATATGTAATTTGGCGCTATTTCATTGACAAGAACGATAAAGCTAAAGCGAGAAAATACTTGGACGAGAGAATTGCTTTAGGAGAGGGTGCGTTGATCTGGAAGCGGGGGTTTGAAGAATTGCTGAGAAGGCGGGCCGCGTTGTCTAAAGATTTTGGCGAATATAAAAAGTTGTGGGGAGAGATTTTAAAATACCGAGAGTCTAAAAATCCAGATGAAAAAGTCGAACGGAAGGATTATTACGCCAATACTGGGCAGATCGAAAAAGCAATTCAAGAGTACGAAAAGTGTCAGGGATGCGAAAAAAACAAGGATGCACGAGAGCAGTATGATTTCCTTGTCGCCAATAGGAATGTTGAAGGAGATGCGCTTGGGATGTATTTTTGGAGTCAGCAACTGGGCTCAAATCAACAAATTGAGATGGAAGAGAAAATTATTAAACAATTTCCGGATTGTGGAATAAGAAAAACAGTGCTTTCCAAAATCGTTGCCTCTGCGGAGCACCTAAAGATGAAGGATAAGGTGGCAAAGTATAAGAAAATTTTGGACGAGGTGAGTTTGAAGGAATATGGAAAGGAATATGCTTACAATGGTCCGAAATTCCCTTTTATCAATCTAAATAATATTAGCGATATACAACGGGCGGGCAATGAAATCGTGTTTTATGCCCAAAATGGAATAAAGCGTTATGACGTTGAAAAAAAAAAGATGGAGTTATGGGACAAAAGATAATGCGGGTAGTATATTTGAAAACAAATCAGAAGATGATTACTATTTTTTCTCTAGTGGAAGACAGTTGAACTGGCTTAAAAATGATTTGCCCTCTTGGATTCCAAGGAGTACTTATGTGTCGATCGTCAATATCGATGATCCGATTAATCCAAAATGGGTTATAACGGCACTTGCGGGAGAGGGGGCCAACTATCACACACAGGATTTTGTTGATGTGGAGAATAGGTGGGTGTATCGATTTCCTTTTGAGGAGATTAAAAGTTTTTTAGTTCAGGATAATGAGATATGGTTGGGGTCGAGTTTCGGCATAGTTAATATTAACAGACAGACAGGCGAACGAACAGATTATCTCACATACCCTGCATATTGGTCAATTGATGGGGTTTATCAATCAAAAAAATATTTATATTTTATCACAAGTTCTTATGGGTTTTATTCCGTTGATAAAGAGAGCGGTGAAATAAGTGGGGTTGAAAAAGTTAATAAAATATGTCGTAAAACCGGAATTAAATTGCTGGATATGATAGGCGATGGTGAGAATATATATATCGTTGGTTGTCCAATGGATGAAACCAATCGTTTCCTGGCGAATGAAAGTGCTGCATCCATCATTGTTTATAATGAGCGCAGTGACGATGTGAATATTGTAACCACAGGGATTAATTATGCTGACAGTTTGCTTGATAAGGGTGATTTGATAATCGGCTATGGCGGCCGGACCGAAGGGTATGAGGGCGGAGGTTCCGCGGCTTTCGGTGGGGTATTCACGTATAACAAAAAAGATAGATCTATTAAAGTGTTGGCTGATCAACCGGTTGAGGAAATAAAACAAGGGGAAAAGAAGCTTTTGTTAAAATCAATGATTTTTGACAGAGAAAAGATTTGGCTTAGGGAGTTGGTGGTTTCCGATGGAGAAGATGTCGCTATGGTTGAAACAGACAAGCATATTGTTGCTTTTGGCCAATCTGCAGATGAAGCCGAATATCAAAAACAAGTAGCAATTTATAATGAAATAAAAGCAAAGAAAAAGAATAGAGTGGATATTGAACAACTAAAAAAATTAAGAGTGCAATTTAAAACAGTGTCCATGAAAAAAGGCAAGATTGAGATATTAAGGCGCGGGGGAAAGTTTTAATCCTTGAAAGGTAAAGGTGTCAGGCTGCTTTTTTGAATGAAAAGCAGCTTAATTTCTTTGATAAGATTGGCTGCAACATTGGGGGTGGGTATTGCTGTATCATCCGGGCGGGGGATATTTAAATAAAAATAAGCTAAGGGACAGGCATAGGGTTGGTCTGGAGCCACATAGCGGATGGGGGGCCCCGTTTCGGGGGGAAACCACGGGAGGGTTTCCTACGTGGCGGAATGGCCAACCCTATGCCTGTCCCTCTCCACTTTGGTTGGGTTAAGCCGCGTGGGGGTCCTTCATGTACTTCTTTCTGAACCAGACTTCCAGGTCGTCGAACAGGGAGTAGGTGACCGGCGTCATCAGCAGCGTTATCAGCAGCGACAGCGCCTGGCCGCCTATGATCACCAGGGCCATCGCGCGCCGCGTGCCCGACCCCGCCCCGGCGCCGAGCGCCGTCGGGATCATGCAGGCTATCAGCGTCAGGGTGGTCATAAGTATGGGGCGCAGCCGCGTCCTGTTGGCCTCTATTATGGCCTGGTGGCGCGGCAGGCCCTTCGCGCGCAAAGTGTTGGTGTAGTCCACCTGCAGAATGGAATTCTTGGTCACTATGCCGAACAGCATGAACATGCCCATGATGCTGAACAGCGTCAGGTTCTGGCCGGCCAGGAACAGCGAGATGACCGCGAACGGTATGGTCAGCGGCAGCACTATCATGATGGATACGGGGTAGACGAAGCTCTCGAACTGGCTGGCCAGCACTATGTAGATGAAAATGAAGGCCAGGATGAAGGCTATCAGGAATTCCCGTAACATGTTGCCCAGTTCCTTGGCTTTGCCGGTCACGCCGCCCTTGTATTCGGGCGGGGTGTTCAGTTCCCTGAAGGCCTTGTCCGCCTCTTCGATAAGCTTGCCTATCGGTATGCCGTCCATGTTGGCCAGCACTTTCACGTTGCGCTGCCGGTTGAAGCGCTCTATCTGCGTGGGGCCGACGCCCTCCGTGACCTTGGCCACGCTGTCCAGGCGCGCCACCCGGCCGATGCCGGCCGGCACCATCAGCGCCTCTATGGCCTCCATGCGGTCGCGGAAACCCTCCTCGGCGCGCAGGCGCACCTGGTAAAGCTCGTCGCCGTCCTTGAACTTGGTGATGTCCTCTTCGCCGCCCACCAGCGTGCGCAGCGAGGTGGCTATGTCCTCCACCTTTACGCCCAGATCATGGGCGCGGTTGCGGTCTATCTCCACGCGGTACTCGGGCTTGGCGTAGGAGAAGCTGACGTCCACGTCCACCGCGCCCTTCACCTTGCGCAGCTTTTCCGCCACGGCGGTGGAATATTCCTGGAGCCTGGCCAGGTCCGGGCCCGAGATATTGTATTGCAGCTCGGCCTCGCCGCCGCCGAAGCCGCCGACCGCCGCCACGGAAACCCGCAGGCCCTTATACTTGCTCAACATCTCGCGCGAGGCCAGCACCAGCTTCTCTATTGGGAGGGAGCGGTCCTTGATGTCCGCCAGTTCCACCAGCAGGTAGCCCTCGTTGGCGGCGGCCGAGCCGCTGTGGCCGCCCGTGCCGGTGCCTATGGAGGAGAGGACGTTCTTTACATAGGGAAGCTGCTTCGTTTCCGCCTCCGCCTGCGCGAAGATCTGCTTCATCATGGAGAGGCTGGCGCCTTCGGGCGCGGTTATCGTTATCTGGTACTGGCTGGTGTCGTCGGAGGGCAGGAAATCCTTGCCGAGGAACATGAACAGCGGCGCCATGGAAACCATTATCAGTACGGCGAAGGCCACCATCCGCTTACGGCGGGCCAGCGCCCATTCCAGCATCCTGATGTAGCGGGCGGCCAGGTATTCGTTGACCCTGTCGGTGACCTTCTGCAGGCCCGTCTTGCCGCGCGGATTAACCTTGAGGAACAGCGAACAGAGCATCGGTGTCAGCGTCAGCGCCACGAAGACGCTGATGGCCACGGCGAAAGCTATGGTAAGGCCGTAGCTTTTCAGGAAGCGGCCTATTATTCCGCCCATGTACGCCAGCGGCACGAAGATGACCAGCAGCGCCGCCGACATGGCCACCACCGCAAAGGCGATCTCGCGCGAACCTGCCAGCGCCGCCTTCAGCGGGCTCATCTTGTGTACTTCCAGGTGGCGGTAGATGTTCTCCAGCATGACTATGGCGTCGTCCACGACTATGCCGACGGCTATGGTCAGGCCCAGCAGCGTCATGGTGTTTATCGTGAAACCGGCCATTTGCATGAAGATGAGCGTGCCGATGAGCGAGGTGGGTATTGCCAGCGAAGAGATTATCGTGGAGCGGAAATCGCCCAGAAACAGCAGCACCATGAAGGCGGCGAACACGGCGCCCAGCACCAGGTGTTCCGTCACGGTGTTCACCGAGGCTTTGATGAACACAGACTGATCGCCGATTATCCGGGTTTCCACCCCGGGCGGCAGGGAGCCTTTCAGCTCTTCGAGGCGCTCCTTTATGTTCTTTACCACGGCCACGGTGTTGGTGCCGGACTGCTTTTTTACGACCAGGGTCACGGAGGGGCGGCTGTTGTAGAAGGAGGCCGTGACCATGCGGGCGCCGGTGTCTTCCACGCGGCCTATATCGGAGACGCGCACCGGCGCGCCGTTAATGCTGGTGATGACTATGTCGCCGAAATCTTTTACATCCTTAATGCGGCCCAGGGTGCGCAGCACGAACTCCTTATCCTTCTGCTCCACCTTGCCGCCGGGGATCTCTATGTTCTGCTGGGTTATGGCGTCCTTCACCTGCTTTATGGACAGGCTCATGGCGGAAAGCTTGAGCGGATTGACTATAAGGTGTATTTCCCTTTCGCGGCCGCCCACGATGTCCACGGCGCCCACCCCGCTGACGGTCTCTATGTTCTCCTTGATCTTTTTCCTGGCTATATGCGTCAGGTCTATCAGGTCGCGGTTGCCGTAAACCACGACGTTCAGCACGGGGATGGCCCCCACGTCGAACTTGCCTATTACCGGCGGGTCGGTGCCCTGCGGCAGAGAGCGCAGCACGGAGTTCACCTTGTCGCGCACCTCCTGCGCGGCCACGTCCCCGTCCTTTTCCAGCACGAACCTTATCATCACCACCGACAGGCCCTCGTAGCTGGTGGAATTTATGTCTTCTATGCCGGAGATGGTGTTTACGGCTTCTTCGAGGGGTTTGGTTATGGAGGATTCCACTTCTTCGGGGCCGGCGCCGCGCAGCGTGGTTTGCACTATAACGAATGGGAATTCCACGTTGGGCATCAGGTCTATGCCCAGGCGCAGGTAGGCGAAGGCCCCCAGCACCACGATGGTGAGTATCATCATGGTGGTGAAAATAGGTTTTTGAATTGCAATTTCAGTAATTTTCATAATCGGAACCTGGATTACTGCAACCGGAATTCACCGCAGAGGCGCGGAGTTCGCAGAGTTAAGAGGAGAACGGAAATTTTGAGAAACAGTTATCTGCTATTTACTAAAAATTTCCCGGAAGATATTTTAAATACGGTTTGTTCTCTGTGTTTTTCTCTGCGAGCTCTGCGTCTCAGCGGTGAAACTGTTTCTTAATTCTGTACCTTTATCTTGCTGCCGTCCTTCAGGCCGTAGAGGCCGAAGGTTATTACCGCGTCGCCGCTTTTCAGGCCGCTGACCTGCACGAAATCCCCGGCCCTTATCCAGGTCTTCACCGGCACGCGGGAGGCCGTATCCCCGGCCGGGACAAAAACATATTCCGCCCCGCCCTCGCCGGCCACGGCCCCGGCGGGGACCGAAAGGGCCGCGCCGCGCGACGCCACTATCACCCGCACCTCCGCGAACATCCCGGATTTCAGCCGGCCCTCGGCGTTATCCACCAGCACTTCCACCAGCGTGTTGCGCGAACGGGAATCCACCACCGGGCTCACCCGGTAGACGCTGCCGTAGAAGAGCCTGTCCGGGAAGGCGTCCACCTTTATCGACGAGCGCTGGTCCCGGAAAACTTTGCCTATGTATTTTTCCGGCACGTCCACCGCTACCCGCACCCGGCTCTGGTTTACCACCAGCGCTATGGGCGTAGCCGGCGTGACGCTGGCGCCTATGTCCTGGTAGACGCGGCCCACCACGCCGGTAAGGGTGGAAGGGACCGGGGCGGGCTCGTAGACCACGCCCGGTTCGTCGCGCTCCACCAGCGCCACGGTCTCGTCCTTCTTTACCGGGTCGCCTTCTTTCAGGATGTTTCTGAGCAGCTTGCCGGAGGCCCTGGGGTAGAGTATGGCCTCGTCCATGGCCTTTACCGAGCCGGTGAGCAGTATGTATTCCTCCAGGTTGCGGGTCTGCGCCTTCTCGGTCTTTACCAGGAAGCGGTCCTTCTCCAGGCTGTTGAGCGCCTCCGCGTCCTTGTTTTTGCAGCCGGCTAAAAGAAGCGAACAGCAAATAGCGAACAGCGAACAGCGGATAGCGAATAGTTTTATTTTTTTCATAAATTTCCGTTGTTACGGTTTTTCTCTTCCCTTTATCCTTTAGCCTTAATCCTTTATCCTTTCCGCCTATTCCCCCAGCGCCCACTTCAGTTCCGCGTCCGCGGAGCAGACGTCGTGCCGCGCCCGGGTGTGAAGCGTTTGCGACCTGTTCAGCGCCAGCGTAGTGTCATTCAGGTCGAGCTGGCTGGAAAGCCCGTTTTTGAACCTGACCTCGGTGGCCTCCAGCGCCTTACGGGCCGTGTCCACGGCTTCCGCCCTGGACTGAAGCCGCTCGGACGCTTCCTTCAGGCCCAGCCAGGCTTTTTTTACTTCTATCTTTATCGCGCGCTCAAGTTCCCTGAGCTTCGTCTCGGCTATGTCGGCCTGCATCCGCGCCTGCTTGACCCTGGAAGTCACGGAGCCGCCGGAAAAGAGCGGCAGGGAAAGCCTGAGGCCCGCGGTCAGGCTCCAGCTCCGCTCATCCGCGCCGGGAAGGCCGGAGTCGGACTGGCCCTGGAACTGCCTGGAGGCGTACGCGCTCACATAAGGGTAATGGCCGGCCCTTTCTATGGTCGTCATCTCCCGGTAAAGGTCCCGCTCCAGCCGGGAGTTCCTGTATTCGGGGCGGTTCAGCAGCGCGGCCTTATAAAGCGAGCCGATTTCGCCCGGGCCGTTATTGGCGCAGGCCAGGCCGCCGGTCAGGGCTATCCCGGTCTCCGGGTCCAGCCCCAGCAGTTTAGTGAGTTCGATAAGGCCCGTCTCATAGAGGTTCCTGGCCTGCGTGAGGGCGGGTTCGGTATTGGAGACTTCCACTTTCTGCCTGAGGACCGCCAGGTCGCTGGCTATGCCCTGGCTGTACTGGGCCTCTATCATGGACAGGTGCTGCCTGGCCAGGTCCAGCGTTTCCTGCTGTATGCCGGCCATGGAGCTGGAAAGCAGTACCGCGTAATAGAGCTGCTTTACCGCTTTGGTTATGTCTTTTTGGGCCGTTTTGAGCTGCTCGTCGCTGGCCGAGGAATACAGGTTGGCCATTTTGATGGCCGTGTAGACCTTGCCGCCGGCCCAGACCACCTGGTTCAGGTCCAGCGAAGCCGTGTAGGCGTTGTTCAGGCCGAATTTCAATTTGTCGCCCGCGATGAAGAAGGACGGGCTTTCTATGTTCCGGGTGTACTGGGCCCCGGCGCTTAACTGCGGGTAGACCGTGCTCCGGTATTCCTCTATCTTTTCCTTATATATCCCGCGCGTCTCCTGCGCGACGGCCACGGTGGCGTTGTTCCTGAGCGCGGTCTCCACCGCGTCGTTAAGGCTTAAGGCCAGCGTTTCCGCGCGGGCCGGGCCGGCCAGAGCGGAAAGAAAGAGGATTATCAGCGCGGTTTTCAGGTGTTTGGCCCCGGCGCAGATGCGGCGGGCCAGCCTGGCCGGCAGGCCCTTGTCCAGTTCCGCCATCCCGCCTTCTTTGGCCTCTATCAGGAAATGGCTCAGCGTGCCGCTTATGAGGTGCAGGACGTCGTCCACGGCGTCCCCGGCTATCCCGCCTTTCCGGGCGGCGTCGTTCAGCAGGGCCCGGAGCATCTTCCGGGTCTCCCTTTTCATTTCCATCGCCATATCGTTCAGGAAACCGCCGGCCGGGGAGGCTATTACCTTCAGCGCGCACCTGGGCATGGAGGGATATTTTTTCAGGAAGTCCAGGTGGTTGGAAAATAACCTTGAGATCTTTTCTTCGATGGTAATGCCGGGGTCCGAGACCTGGGCCTGCAATTCCCTGAAATGCTTGGTGCCTTCGATAAAGGAGGCTTTTATCAGCTCTTCCTTGTTCTTGAAGTAATAGTAGAGGACGGGTTTCGTTATCTTCAGGCGCGCCGAGATTTCGCGCATTGAAACCGCGTCAGGGCCCTTGTCGGACATCATCCTCATGGCGGTCTCGAGTATCCGCGTACGGGTTTTGCCGCCTTTGGTGAGCCTGTGCAGAGCGCTGGGTTTCATAAAACTTACCTACCGGTAGATAAATTATACACCAGTCCCCCGGCCGGCGTCAAGAAAAGGCTAAAGGCCAAAGGATAAAGGCTAAAGGACGGAAAAGACCGTGTTCTTGCGCGTTGTTCCTTCATCCCTCATCCTTCATCCTTTATCCTTTCCGTAAATTGCCGGGGCAATTTCCGGCTTATGGGTCTTAAGTCCTATTCCGGCATAGGCCCTTTTTCTTTGTCTGTCTGGGTCCAAGGCCCCTGCCGCATTCCCGCCGTTAAAGGTAAACTTATATAGGAATTTTTGCTCTTGTAATCCTTCGAAGAGGCGAAGGAGCATCCACCTCCGGGCCGATGAATCCGGGGCCACCAAGGGAAACGAAATAATAAATATTATTTCCGTTCCCTTATTTTTTATTGTTGGATGGAAAACATGCAAATACCAAAGTACGCGGTGTCGGTCTTCCTGGTCCTTTTCTTTTCGGCGTCGTCTTTATCCCAGGACTCCTATAACCCCCAGGACGCAAATCCCTTTTTAGACCCGGCTCTGCAGGATTACGTTGAGATGGTTTACGGCTACAGGAATCCCGCCAATGCCCCGAAGTTCGCCCCCGGTTTCCGCGACTCGCTGACGTCCCTGTCCGTCCGGCAGCCCAGCAGCCCAGCCGCTCCCCTCCTTCATCCCTCATCCCTCATCCCTCATCCTTCATCCTTTCCCCAGGGCCCCCCAGCCGCCCAACTGTCTGTGCCCCCCCAGTACTATAAAGTCACTTTTGCCAATGAAACCGGACCGCTGTCCGCTTTCGTCGCCCCGCTCGAGCCTAACGCCCTGTCCGGTTTCAAGGCCGGGAATTATGTTTTTATAAGCATACTGCCCAGGACCGCCGACCACGCCGGCTTAATAGACGCCCTGTCAAAGACCGGCTTTAAATTCTCCGGCGAGAAAACTTATTTCATCAATTCGGCGAAAAAGACCTTCCTGCTTGGCTGGGCTCCCTATGCCGGCCTCACGGAGATAAGCGGGAATCCCGGCGTGCGCAGGGTGGCCGTGGAAAAAAAGATTTCGGGCGTGCCGCTCAAGACCGGGATACGCTTTACGCTGCGGGCGCCCTCCGGCGCGCACGCGGACGTGTTCGTCGCCGAGTTCCTTAAACAGCTCAACGCCCGCACCGGCTTTACTTCCGAAAACATCCTCCGCCTGCCCCAGAATTCCGCGCACGCCAAATTCACCGCTTTTGACGTGACCGGCAGCCTGCCGGTAGACATGATAAGCGAGCTGTCCCGGTCGCCTTTCGTGGCGGCCGTAGAGTT
>JAHJSU010000205.1 GCA_018829985.1 Elusimicrobiota bacterium | reverse complement strand
CCGCCCTGTCCCCCGCCAGCGATTTAAATTCTTCCAGCAGATTCAGCCCGGGAGCCGCCTGGTAGATCTTATAGTTTTCGGGTTCAAACGTCTTCATCATTCCCAGGTTACTTTCTTCAGGCCCGCTTTTCAGTGAAACCTCAATCCCCTCTTTTTCTATCAGCAGCAAATCCCCGCGGTTCCAGGCACCCAGGCTGTTAAGGAAGCTTTCCAGCTTTTTACGGTCCGCCTTCGTCAAAACAGGGTCGGCCGCGGTCTTGTTAAACCGGACCACTTCCGGTTTTTTGCGGCTTATGCCGTGGAGCATTTTGTGGACAGCATAGGTCCTGTGCCTTATCGGAAAGTATTCATGATTCCAGGAGTATAAATGCGGGCTTACCGTGAAGAAGCCCCCGGCGTTTATGATAGCCGGCGCGATATCCAGGGCGGCCGCGGCCCCGTTGCGGATAATGAGCAGGTCCGTCCCCAGTTGATAGCCGGTCTCTTCAACAAATTCCCGGAGAAAGCGGTATTCCTCAGGCAGCAGGCCGTCCTCGCCGAAAGCGGACAGCCTCATATCCGACCCGGCCGCGCTCTCCGCGCGCAGCGCTGCCGCCGCCACCCCGCCCGCGGGCTTATCCGCCGTATAGAGCTGCCCCTCCGCCCAGAAAGCCGCCCGCGGATCAGATTCGGCCTCAAGCCGGCCCCTTGTAGCCAATTCCAGCCGCTGCACCCCCTCAAGAGGCACGTTGATGCTCTCAGGCTCGTCCCCCCAGCGCCGCCCCCCTCCCCTGTAAAGCAGCCTGCCGTCGCCGTAAACGGCGAACCTCACCGTTCTATCCGAGTAGAACCCCTTGCCCTCCGGCCCGATGCCCGCCTTTATCTCCAGCCTCTTATAGCCCCCCTTCAGCGCGTAAACAAGCGCCGACCCCGCCTCTACCCCTATCCCGTCCCGAAATGCCTTCCCGGCCAGCAGAACAGTATTGGTAGATTTATGCTTGTCCAGGCTGAGCACTTCCTGCCCCAGGTACATCTCAGAAACAGGCGTCAGCCCGGCCAGCCTGACGGCGCCCCCCGGCGCCGCCAGGCTGGTGTTATGGAAATTATGGAAGATTACGGCTATGATAAAGGCCAGGCATTTGGTTTTCATGCTCCCGTCCTCCGCCACCGCGCTTTCGCCCTGTCCTTGTTAGACGGGATTATGCCCCAAAAAAATTCAGCACCAATGCGAGTGGCCAAAAGAATTATGCAAAATACTAGAACCTGAAACCGTCAGCCTTTTCAGCAAAGTTCCCCAATAATTGATGCAATCCGTTAATTAAAGGCCACGAAATAATTGAATCTTTTTTGCTGATTTCGCGTCGAATATGTCAAACGTACCATTTGAGGAACAGTTCCTGGAGACAGTTATCGAAGCCACGAGGGAACGACGAAGAAGAGAAAATAGCGGCTGAGTACCAAAGGACCGCGCCGCGGATTGTTTCTTTGTTTTGCCTTGCAAACAGGGCGGGATGGGTATTGCTAACTGGCGCAAAGTGGGGTAATCAGACCGGCGAAAACAGCGGCACGAACAAGCAGCCCGCGCCAACCGTCATTTTCACCGCGCCAGGAGCTCAAATTATATTCCATGTGTCGCTCAGGAGGGAGCGGTAACTGTTTCCAGCTCCCGCCAGGGGAGAGCTATGCCCTCGGGGAACTTCTGAGGCCTTTCCACGTTGCAGACCAGGTAAGCCCCGTCGCAGCGGGAAGAGGCCCGGAAGGCGCGCAACCCCTTAAAATCCTCCGGCCGGGGCCTGGCGGTGTTTTTGACCTCCAGGGCCAGGATCCTGCCGGCGCGCTCCAGCACAAAGTCCACCTCCTGCCCCTGCTTGGTGCGCCAGTAAAAGACCTTGTAGCGCCCCTGGTTTTTTGCCAGCAGTTCAAGCGCCACAAAATGCTCGAACAACACCCCGGCCTGCAGGGGCAGTATGCCCCTGTCGTGGCCTATGCCCGCCGCGGAGTTGCGCACGCCGAGGTCGAAAAAATAGTACCTGCTGCGCCTCAGCACGTCCGCGCGGCCGCCGCCGTAGCTGTCCACCCGGTGCGTAATAAGGCTGTCTTCAAGTATCTGGTAATAGCCGTGTATGCTGGTATGGGAAACCCCCACCTCGGCGCCTAGCTTGCTGAGGTTGGGGCTGGTGCCGGACTCAAGCGCGGCCAACTGGAGGAACCGGGAGAAAGCCGGCAGCCGACGCACCGCGGCCTCCTGGCGGATCTCTTCCTCAAGATACAGCGCCGTATAGGCCGCCAGCGCCTCTTTGCGGGCCTGTATATCCCTCTCGGCCATTATCCCCGGCAGGCCGCCGAAGAGCAGATTCTCTTCCAGGCCCGCATACGGCCTGCCGCCGGCCAGGCCGAGCTCGCCCCAGGTAAGCGGGTAAAAATGCTCCGCTTTTATCCGGCCGGGCAGCCAGTTCATCTTTCCCTTCCGCAGCTTCCTGGCCGAAGAGCCGGTGGCGATAAGCACCGCCAGCTTGTTATCCAGCAGGTATTGCAGCGGGTCCATCAGCGCGGGAACTTTTTGTATTTCGTCTATAAAGATAAGCGGCTTTTTAGCGCCCGGAAACGCCTTAACTTCCCTTATGATCGTTTCCGGGTCGTTCTCCAGGCTAAGCTTAAGCGAAGGGAGGCGCAGATCGTACTGAAGCCTGGCCGGGAAATTCCGGCAGACCTTGTTTATTAGGGTGGTTTTCCCCGTCTGGCGCGGCCCGAGCAGCAGTATGGACCGCCCCCCGGCAAGGTCCGCGGCCAGTTTTTTTTCCATCTCTCTCTTGAAAATCATACTTTCAAATAGTATATATTATTGAAACCAGTGATTTCAAGGTGGGCAAGAGATGCCCCGGCCGCCCGCGCGTATCAACCGCCTTTAACCAGTTCCCGGCCCCTTTGGCACAAATGGGAGATCGCGCCGGAACTCAAACCCAGCTCTTTTGACGGCTCAACGCCCGCAACCCCGCCCTTTTCCCGCATTGCTTAGAAGTTCATTCTGTCACGGCCTCATTAGTTCCCGCATAACAGCCTTTTTAGCTATGCTGTTGGTAAAATAATCAGAGTGATCTATGTTATTTAACTCAATGTTTTTTATCCCGTTCCCGAGCGGCCGGGACAGCAATTTATCATCCATTGAATAAAAATTAGTCCAGCTCCCGACATTTTCCGGTTTCTTTTCTTTCATAATACTTAAAAACCGCAACACATCAGCCCCTAGGTTTCCCCGCGAAACCATGGTCCCGATTGAAACAACTTTGTTTAAGCGGATAGCAGGATATTTTCTCATAGCTTCCAACAGCAGTCCACATCCATGACTATGGCAAATAACCCTTACCTTGGCACTAGGGTTGCGGTTGGCGGCATCCCGGTAGGTGTTGTAGACATTGAGGAGGCCCTGCCCACGCTCCTTGCTCTTCTCGTAGTCCCTGGCCCATTCAACAGCATAATCCGTATTAAGGGCGTTCTTCAGGTAGTACGAAGACATCACATTTTTACAAATATTCTCCGTTTCCTGCCGTTTGGTGACAGCGCTGGACATCTTTCTGATTGGCGATGGGATTGGGCTTTGTATTCCATCTTTAACGGCCTCGTTAAAGCTTAGCCCGCCTATCGCGATTGTGACAACCTCTTTTGAGTGGACATCATTTACGCAACAGAGAAAAGCAATAAACGCAAATATCACAACATATCGTTTATTCATTAGTAACCTCCTATTTACCTTACGATTAACCACCAATTACCAACAAAACCCATTATCATCTTTTCCCGCTTTGCATTTCATATTCCCTGTTGTTCCCTGACAACCTCCACTACAACATTGACTTCCTTTTGTGCATGTTGTGCCAACATCATCACACTGATCACATGTGCAACCACCCAATATGCAGACAAGAAATGCTAGCACGTATACTTTGGCTTTGTATATCATAATATGGTCCATTTCGCAGGCGCAGGAAGAGCGCTGGGCGAAGCGTTTGTGGAAAGCCTACAAGCCTCGGGAAAGGGAGGTGGCTGTGGTTTGAACCAGACTACGCCCATGCTTCCAAATTTACACCTAGAAAGTTGACATGGCCATTTACACTCCCTTACTGAAGTCTGGCGGGATTACTGCGCGCATCGCCATTGTATACAGCCACCACTGCAACACTCTGCCCCGGAAGAACACCCTGCCCCGGGAGACTTACAGCTCGCCCTCTGCATTGTGCGATTATATTGTTGAGTGTTTTTATAAGATGTCGGATCATTCTCAATCATATGCCTCATCACTTCCGGAGAACACCCGGACATGCTTAAGGCCAAACCACCAAAAACAGACCACAACGTAATTTTTACAACGTTCCTCATATTTGCCCTCCTGGAGCATACTGCCATTTAATTTCTTTTAACCGCTTTCCGCACTGAGTTTTTAACAACATTTTTCGTCGCCTTATTTATTGCTTTCCGCTTGAAATTGGCAATTTTTAGGGAAAAGGCGGGAATTGCCGCAGAGATGTAATTCTCCTGGCTTTTCAATTGGGTACACTTATTGATCAGTTCTTTGGACGGCCTATCCTTGCTGCCATATATTCTATGGGCAGCGTCAGGAGACAGAATGGCATCGCATTCCGGGGCATTCTTAAGCTGTGTCCTTACCCTCAAAGACTCTTCCTTTAACTTCCCCAGAAATTCCATATCAGCATTATGATGCGCAACCTCGTCGGCAGAGCAATATGCCCTATCATGAATCAAACACAACGCGTCAACGCCATCGACAGGGCTCATTGAACCGCCTTTGCATATATCCTTTTCCTCGTTACCGCTCCACCACCGACCGCTACTCCAACCAGGCCCGCAATAATTTCCGTGAGTTGGAATTCGCCTATCAAAAAAATCCCCAACAGGGCCGGCAACAGCCCAAGATACCGCTAGTCCGATAAAAGATAAGCCCAAAACACTTTTTAGTGACATTTTACCCCCTAATCCGATAAGACTTTATTTCCCATCCCAACACCGATATCTCCCCATAAATTGGCATAAGGTTGTCAAAAGTGCCACAGACTGATTCCGAAAACTCCACCCAGAATACATCCGACACTCTATAGATTTTGTCTAGCATGGGGCAATCCCAAAATACTTTGATTTCTTCCAAGCACGATAGAATCCAGAGTATTTAATCCTAACAATTCTGTCTGCCGGATCCGCGATAAGAAACTCTTTACTTAAATCATTATATCCATACACCACAACAGAATGATATTTCTTCCAAAAAGTCCCGACTTCGATAATTACCAACACTGGACATTTTCCTTTAATTGCCGCCGTTATCTCACCAAGCTCCGGACTTATTATTCTCGCGTTTGGAAGATACCACCTCATCACTTCATAAAGCCTTATATTTGATACCGCCTTGCGCCGCTCGTTATACAATTCAGTAACCAGTTCCCCTCGCGGCACATCAACGCCGCAATAATCGAGCAACATTTCGGCTGATGCCACACCGCACTGATTTCTCTCCTGTTGAACTCTTTTAACAGGCAAAACAATATCCCCGCTTGAATCCAGTTTGGGCCCAAATGATGAGCATCCAAAGAGGACAAAGACACTAACAATCCCTAAAACACCCTTATTCAGCAATAGAGCCACGATTATCGATCCGATATTTGGTTTATAGCAATGTGGCCAAGAGTGCACAAAGACCACCCACAATCAAAATTGATAAAGGGTCCACCCCCCCCCCATAAGCATTAACCTAATGTCCCATCAGTTTGTTAAGCCTTTGCATTTGGCGCGGTCGATAAGGCCGGTTCTCGCACAAAGTGTTTGCAATGGCAGCCCCTCGGCGAAGCAAATGCCGGATCGTTAGTGGCAT
>JAHJSU010000204.1 GCA_018829985.1 Elusimicrobiota bacterium | reverse complement strand
TGTAAGGCTTTGGTAATAGCTTTTAAAAAACACAATTATGATTGTTAAAAAAAGAGTGAGAAAAAAAGTAGTAATAACCGTTTTTCTTCTCTGCGGTTTAAAGCGCTTTTCCGGGGCTTCCGCTTTTTCCACTATCTGCACAAGAGCGGCGTCTTTGGATTCGTCAATCTTGGCGGCCTCAAACTGCTTCATGAATATTTCGTAAAGCGCTTCGTTGTAGCGGTAATCGCGCATTTTGCGGACATACTCTGTGCCAAGCGCGCTCATTTTGCCCACTGTTGGCACGGAGTCGTCGCCCAAGCGATCTTTTGATTCCAGTTTAAGCAACTCTTCTTTTAAGGCGGCTGTTTCGGTTTGGAGCCTCTGCATATCCGGGTTTTGGGCGGTGGCGTAAGCTTTCATAACGCGCAGTTCCACTTCTTTGGCTGAAATCCCGGCGCGCATTTTAGCCACGGTTTCCATTACGCCCCTGGCTTCATCGTCTATTTTTATGGTGCCGGTGCGCTGCTGGAAGGCTTTAAGATTTTCCTCAGATTTTATAAGGTTTTCTTTGGCGGCTTTTAATTGTTCTTCAAAGAACAGGCGGCGCTGGCCGGCTTCAGTTACGGCCAGGGTATTGTTGAGGTTCTGCAGGCCTTCCACATAGGCGTTGGCGATGTCGGCTGCCTTTTGGGGTTTGCGGTGCTGAAAGCCTATGGTGATTATTCCGCTTTTTCTGTCGTTCCGCACCGTTAATTCCGCCCCAAGAACCTTGCGCATCGTCTCGCGGGAATTGATCTTATACGCTTTCATTAAGTCCAGTTTATCCGTGACATAATCGGCTACGCCGCGGGTTTTAAGGAGGGCCATGTAGAGGTCACTGGTGTTTTTTACGCCCAGGGCCGCCGGTGAGATGCCTATGCCGGCCATTTGGGAGGCCATAAGGGAGGCCATGGAGGAATTGCCGCTCTGGGGCGGGAGGATTTTGGTCTCGGAAAGGTAAGCCGGGGGGATAAGAAGGGAAATAACGGCGGCAAGGAAGGAAACGGCGAGGGTGGTTTTGATGATGAATTCTTTGTGTTTGAGGATAACGATTAAATAATCAAATAAATTGATTTCGATTTCGTCTTCTTGGGGTGGAATTTTGTTTTCATTCATAAATGAGTCCATTAGCTAGGCGGCTAGGCGGCTGGGCGGCTTTACGGCTAAGTCACCTGTAATCTTTTGGGTCAATGCATTCATCGTAGAAAACTTTATCAAACTGAATCCCATGTGCTTCCATTTATTCCACGCGTGTTTTTGGGTAAGAATACCCGAAGGCATCTTTTATGGAATAGAAAAGATTTTGGCCGTCTATAAAAACCACTACTCTTTTATTTTCTGGTTCTTGTCTCATAAAAAGATGACCCGGGCTAAGACCTTGCGGTAGTTAGCCCGGGATCAAATAAATCCACATTGCTTCTGCTACCATATTTTCGCACATAAAAATTCATCAGTCAAGGGTCCTTTGGGCCTTTTGGGGCTTACAGCTAGACGGCTGGGCTGCTGGACGGCTTATTTCATCGGACATTGAATATATTTTATCAAAACCAGCCTTGTTTATATAGTCCAAATCCAATGCGACATAGAGTTGGCTTTGAACCTCCGCTACAGAACCGTGCGCTATATGCAGAAAATTCGCAACTGCTCACCCCTTCCCTTCCCTCCCCCCACAAGGGGGGAGGAGGTCTGCTTCCAGGGCTTAAGTGACCGGCATTGGGTCTAAGGGTCTAAGAGTCCCCGACTCCATGACTCCCAGACTCTAAGACTCCCAGACTCTTAGACCCTCATACCCTCACAGCACCTCCCAATGGCCGCCTTTGTCGGGGCCGATTCTGCGGAGCAAACCTTTATTTTTCAATCCGGCTGTTATTTTTTTTACGGCCTGCAGGGAAAGGCTTGTCTTGCGGGCTATTTGCGACTGGGTAATGCGCGCGCTCCCGCCCGTAAGGCTCAGCACGGCTCTCTCGGATTTGGAAAGAGTTTCAGTATACTTTTCAGTATACTTTTCAGTATACTTTTCAGGATTTTCTGAGCGAACCACAATTCTTGTGCCGGAGGCTAGCGCCTCTATGAAAGGCAGGGGCAGGCCCGCGCCTGTTAAGAGCCGGCAGACTTTCTGCAGGCCGCTGCCGAGGTTTTCAATGAGGCCTATTTCTTTAAAAACACGCGTAAGCAGCGGGTTTCTTGCGCTGGGCTCATAATCGCCGGACTGGAGTTTATCAAGGGACAAGCCTTTGGGCATCTCGCCCGCGTTCCACATTTCAATGCGGTCGTCAAAAATAAACAGGCAGGCGGGTGAAGCGTTTTTATAGTCCCGGTGAATAACAAGATTTACAACCAACTCGCGCATGGCATCCGGGGGATACTGCCATACCGTCTCATGCGTTAACTGCTTAAGCGCGGACACCTTCCTGACGCCTCTTTTGATGCTCCTGTGGATGAACTCCATCAGGAGATCAGTTTCGGCAACCAGGTCGTCCTGGATGTAAAGATCCTCCGTAGACTCGTCTTTTGTTGTTCCCTTGAACCGCACCGCGTGTATTGCCGTGTTGGCGGGAGGCTTGGCGGAAAAAAGGAGCGAGGCGGCAAAAGTTGTCTCCCGGTCGTTCTTCAGGAGGGAAAATTTTCTGAGAAGCGTAAATGAATCGTCAGGCACGGTAACAGACGCCTGTTTCTCCAGTAGCGTCCGGAACCGCTCCACCTTTTTAAGGCTCAAATCAGCAGGCGTTTTGTCGGGGTCAATAAGGCTGTCCCATGAAAGGTTATAGGTCTTAAGATACATGTCGGCAATCTCCTGGATGCTCATCAGGTGATTGCTGCTGCCGCGCCGGATAAAACACTTGCCTTTGGTGGAGATCGGTTTTACGGAAACGTCTTTTACAGAAAACACGGCGGCGCTCCCGCTTTGGATACCGACTATTAGCACCTCCGGGAATAGCGAGGGGGATGTTTTCATTTTAATGTCGTTTATCCAGGAGGTAATTTTTGCCTTGTGAGGCTCAACCCCGCAGACTGTGCCGTTGTCCCTTACGCCTACAAGAACTTTCCCGCCGCCGGTATTGGCCATAGCTACCAAGGCCTCTATTACAGTATCGCCAAATGATTCCTTGAATTCCAAATGGGCGGATTCGCCGGATTTTATAAGTTTTTTGAGGTTTTTGGCGTTCATACGTAATATGCTGGACGGCGAAAACAGCGAGACAGCTGGGCGGCTGGACAGCTAGAATTGCGAAAAGTACTACTACTGCCAGGCGGCTGGACGGCTTGACAGTTGGGCAGCCAGAACTGCTTGACTGAAGCGCCGAATAACCTTATCCGGAGCCAGGTTCGATGTCCTTATTATATTGTAACTAACTCAGGTTCTCCGTATTTTTCACGTATTTTTTGTAGTGGCAAAGCTTGCTTTGCCTTTTTGGGCAGAGTAAACTCTGCCACTACGACGACAGACCTGAGTAGTTACATTATATTAATTATCCGGAACGGGGAAAAGGTGATTTTGGATACCGCGGCCGGAC
>JAHJSU010000203.1 GCA_018829985.1 Elusimicrobiota bacterium | reverse complement strand
ATTATGGAAAAACTGGATCTTGAAAAACTCACAGCCCACTTATGGGAATCCGCCAATATCCTGCGCGGAAGCATAGATTCCTCAGACTATAAAAATTATATTTTCGGGCTGCTCTTCCTTAAGCGCATCTCAGATGTTTTCGAGGAGGAAGCCGAAAAAATTATAAAGGAAACCGGCAACAAGAAAATCGCTTACGAAGACCCGGACGAGCATGAGTTCTTTGTTACTGCCAAGGCTAACTGGAAACACCTGGCATCCCTGACCCACAACCTGGGCGACGCCATAAACAAAGCCAACGATATCCTTGAAGAGGAAAACCGCGTGCTTGAGGGCGTGCTCTCCGCCACGGACTTTAATGATAAAGAGCGTTTGTCGGATGAAACCCTTTCAAGGCTTATCCTGCATTTTTCCGGGCTCAGCCTTCGCAACGATAATCTGGCCGAGCCGGATATTCTTGGCCGGGCTTACGAGTACCTTATCGCCCAGTTCGCGGACGATGCCGGTAAAAAGGGCGGGGAATTTTATACGCCAAAGGAAGTGGTTACCCTGCTTGTGGAAATTCTGGATCCCAAGGCCGGCATGTATGTGTGCGACCCCGCCTGTGGTTCCGGTGGTATGCTGGTGCAGGCCGTCCATCATCTTAAGTCTATAAAACAGAACCCCAAAAATATTGTTTTGCACGGCCAGGAGCGCAACATCGGCACCTGGGCCATATGCAAGATGAACATGCTTTTGCACGGCATTTCCGGCGCGCGCATAGAAAAAGGCGACACCATAAGGGAGCCCAAACTTCTTCAGAAAGGCAAGCTTATTGAATACGACATTGTTATAGCCAATCCGCCTTTTTCACTCAAGAATTGGGGTGTCGAGTCTGCTGAAAACGACGGCTTTGGCCGGTTCCGTTACGGTATCCCTCCCCAGAGTTACGGCGATTACGCTTTTGTTCAACATATGATCGCCGTTCTCAAGCCTTCCGGCCGGGCCGGCATAGTTCTGCCTCACGGCGTACTTTTCCGCGGCGGCGCCGAGGGCCGTATTCGCCAGGGCATACTGGAAGAGGACCTTGTAGAAGCCGTCATAGGTTTGCCGCAGAACCTGTTTTATGGCGCCAGCATACCGGCCGCCCTGTTCATACTAAACAAAAACAAGCCTGCCGGCAGGAAAGGCAAAGTATTCTTTATCTATGGAGCGCGGGACTTTATGCAGCTTAAAAACAAGAACAAGCTGCGGCAGGAAGATATAGATAAAATACTCAGCGCTTACCGCTCAACCTCCAATATCAAAAAGTATTCCCGCCAGGCCGGCCTGGATGAAATCCGGCGCAATGATTACAACCTGAACATCCCGCGCTACATTGACATAGCCGAGGAAGAAGAAGCGATAGATGTCCAAACCGTAATAACTGATCTGGCCAGGCTAAAAAAAGAACGCCAGGCCGCTGAGGACAAAGTTGAGGGCTATTTAAAAGAACTGGGGTATAAAGTCAGCGCATAGCATTTCCATAATGGAGGATTTATCATGACAAAATCTGTTCATCCGTTTAATCAGAACCCGCTGTTCGGTCAGTTACCGATAGAACTCTCAGAAAATATCCTTTCTCTCAATCCCTGGTGGAGAAACGAGCCCTTGCCTGATCTGCCGGAATTCCACCGTTGGGCGTTCAAACGGTTGAAGCATTTACTGGATAAAGGCATGACCCCGGCCACCGTTCTGCGCGGGCCCCGCCGCGTCGGCAAGACCATACTGCTCAAGCAGATTATTAAGGAGTTGCTCGCCGAAGGCGTTCCATCCGGCCATATCCTATACGTTCCCTTTGACGAACTGCCTTCCTTAAAGGGGATTCTGGAACCGGCGCTGGCGATCTCGCGCTGGTACGAGAAGGAAATATTGAAAGCTTCTTTTAATTCAATCGCAAAAGACGCGCGCCCGGTTTATCTTTTTTTTGACGAAGTCCAGAATCTGGACGCCTGGGCGCCCCAGATAAAAAACCTTGTGGATAATCATCCGGTCCGCGCCCTGAGTACCGGCAGTTCGTCCTTGCGCATAGAGGCCGGGCGTGACAGCCTGGCCGGGCGTATAACAACCGTGGACCTCGGACCGTTGTTCCTCCGTGAAATCGCCGAACTCCGGTCTGGTGTGTCCATTAATCCGTTCTGGGCCGACAACGGGCTGGACAGGCTTGCTGACCGGGATTTCTGGCTCCAGGCCAAAGAACGGGCTAAACAGGAAAAAGATCCGCGCGCGCAATCTTTCGCCGCCTTTTCCGAGAGAGGCGCCTATCCGATAGCGCACGAGAAAGCGGACAACCCCTGGCCGGAAGTCGCCGATTATCTCAACGAAACCGTCATCCAGCGGGCTATCCGGCATGATCTGCGCATGGGAGCGCGGGGCCTAAAGCGGGATGAGAAGCTTTTGGAAGAAGTTTTCCGTCTGTGCTGCCGCTATGCGGGACAGACTCCCGGTCAGGGGGTTTTTGTCCCTGAGATAAACCAGGCGCTGGGCGGAAATATCGGTTGGAACCGGATACTCAACTATCTCAGGTTTTTGGACGGTACGCTGTTGATTCGGTTGGTTCAGCCCTCGGAGTCGCGGCTAAAGAAGAAAGGAAAATCACCCGCAAAAATCTGTCTTTGCGATCATGCGCTTCGCGCAAGCTGGCTTCAGGAGATAGTGCCGCTGGATCCGGAGGGGCTGTCCAAAAATCCGCATTTGTCGGATCTGGCCGGCCATCTGGCTGAAAGCGTCCTGGGTTATTTTTTGGCGTCCATCCCCAGCCTGGATGCGGCCTACTTCCCCGCCCGCGCCGCCGAGCCGGAGGTGGACTTCGTTTTGACCGTGGGAACGAAACGAATCCCCGTTGAAGTGAAGTATCGCAAACATATTGATTCCCACCAGGATACTCTTGGGTTGCGCGCTTTCCTGGAGAAATCCGTCTATAATGCCCCGTTGGGCATTCTCGTGACTTTGGAGGATGACGTTACCGTGCTTGACCCGCGCATTATCCCCGTTTCATTGTCTTCGCTGTTGTGGTTGAAGTAATAAAAACGGAACGTGTCTCCCTTCTGAAAACAGGGGAGTGGATTGAAACGATTGAAATGAAAGAATATAGGGAACAACTGCTGGACCGCCTTCTGACATTTCTCTGGCGGCAATGGTCCGCTTTGGGTTTGCTGGGGGAATCGGGCGGCGAAGAGGACTGGGTTATAGACCCGGAATCTTTGCTGGTGTTTTCCCTTGAAATCGCCCGCTACGAGCCCCGCCTGTTTGACGAAATCCTGGCCTGGCTTAAGGTTAACGGCCAGTGGCTGGATACCCCGAGGCTTAGGAACATTATAGAGGCCTGCGGAACCAATACCGCAAGGCTTATGGGCGGCGTATTACAGCATCTGTTGGATAACGGCGGGGATTCGCGCAAATGGCAGAACCTTGTGCTTTTTTGCGGTAAACTCAGCCCTAAGAATTACGCAAAGTCGCAAGAAGCTTTGTTTAAGGACAAAACCGGCCGCGCACATCCTGCAACTTCAAAAGAAAAAGCGGACCCGGCGTTTCTTAAATTCGGTTTCAACAGGCCGGTCCTGAAAATACAGAAGGCCGGCAAGGAAACCCCGGTAAATGCCAAGGCTAATTTGCGCTTTCTGTTACGCTCGCTTTTCGGCGTGGGCGGCAAGTCCGAGATTATTCTTTATCTGTTGACCCATGAGGGCGCGCGGCCTAAAGAGATTGCCGACGCAATCGGCCTGTTCTGGCTGGGCGTTCACCAGACGCTTCTGGATTTGTCCAAGTCCGGCCTTGTGCTTATAAGGCGCAAAGGCAAAAAAGTGGACTACTGGCTTTCCCACAGGAAATGGTGGGAGTTTATATCGCCTGCGGCTTCCGATGAGGCCCGGCCCAAGTGGCTGGACTGGGCGGCAATTTTTACCGCTCTTTCAAACCTTTGGCAGACCATGGACGCGCTGGCCGAAAGCGACCTGCCTGCCGGAGCGGCGCAGGCAGGCGCCTCGCAGTATATGAAGAGCTCCCGCCTTCAGGACAGCCTGGAACTGGTTGCCACAGAGTTTTCCCGCGCCGGCTTTGAT
>JAHJSU010000202.1 GCA_018829985.1 Elusimicrobiota bacterium | reverse complement strand
GCAATCCGCCCGCTACACTTACGCAGGCTAAAGCCTGCGGCTACAAGGCGACTGGCAATCCGCCCGCTACACTTACGCAGGCTAAAGCCTGCGGCTACAAGGCGACTGGCAATCCGCCCGCTACAATTAAAGTATGGCACACAATTTTGAAAATTTCAAGGGGGAAGCGCAACTATTCCGGTCTTTGCCGGGGAATTGGAAAATCCCCCTCAATCCCCTCCGCCCCCGCCCCCGCCAAACAGTCCGGCCCTCCCCCGCCAAACAACCGGCCCTCCAAACAGCCGGCGGGCAAGCGGGTCCGCCGAAGCTGTGTGGCGGAAAACAGCCGGCGGGTAAACGGGCAAGCGGGTCCGCCGAGCTGTTTGGCGGGAAAAAACCGGCGGACAGGCTTTATGAAAAGGGGGAACCTGAGTTGCCTACATTTTTTCGGGGGCGGAAACCCCCAGAAGTTCCAGTCCCCCGGCGATGGCGAATTTTACCCCTTTGAGAAGAAACAGCCTGAACGCGCTGGTCACCGGGTCGCCGGGGTTAAGGACCTTATGCTTATCATAAAAAGAATGGAACATGGCGGAAAGCTCCATCAGATAGGCGGTCAGATGATGCGGCGAAAAATCCCTGACGCAGGTTTCAAGGACCTGCTCGAACCACATCAGCTTGAGCAGCAGCAACCGCTCTTCATCATTTAGAACTATCTTCGCGGCGTCAAAAGTTCCGGCCGGATCAATGCCTTTGTCCGGGGCGTTATTAAAGATGGAGTTTATGCGGGCGTGCACGTACTGGACATAAAACACCGGGTTGTCGTTGGACTTCTTCTTGGCCAGGTCCACGTCAAAAGTCAGGTGGGTATTGGGACTGCGCATGGCGAAGAAGAACCGGCACGCGTCCGAGCCCACCTCGTCCAGCAACTCCTTCAGGGAGATGAAATCACCCGCGCGTTTAGACATCTTCACCAGTTCCGCGCCGCGCTTTAAAAGCACCTGCTGGTGGATAATGATCCTAAAAACCTTTTTATCATATCCGAGGGCCGAGACGGCGGCTTCCATTCTGGGCGCATGGCCGTGATGATCGGCGCCCCAGATATCCACCACCTTCGTAAAACCCCTGTTGAATTTGTTCAGGTGATAGGCGATATCGTTCAGGAAGTATGTGTTCCTGCCGTCGGATTTCACAAGTACGCGGTCTTTATCGTCCGACTCCATCACCGATGAAGTGCCGAGCCAGCGGGCGCCCTCTTTTTCATAGGTCATGCCGCGTTTTTTAAGTTCTTCCAGAGCCTTCCCGGGGCCTTTGGCTTCGTGCAGCTCCGATTCCATGAACCAGCGGTCGAATTCCACGCCGAAAGCCTTCATGTCCGCCTTGTGAAGGAGGAGCATCTCTTTCACGGCAAACTCTGAAAACTGCTTGTCGGTCCAGGCCGCGGCGTCCGCCGGCAGCGCGGCCGCCATTTCTTTAAGATACCCGCCCTGGTAACCGTCTTCCGGGGGGTTCTGCCCCAGTAACCTGGCTTTGAGGGACAGCCCCAGCAGTTCAACCTGCCCGCCGACATTGTTGACATAAAATTCTTCGCTTACCCTGGATCCGAGGAACCGCGTTATGCGGGCGAGCGCGTCGCCCAAAGTGGCGCCGCGGCCGGAGGCCAGGTGCATGGGGCCCGTCGGGTTGGCCGAGACGAATTCCATGTTGATGTTTTCTCCGGAGCGGCCGGGGTCCAGAAAATAGCCGGCGTCCGAGACCATGCCGCTTACGGCCTCGAGTAAAACTTTGTCCGGGAGCCGTATGTTGACAAAACCGGGCGGCAGAACTTCCGCCGAGAATTTCCCGGCCAGGGCCTGTTTTACCTCTTCGGCTATTTTGGCCGGCGGTTTCCTGAGCGTTTTGGCGGCGGCTATGGGCCAGGCCAGCGACAGATCGGCCCTGATATGGGGCGGGGGCGCCGAGACTGAAAAATTCTCCAGCTGCTCGTCGGAGAGGCCGAGCGAGTCCTTAACCTCCGCTTTCAGCGCCGATTCAAGAGCAGAGAGTTTCATTTTTATAACTGTTCAGCAACACTATATAGAACGCAGATGACGCAGATGAATAAGATGACCGCAGATCATGTTTAATCATAAAAATCGTTACCACTCAGCCACAAAGTCACAAAGACACGAAAGAAATCAGACAACAAACCGTTTGATCCATAAACTTTCTTTGTGCCTTGGTGTCTTAGTGGCTGAGTAATTACTAAAAATCAGCGTTATCAGCGTTCTGTATTTTAATAGCTGAATAGTTACTCATTTTTTTAATTTGGGTTTTGCTTTTTTTGCGGCTTTAGGAGGCTTTTTACCGGCCTTCTTCGCCGCGGGTTTTTTGATCCGTTCAGGCGCGGGCGCAGGGGCTTCCCCTCTACCCACTACCCTGTACCCTCTACCCTTTCGCGCAGGCGCGGGCGCCGGGGCTTCCCACTGAACCTGTTTAAAACCGTCAAAGATCCTGTCCAAAGAATAGTGGAGCCTCGTCTGCCGTTCCATGATGTGTATGATGAGCCCGCCGTAATCCAGCACTTTCCAGTTTTTGGACCGCGCGCCGTCCCTGTAAAGGGGATAAACACCCTCTTTTTTGAGCTTAATGGAAATTTCGTCGTCCACCGCCTCAAGCTGGACGGGCGAATCAACGGTGGCGGCCATGACGTAATCCGCCAGTCCGGAGCGGCCCGCCAGGTCGTAGACGGCTATGCTTTCGGCTTTTTTGGAATCGGCCAGTCTGGCGGCTTTAATGGCCATTTTTTTGAATTTAGGCTTGGTATTCGTCATATCGTGTATTTTTGTTTTTTTAATTTCAGCATAAGCGCCGCCTCGGTCCTGTGCTCTATGTTCTCTATGGCGGAACTTAAGATGGAGGAGACGGTGTTAAATATCGTGACCAGATTGTTCTTCTCGTAATTCGAAAGCCCGACGGATTTCGCGAAGATTATATAGCCGAGCGGCTTATTACGCGCGGAGAAGACCATCAGGTAGGCGTTGTCGTCCAGCCAGCCGCTTTTCAATTCCCCTTTGAACTCTTTTTTGCCCGGGTCCTCCGGAAAAGTCTCCTTTGAGACCACGGGGTCGTATTCCTCGTTGAACTGGTTGTACAGATGGCCGTTGATGTTCCAGGAACCCTCGAAATAAATGCATATCTCCTCAACCATTCTTTTCACGAACTCCGGAGCGGACGAGGGCTCCTCCATGATGAGATTCGCCATGTCAAAGAGCATGGTCAGCTCGTTCGACGTGTGCTGAAGCCTCCTGGAGATGACCTTCATTATTTCCGTGAAGATGCTGATGCCGGTTTCGGGATGTTCTTTTATAAAGCTGAAGAATTCCGCGCGTTTTATCTCGTAAAGCACGGTCTCGGCGGACGCCCGGGCCTGGGCGAAGCGCATGGCCCCTTCAAGGACCGCCATCTCGCCGAAAAAATCGCCCTTGGCGAGGATCGCCAGCTGCTTAAAATCCCTGCCTTCCTCGTCCAGCTTCTTTTCTATCACCACTTCGCCGGACATTATGATAAAAAGCGTGTCGCCCTCGCTGCGCTCCTTGAACACGATGGAATCTTTCGCATACTCCGTCTGTTTGAAGAACTTGGCGAATTCCTCCAGCATGGCCGGCGAGAAATTCCTGAAGATCGCCACAGCCTTTAAATTTTCCATATCCATTTTCATTTTCCCTCCCGCTTTAACCCGAAAGGATAAAGGATTAAGGATAAAGGCTAAAGGTCAGAAAAAAGCGGTTTATTTTTCTGTTTCTTTCCTTCATCCTTCATCCTTTAGCCTTCATCCTTTTCCCAATCCCTCATCCTTCCTACATGCTGCCCGTCATGTTGCAGAACTTCTTGAACGTTTCCGGGTCGTGCGCCTTGGCTACGGCTACTTCAAAAGCCACCAGGTTCTTCGTCACCAGCATGGACAGCGCTTTATCCATGGGGACCATGCCGTATTTGGCGCCGGTCTCTATGGCGCTGTATATCATATGGGTCTTTCCTTCCCTGATGATGTTCGAGATGGCCGGCGTCATTATCATCACTTCCCTGGCGGCCACGCGGCCCTTGCCGTCTTTCCTGGGCAGGAGTATCTGCGAGACCACGGCCTGCAGCGAAGCCGACAGCTGTACCCGCACCTGGGCCTGCTGGTGCGGGGGGAAAACGTCTATGATCCTGTCCACGGTGGACGGCGCGTCCTGCGTGTGCAGGGTGGCGAAAGAAAGGTGTCCTGTCTCGGCCGCCGTGATGGTCAATTGAATGGTCTCCAGGTCACGCATCTCGCCGACCAGAATAACGTTGGGGTCTTCCCGCAAAGCGGCCCTGAGCGCGTTGTTGAAGGATTTCGTGTGCTGGCCTATTTCCCTCTGCCTTATGATGCAGCTTTTCCCCTCGTAAGTAAATTCTATCGGGTCTTCTATGGTCAGCATGTGCCCGCGCCTTTTCTGGTTGATCAGGTCCAGCATGGCGGCGAGCGTCGTGGACTTGCCCGAGCCCGTGGGCCCGGTGACCAGCACCAGCCCTTTGGGAATATTGGTAAGGGCCACTATGGCGGGGCTCAGGCCCAGCTGCTCCGGCGTGGGGATCACCGAGGGGATGACGCGCATGACGGCTTCAACGCCGTTCCTGGCCTTCAGCACGTTCAGCCTGAAACGCGAGATCCCGGTGACGGCGAAAGAACAGTCCAGCTCCCAGTTCTCCTCGAACTTGGAGCGCTGCTCGTCGTAAAGAGCCGAATAGATCAGCGCATTGGTCTGATCGGCGGAGAGCGGCGGCAGTCCTTCGGCGACCGGGATGACCTGGCCGTTCAGGCGCATCATCGGCGGTTTACCCACGCAGATGTGGATGTCGCTCGCGCCCGCCTGCACGGCGGTTTTCAGCACCGTTACTAAATCTATCATATGGGTTCTCCTTAGATAGAGGGGTTAGAGGCGAGAGGTTAGGGGTGAGGGAAGGAGTTCCTTATCCCTAGCCTCTAGCCCCTAATCTTCATCCCTTATACCCTTTCTTTCACCGCCCGCGCTCTTTATTAAAAAGAGCGGGGCTCTCGATCCCGGTCTCGTTAAAATCGGCGCCGAGTATTATGCGCGCCTGGACTACGGCCGGTTTCTCGATCTTTGAGTATATTTCAAGGTCCTTTAGGCCCAGCGCCTTCCGGGCGAGCCGCGCCGCCGCTATATTACCTGAACAGTTTACAATTTTTGTCTGCTTCGCCGCAGCCCCGTAGTTGCCGAAATATATTACATCGAACCCTTTCTCCCTTAAATATCTGGTGACCTGTTCCGCCAGACCCTTCCTGCCGGAGGCGTTTAAGACCTCCAGTCTTACGGCGGCCGGCTCCGGCGCAGAACCGGGGACCTTGTTCCGCGGGGAAGCGGTCTCTTCCGTGACCCTGGTTTTATCAAAAAAATCTTTCGGCAGATCGGTGATGATGAAATCGGCGGAATTAAGCCTCGAAAGCTCCAGGGAAATCAGCAGCAGATCATGCCAGGACAGATTAGTGGCCTCGGTTCGTTTCAAGTCCCTGATATAGGCGGCCATGCCCAGAAAATATCCGGGTTTGTTGCGCCAGCCGTTAAGCATGACCGAAACC
Organism: Elusimicrobiota bacterium; assembly: GCA_018829985.1. Classification (GTDB taxonomy): domain Bacteria; phylum Elusimicrobiota; class Elusimicrobia; order Elusimicrobiales; family UBA9959; genus JAHJSU01. Next base: position 7,330 of record JAHJSU010000202.1, on the reverse strand, counting down.
CGGTCAAGGTCCGGCGCCCCGACCTCAATATAGAACGCCGCGTCCTGGATGTCGGACCTGTTTTTTAAAAACAAGCTTAACGCCCCGTGCGCGCGCTGGACCGCCGACCCGGCGCCGCGCGCCGATTTTTTAGGAAGCTGGACCGCGTTGACGGTCCCGGAGTCCGGATGGTAGACGAACAGCATCGGCCGCTCGGGGCTTAACAGCGCTATTTCAATATTTTCAGCCGCCGACAGCCGTCTTGAAACGGAAGAATAAAAGTGCGCCGCGGCAAGCGCGAGCGTCAGCGCCCCTCCGAGAGCCAGTATTATTATTTGTTTTTTTCTTGCGTCCTCAGCCTGGTCCATACTTTCGCGCTTTCCGGATGTCTCCAGCCGCCGGTCCTGAAAGCATAGATAAGTTTAACATAATTGGCGCGCAGGTAAGCCGCGTCCAGATCTTTGCGGGCCAGGGCCGCCACCTCGCCGGCCTCGGGAAAACTCCTGTCGCAGGCCGCCAGGTCCGCGACATAGAGTATTTTGGATAAAAGGTCCGGATTTCGCGAGCCGAGCGTATGCTGTCTTATGGCGTTTAAAACAGACCGGTCTTTAACCCCGAATCTTTTGGCCGCGAGGTCCGCTCCCGCATAAGAATGCAGCAGGACCGGCGCTTTTTTTATCATCTCGTTCAGACGCGGCGCCCGCAGCCGGTTTTTAGCGGCGCAGCGGACCAGCGTTCGCGGTGAAAGACCTCTGGCCGCATCGTGCAGCAGGCCGGCCAGCGCGGCTTTAAAGGGGTCCGCGCCGTATCTTAAACTGAGTTCCAGCGCCAGTCCGGTGACGGCGGACGTATGAGCGAAACGCGCCGGCGTAAGCGTTTTTTTAAGCCGCCGGCGCAGAGCGCCCAGATAAAGCCCCTTGCGGTCTATATATGAAAAAGTCGAGGGAAGCAGGCCGCGGGGTTGAAGGCCTGAAAACAGCCCGGCCTTAAGAACGGCGGAGGCTATAAGCGGAAACCGGCCCTTGAGCAGGACATAAGGCGCGCCGGCCGGGTTCTTAAGCCCGAAGCCCGCCCGCCTGCCCGCCAGCAGGACGGCCCTTGAAAGTATCCGCCGGTAATTTTTCCACTTGTGGAAAGTCTCAACACAGTCGGACCCCAGCAGAAAATACAGCTCCGCGTTCGGATGGAGCTTTTTAAAAAAATCCACGGTCTGGCAGGTGTAGGTAAGGCGCCGGCGCTTAAACTCAAAAGGATGGACCGTTATCCGCGTTTTAATGCCTTTGTGCCTTTGGCCGTCTGATGGCCATAGGCCTTTTTTACGGCGCCTGCACAGGCATTGTGCCTTTGTGCCTTTGTGCCTTCCCATCAGGCCTTCGGCCTTAAGCCCGTCTTTCAGCATGCCCGCGCGGTCTTTGTAGGGGGCCGCCGGAAAACCCTTGAACGGCGAGCTGAACCCCGGCACGAGGTAGAGCGCCGCGGGACTCATCTGTTCCAAAGCGGCCCTGATAAGCGCGAAATGCCCTTTATGAGGGGGGTCAAAGGCGCCGCCGTAAATTATTATCTTTTGTTTAGCCGCCATGATAGCGTTGTAGCGTATAGAGTTATAGCGTTGTAGCGTTCAGGGAGTTCCTTAATAACGCAACGAACGCGATAACGCTAATGTAGTATAATATATAACTTGGCCATGAGCGACAAACGAAATAATTGTATTATCCTATTGATAGACCCGCCGGTGCCGGAAAAAACGGATCCCGAACTCAGGGACTCGTTCGGCGCGGAACGGGGCGTGCATATAAATCTGGACCTTCTGCAGAACGCCTACAAGCTGGCCAAAACCTTCCCGGACGCCATACTCATTCTCTCTTATGAAAAAACCGCCCGCCATCCGGATCTGACCTGGCTTGACGCCGACGACCCCGGTTTTCTTGAAGCCAAGGGCAGGGACCTGGAAGAAAGGATAATCAACGCTTTCCGGCTGGCCTTTAATACCGGTTCCAAAAACGTCCTGCTACTGAACCACTTGTCTCCGGCGGTCAAGCCGGATTGGATAAACCAGGCTTTTGACTCGCTGGGAGACAAAACCGTCGCTTTAGGCCTTAACCAGGACGGCTCTTTCTACCTGCTGGGCCTGGCCCTGAATAACATTAAGCTGTTTGAGGGTCTGTTCCTTATGTCTTCAAAGACAGCGCTTGATTTTTCCGAAAAGGCGAAGAGAAACAAGCTTAATGTTTTCACTCCGCCCGAAATTTACGCCGTTAAGAACGAAGAGACGCTGCGTAAATGGGTGGAGGCAAAGGACGTTGCTCCCGCACTTTTCATGAACGAGCCTCCCAAACATCCCCTGGCCGAAATCTCGGCGCCGCAGCCTCCGCCCGGAGAAAAAAGACACGTCCGGCACGGCAACAAAAACCATCACCCGTTCGGTTCCGGCCAAAAATCGTTTTAGCCCGGTTTTAAACCCAACCATCGAAAGTTTCAATAACGAATTGCGCAAATAATTGCGACTGACACGAATACGTACGAATTGCGCGAATAATAAATGTAAGTTACACGTAAAAGGCTTTAACCGTACCTCCTTCGTTTCCTCAAATTTGCGTTATTCGCTCCTACTTCGTCTTATTCGCAAGTACTATTCGTGTCATTCGCTGTTGTAATTCGCGGCTATTCGTTTGCCGCAAAACCATTGACTTGGCCCTGTAAAAAGACTATCATTATTAAGTGCTCTAATACGCCTGCGGGCGTTTAATGTTTATTTAACATCGCCTTAGGCAAACAGTTCATTAAAAATACTAAACTCGGTTATTAACACAAAAAACGCTTGTTTTATAATCACTTTTTTACTTTCGGACACTTTACTAACACTTGTGGATAGCTTGTGGATAACTTACCGGACATAAAAGAACTCTGGCAGAACGTATTAAAAACCCTTGAAGGCGACGTGGGCCTTGGAGAAGTGGAGATGTGGCTCCGGCCCATAAAGCCTCTTTTTATTGAAGACGAGACTCTCAGGCTTGAAGTGCCCGATTCAATGATCTATAACACGGTAAAAGAGCGGTACGAAGAAAAAATCATAAACATCGTCAGGAATTCGACCAGCCGGAATTTTAAAATCAATTATTCCATGTCGCTGACGCCTAGCGAGCCGAAACCCTCTCCCAGGATAGAGCCGGCGAAAGAAGCTACGCAGAACCGCATGGGGTATACTCCGCCTTTCGCCTTTAATCCCAACTATACTTTTGAAACCTTCATAGAGGGCGCTTCCAACAGGTTCGCCTACGCTTCAGCCGTCGGGGTATCTCAGAACCCCGGCAAGTCGAACCCTTTCTTCATCTACAGCGCGCCGGGGCTGGGCAAAACCCACCTTTTGCACGCCATCGCCAACGAAACGTTCAAATCCAATCCCTCGGCGCGCATTATATACATCGCGAGCGAGACTTTTGTCAACGAATACATCGAGAACCTGCAGAACAAAACTCCCGAAACGTTCCGCAATAAATACAGAAAACTCGATTGTCTGCTTTTAGACGACATCCAGTTTCTTGTGGGGAAAGATCGGAGCGTGGAGGAATTTTTCCATACGTTCAATTCTCTTTTTGAGTCAAAAAAACAGATAGTCGTCACCTCCGACCGCCCGCCGAAGGACCTGGCCCTGGACCCGCGCATGGTCTCGCGCTTTCTCTCCGGTCTGGCTGTGGACATAAAGATGCCGGACCTCGAAACGCGGATAGCGATTTTGCGTCAGAAAAAAGAGCTGCACAAATTCGTCATTCCGGACGACGTCATAACCTTTATAGCCGAGAACGTTAAAAAGAACATACGGGAACTTGAAGGCTGCCTGATAACGGTGGGAAATTACTACGTCAACATGCGCCTCCAGCCCACCATAGACGGGGCAAAAGACATCATAAAAGACCATATAACACCCGGGGACCAGGAAGAAACAAGAATAACCATAGAAATAATAAAGACGGCCGTGGCCGAAAAATACAACATGGAAATAAAAGACTTTAAATCTCCGCGAAGGGGAGATGCCATAGCCTTTCCGCGCCAGATAGCCATGTTCCTGGCCTGCGAGCTTACCGAAATGTCCCTGCCGGAGATCGGCTCCTCCTTTAACCGGGATCACACCACCGTTATGTTCGGCAGGGATAAAATAAAACAACTGGTCCATACGGACCCTTATTTCAATGAAGTCATAAATCAGTTGATAACCAGGGTTAAAGCTGTCAGTAACTCCGTAAAATCCTGAAAAACCGCTTTTTTGGGGATAATAGTAGTAAGTTTAAAAAGGCTGTTGACAGTTTTTCCTAATGTAATAAACATTATCAACATCGCACACAACCGCTCTTATAGAAGGTGACTATGATGAAAATAACAAGTAATAGGGACAACCTGATAAAAGGAATCCAGACAATCCAGGCGGGCCTTTCGGCTAAAACAGGCACCATACCCATACTTCAGAACTTTTTAATGGAAACGGAAGAAACAGGGCTTAAAGTGGTTTTTACGGACCTTGAAATGGCCATAAAACACCATATAAGCGTGGAGGTGAAGAGTTCCGGCAGTATAACCACGCCCATAAAGAAGTTTATGGAGATCATTCAGACTCTGGGAGAGGACAACGAGGTTAACGTTTCGGTGGATGACGCCAACCGCGTCGCCATAAACAGCGGAAAATCCAAATTTAAGATCAGCGGCGCGCCCAAAAACGATTATCCGGTTATACCGGATTTGGATGAGACCAATTCCTTCAAAATTCCGGCCGGGTTGATTTCAGCCATGATTTCGGGAACCATCTTTTCCGCTTCCACCGAGGATGACAGGCATTTTTTGAACGGACTCTTATGGAAAAATGAAAAAGAAGTCTTTACGGTAGTGGCGACCGACGGCCGGCGGCTGGCTCTTGCCTCCACCGGAAAAGTAAAGATACAGAAAGAATTTAAGGTAATCGTTCCCTCAAAAATATTGAACGAACTGGTTAAATTCATAAAAAGCTCCGAGTTTGACGAAAAAGAAGAGATAACGGTGGGGCTCTCTTCCAATCAGATAGGCTTTAAAATAGGCAAAACCGTTTTTATCTCAAGGCTTATAGAAGGGAATTTTCCCGCGTACGACCAGATAATCCCCAAAACCAGGGAAACCTCGGTCGAATTGAGCGCGCAAAAACTGACGGCCGTAACCAAAAGGGCGGCCATTTGTTCCAATGAACGCAACGGCGCCGTGAAATATAGCTTTAAAAAAGGAATGATAATAGTTAACTCCGCCTCTCAGAACATGGACTTTGAGGATGAACTGGAAGTGGATTATAAAGGCCCGGATTTCCAGGTAAGCTTTAACCCGAAATTCGTGCTGGATATCCTAAAGCAGCTCGGCGATAAAAATGCAATTTTTGATTTTGCCACGCCCGCTACCCCGGTCATGGTAAGAATTCCGGGCAACGAGGAGTTTCTCTATATAGTAATGCCGCTCAGAACGCAGTAATAAAGAAGCGTATAGGGGAGAGGGAATAGAGGATAGTGTAAAAAAATTTTTCCCTAGCCGCTAATCCCTATTCTCTAGCCCCTGATTTTTATGTTTCTAACCAGAAAAGCATCCAACTGGACCAACATCGCGGCCATCAAAACCTCATGGAAAAGCCTTAACGGGCTGAATACCGACAGGCTTGCCATCCTTGATGCCGTCTGGAAAAAAGAGATAGGCCGGCTGAATGAACACTGTGAAATTCTGGGAGTGGATAAAGGCTGTATAGTGGTTAAAACGGATTCTTCCGTGGTCTCGAACGAACTTTTCATGCGCAACAAACAAATATTGCGGAACCTTAACAAGTACTTCGCCAAGCCGTGGCTCAAAAAAATAAAAACGGCAAGCGAGATGTAAAGGATAGCGACGGAAAGCAACAGAACGCGACAGAAAGCAAGAAATACGGAATCTTCCATAAAGTTCAGTAATATTCCGTTGCTTCCGGCAGCTTTCCGCAGCCTTCAGTTGCTATAAGCTGCTTTCTGTAGCTTTCAGTTGCCAACAACGATATGGAGAACACGAGTATGAATAAAACCGTTAATCCCAAATCCGAAAGCTATGACGCGTCCAAAATACAGGTGCTGGAGGGGCTTGAGGCGGTAAGAAAGAGGCCGGCCATGTACATAGGCTCCATCGGCGCAACCGGCCTGCACCACCTGGTCTACGAAGTGGTGGACAACTCCATAGATGAGATCCTGGCCGGCGGCTGCAATAATATTGAAGTGATACTGAAAGAAGAAAATATCTGTTCCGTGTCCGATAACGGCCGCGGTATTCCGGTCGACCCCATGAAGGAGGTCAAGGACCCTAAATTCAAGGGAAAATCCGCCCTGGAAGTGGTTTTAACCGTCCTGCACGCCGGCGGCAAGTTCGACTCCAACGCCTACAAGATGTCCGGCGGACTCCATGGAGTGGGCGTGTCGGTGGTGAACGCGTTATCCGAATGGCTTGAGGTTGAGGTTCACCGGGACGGCAAAAGGTGGACCCAGAGCTATGAGCGCGGCAAGCCGGGAAGCGACGTCAAGCCCAAAGGCGAGACCAAAGAACACGGCACCACGGTCACGTTCAAGCCCGACACGCAGGTTTTCGGCGAGGTTATCTTCTCTTTTGACATTATTTCAAACCGCCTGAGGGAACTCGCCTTTCTGAATCCCGGCGCCCGCATCACCATAATAGACGAGCGCGAGGACAAAAAACACACGTTTTTCTTTGAAGGGGGCATTAAACAGTTCGTCAAATTTCTGAACACCAACAAAACCGTCCTACACGAAGCGCCTATCTTCATCTCCAAAACCGAAGGGGACGTGATGCTGGACCTGGCCATACAGTACAACGGGGATTATTCCGAGAATATTTATTCTTTCGTCAATAACATCAAAACCACCGAAGGCGGCACCCATGTAGCGGGCTTCAGGTCCTCCCTGACGCGCGTCATCAACGATTACATAAAAAAATACGACCTGCTGAAGGACAAAGAATACAGCGTCACCGGCGACGACGTCAGAGAGGGCTTGACCACGGTCGTTTCCGTAAAAATACCGCATCCGCAGTTCGAAGGACAGACCAAGTCCAAGCTCGGCAATTCCGAGGTGGAAGGGATAGTCAAATCCATCGCCGGCGAAATGCTGAACGTCTTTTTTGAAGAACATCCCTCCACAGCCAAGGCCATCTGCCAGAAGGCCATAGGCGCGGCCGGCGCCAGGGAAGCCGCCAGGAAAGCCAAGGAACTCGCGCGCCGCAAGGGTTCCCTGACCGAGTCCGGGCTGCCCGGCAAGCTCGCCGACTGTCAGGAGCGCGATCCCAAAAAATCCGAAATATTCATAGTGGAAGG
>JAHJSU010000201.1 GCA_018829985.1 Elusimicrobiota bacterium | reverse complement strand
CTTTTTCTACTGCCATGTGTTTGTCTCCTTGACTGACGATTTAACTTCCTACACACATAGGTTACGACATCCGGCGCAGGAGCGGAATAACCTTTAAGGGTTAGGGAAAAGGGGAAAGGCTAAAGGATGAAGGATAAAGGCTAAAGGACGGAAGGGAACTAGTACATTGTCCAATTAATTTTTACCAGTAGTTGCCGACCTTGGTCGGCATAGCCAAGCAAGCTTGGCAACTACAAGAATTAACTTTACAGCGTACTAGTTTACGGGAAAGGACAAGGATGAAACACCGAAAACAGCGGAATGGTTAGGCCGCTGGGCCGCATGAGAGCGCCCATTTGTAAAAGGGCACTGCTTGTATCCGAACGCCGCCTGTTTTTTCCTCAAACTCTTCGGACATGGTAATTACCGTGCCGCGTTTCAACCCCAGGCGCCTACAGGCCTCGATAAGCCCGTCAAACTCCCGCTTTTTGGTGTCCGCCGACGCCAGGTCATAAGCCGCCTGGAAGGCCTCCGGCCTGCCGCCGGGGGCAAGGCGTATGAAATCGCATTCTTTTTTGTCCTTGTAGAAAAATATATCGGAGCCCGTGGAATGAAACTGCATAAAAACGGCGTTTTCAAGCAATTTTCCCCGGTCTTCACCGAGGCTGAAAGAAACCGCGCCGGCCAGGCCGTTGTCCACCGCGTAAAACTTTTTTTCCGAGGTTTCCCGTTTTATCACCGAAGCGCTGTACTTGCGCAGGGGAAAGAAAAAATATATGGAGTTCAATTCTTCCATCAGTTCATAAAGCAGGTTTTTATCTATTTTATAGCCCTGGGACCTGAGCTCATGGTAGATTTTGTGAAGGGAAAGCGGGCTGGAAATATTGGCCAGAAGCCGCTTTATAAAATATTTAAGCAGGTGGGCGCGCGGCCTGCGCTTATAGCGCTCTATAAGGTCCTTGAAAAGCATCGCGTCAAAATAGCCCTGGAGAGTTTTAATGCGGAAGTCCTGCGCGATGGAAAAAAGCTCGGGGAATCCGCCGCCAAGAAGGTACTGTTCCGCATTGGAGGCTATTTTCGCCCTGCTGCGGGAATCATGGATATCCGTATTAATTCCGCCGAAAGACAGGAATTCCGCGAAAGACAAAGGATAAAGCTCATAGCCGAGGTTCCGGCCGCGCAGGCTTGTGGCTATGTCGGTGCTGAGCAGTTTTGAATTGGAGCCGGTGACAAAAATGTTCCTGGAAACGGTGTCGTAAACGCGCCGGATGAATTTTTCCCACCCGTCGACATTCTGTATCTCGTCAAAAAAGAAGTATGTGTTTGACGGTTCCGCTTCCGGATAAAGCTCCTGGCAGGCCTGCAATATAAGATCCAGCTCTTTTTTATCCACATCAAGGCGCTCATCCTCAAAATTAACATAGACTATGCGGCTTATTTCCACGCCTTGCGAAAGAAGCCTGGAAATCGCGTCCAGGAGAAGGAAAGTCTTGCCGCTCCGGCGCACGCCCGAAACGGTTATTATTTTGCCTGAATTAAACGGAAGTTCCAGGAACCGCTTTTTTACGGCTGCCGGCGGCTTCTTGTGGAACGACCTTATAATTTCTTTAAACACATCTTTCTTGTTCATACGGAAATAATACATGATAATTTCTTGGAATTCAAGAAATATATGTTTTACAATAGCCTTAAGGATTAGGGATTAAGGGGCCGGCGGCTTTACAGTTTCGCTATGCTTTCTTTGACGGCGCAGCGCGCCAGGCCGGTCCGCTTGTGGATATCCGGCTTCAGCGGGATGTTGTGCCTGTGGACATGGACGGTGTTCCGGCTGATCCTGAATTTGCAGGCGATCTGCTTGTCCCCCAGGCCTTCAGCTATGAGCTGGATAATTTCTTTTTCCCGCGAGGTAAGGGTGATTCTCCCGTAAAAAGTCGATTTTGCTCAAAAATCGCCTTTGTAGCCGCAGGCTTCAGCCTGCGTTCTCGTCGGAGAATGGCTTACTGTTTTTCGCAGGCTAAAGCCTGCGGCTACCATTTGGGACTTTTTACGGGAGAACCAAGGGTGGAGCTTTGTTTTTTTAATTTATCGAACGGCGCGTCAAGGAGATCGTCGAGCTCTATGCCGGCTACGGAGGGGCTCAGATATTTACGTACATCTCCTCCCCGGCATCCTCCCGGCTCCGGTATTTAAGTTTTGAATGGTTTTTCGCGGCCGGCGCCGGCGCGGGGACGGCCTCTTTCAGTTTTGACCATTCCCCCTCAAGCACCAGGTAAAATTTTTTCCAGTGGTAAATCCCGGCAAAAGCCCTCTTGCCGTACCGGAACTCATGGGCGTTGCCGTCCGCGGACAGCGTTACCAGCAGCGTTGATTGCTCGTCGACAACCGAACATTCGACGCCTCTGTCGGTATAGAAATCAATTATTTTCCTGGCAAAAACGGCATTTTCGCGCGGCATATTTCCCCCTGTCCCTTAGAATAACACACTCAAAATAATTAATTCTGCAAGTATAGCCATGCTCCCTGCGAACTTATATCAGAAATGTTACCAGAACCTCCGCAAGCGCGGAATAATCTTTAAGGGTTAGCCCGAAAATTGCAATTGAAATCGTTTTTGATCGATAAAACCTTGGATAATATTATCCTTGGCAATTTTCGGAAGGCTAAAGGATGAAGGCTTAAGGCTAAAGGCCGTTTGATGAGCATAGCTCCTGATACGGCACCTACGCAGGTATTGGAAAATGCGGGGAAAGATATAAGGATTTTCCGCCCTTTAGCCTTTATCCTTTGGCCTTCCCGGAAGTTTCAACTGAAACTTCCGGGTTAGAGTGAAGAGATTATGACGATAGGGGAAAGATTACAATGATAGGGAGGGGCGCTGAAATTATCAGCGCCCTTACAGTTTCGCTATTCCTTCTTTTACGGCGTAGCGCACGAGGTCGGTCTGTTTGTGGATATCCAGCTTAAGCGAGATGTTGTGCCTGTGGACATGGACGGTGTTCCTGCTGATCCTGAATTTGTAGGCGATCTGCTTGTCCCCCAGGCCTTCCGCTATCTGCTGGATAATTTCCTTTTCCCGGGAGGTAAGGGCGGAGCTTTGTTGTTTCAATTTATCGAACGGCGCGTCCAGGATATCGTCGATCTCCACGCCGGCCACGGAGGGGCTCAGATAATGCCGCCCGTTATAAACCTCGCGCACGGCGCGCACGACATCCCCGGCCGCGCTTTCCTTTATTAAATAGCCCCTGGCGCCGGCGCGCAGGGCTTTTTCTATCGTGGGCCTGTCGTCGTGCATGCTTAAAATTATTATTTTCGCCTTTTTGTCCCCGCGAAGCAGCCGGGCCATCGCCTCTAAACCGTTTAAAAACGGCATGGTGATATCGAGCAGATAGACGTCGGCGGGAGTTTTTTTCGCCAGTTCCAGCGCCTGGTTCCCGTCGGAAGCTTCCCCCGCGACGATAATGTCGGGGGCGGTTCTTTTCAGCACCGCTTTAAGGCCTTCCCTAACGATGGAATGGTCGTCGGCCAGGAGCACTTTAATGGGCATGGTGAAACTCCGGTTTCGGGCCGGGCTCCGGGAGCCGGCGGGGGAATTCGGCCGTGATGACAGTGCCCTGCCCCGGCTGCGAATCAATGCTGAGACTGCCTCCTACGGACTCGGCGTCTTCGCGCATAATCTTCAGGCCGAGGCTCGATCTTTTTGACCGCGGCCTGAGCGCGTCAAAACCGCGGCCGTTGTCGCTGACTGAAAGCAGGACTTTCTCGGCGTCATGGTTTATTGTGAGCTTCAGTTTTTTCGCCCTGGAATGTTTCGCCGCGTTATTGAGGGCTTCCTGCACCAGCCTGTAAATAACTATCGCAACGGAGCTGTCGGCTGTTTTCCCGTCGTCGGGCAGGAGGATGCTCTGGGAAGTCCTTATCCCGGCGCGGCGGCGGAAGCGGGCGACAAGTTCGGACAGGGCGCCCGGGAGCCCGGAAATCTCCAGGGCGGGCGGCCAGATATTCACGCATACGTTTTTCATCATCGCGGCCAGCCCTTTGGCCAGTTCTTTTGTCTGTTCCACCTGCGCGAGGGCGGGTTCCGCGTCGCCTTTTTTAATTTCCTCCTCCACGAGGAGCAGGGAGGAAGAAAGACCCACCTGCATGTCGCCTATCGCGTCGTGGAGGGCGGCGGCGAACATTCTTTTTTCCCCTTCCCGCGCGCGCATGACCAGCCCGGAAACCGTTTTGCGTTCTTCCTCCATTTTCCTGCGTTCGGTGACGTCAACGGCGACCCCGGTAAGGCCGGCTATATGCCCCCCGAAGCCGCGGAGAGGCTCCAGGGTCAGTTCATAAAAAGAAGTCCGCCCGCCGATCGCGGTTTGCGCCTCGCAGCGCGCGGATATCCCGGTCTTCAGCACTCCCCGTTTGAGGCTGGTAAGCTGTTCCGCTTTTTCGGGCTCCAGAAGGTCTTCGTCTTTCTTTCCCAGGGTCGTTTCCGGCTTAAATCCCGGGTGCGGGTTGAAGAGCTTCGTGTAGCGCAGCTCCCGGTCCTGCTGGAACACCATTATCGGGGAATTCCGCAGCGCCAGGCGGAAGAGTTCCTCGCCGGCCCGCAGAGCCTCCTTCGCCCGGTTAGCCGCCTGGAACGCTTCCCACACGCGCAGGGCGCGCTTTACGGTGCGCGGCATCTCGGCGAAAGCCCCGGCGGACTTGACTATGTAGTCCAGCGCGCCCGCCTTCATGGCCTCCACGGCCCTGCTCTCGTCGCCGTGGCAGGTTATTATAAGGATAGGAAAGGGGTTGGGGGACTGCTGCGGCTCCAGGGCTTCAAGGGCGCGGCCGTCCGGCAGGGTCAGGTCCAGCAGGGCGAGGTCCGGCGGCTCGGCGGCGACCAGCTTGCGGTATTCCCGCAAAGTAGAGGCCGAGCGGACCACGGTTTTCGCGTCCGCGGCGCGGAAAGCGCGCCGGATAGCCTCAATATGCGCCGGTTCGTCGTCAATAATAAGTATGTTTATAAATCCCCACTCTCAACCTTTAGCCTTAATCCGTAACTACTCAGCCACTAAGACACCAAGGCACAAAGAAAGTTTATGGATCAAAAGGTTTGTTGTCTGATTTCCTTCGTGTCTTTGTGACTTTGTGGCTGAGTAGTAACCTTAATCCTATCCTTTCTTCCAGCCCTTAGGCCGCGAACCTGTTCCACGCCAGCCAGTATGCACAGAACGTTTCCAGCAGGCCGGAGAAATTCTTGAAATCCGCGGGTTTGATCAAATAGCTCACGGCGCCGCGGGCGTAGGCGTCAGCCACATCCGACTCGGCCCTGGAAGTGGTAAGCACCACCGCGGGGATCTTTGCCAGTTCCGCATCCTTTTTTACGTGGCGCAGGACTTCCAGCCCGTCCACTTTTGGCAGGCGTAAATCGAGCAGGATGACCGCCGGCCTGGGGCTGGTCCGGGGGTCCGCGTAAGCGCCCCTGCGGAAAAGATAATCAAGCGCCGCCTGGCCGTCTTCAACATGCGCGATGCGGGCCGCCGCATGGAAATTCTTCAGATTGCGGCGCACTATTTCCGCGTGAGCCGGGTCGTCCTCCACCAGCAGAATTGTCACAGGTTTGCCTTTAAGCATTTTTTCATGTTCTCCCGTTTATAACTATTCAGGTTGTTTAGGCTGTAAACAGCAGTAACCAGTAACCGGTTACCGGTAACTGAATACCGGATACCGCAGTCTAACTGCCTACAGCCTGTCCACCCGGGCGGTTACTTTCTTTGTGTTCGCCAGCGTAAAGCGGAAGGTGGTTCCCCTGCCGGGGCCTTCCGATTCCGCCCAGATCCTGCCGCCGTGCGTCTCAATCACCTTGCGTGTCAGCGCAAGGCCCATACCCACACCCTCGGTATTGTGCTCCAGTTTCTCAAAAAGCCCGAAAATTTTATCCGCGTGGCGGGGGTCAAGGCCCATGCCGTTGTCGCGCACAAAGAAGACCGGCTCCGTGCCGGACAAATCTACGCCCGTCTCTATAACGGGATTCGGCTGGGTCCCCATGAATTTGGCGGCGTTATCAAAAAGATTCTGAAACACCTCCAGCATCCGCTGGCGGTCGCCGGAGACGGCCACCGTTTCAACGCCGAACAGCGTGGCCATTTCGTCAATTATGCGCGTTTCAATGCCGCGCTCGCTCAGGCGCCCGGCCGCAAGGGTCAGCGCCTCTTCCAATAACGCGCGCAGAGGCATTTCGACATGCGCGCTGAGATTGCGTCCCACGCGGGAAAGGGCCAGCAGTTCGTCCAGCAGCCTGGACATCTTGTCCGCCGCCGTGTTAATAAAGGAGAAATCTTTCGCTATGGCCGCGGAGTCCCGGTTGGGGATGTCCTGCTCCTCCAGGTAGCCGATAAAAGTTTTAATCGTTACCAGCGGGCTTTTGAGGTCGTGAGAAACGGCATAGACGAACCGGGACAACTCCTCGTTCCTTTCCCGCAGCGTCTCCTCAACCCGCTTGCGCCCGGTGATGTCGCACAGCACTAAGCGGCACACTGGCGCGCCGCCGGCGTCCGGCGCGGCGGCGGCCTCCAGCCGCGCCCAGAATGATGCTCCGTCCTTTTTCACCATCCGCACCTCGCATGTCTGCGGCGCGCCGGTTTCAAAGAGTTGTTTGCGGTGCAGGTAATAGATGTCCTGGTCCTCCTTGAAAATGAAGCGGGTTATAAGCTTCTTAACCAGCGCGCCCCGGGCCGCGCCCAGCAGGGCGGCGGCGGTGAGGTTGGCCTCCAGGATCAGCCCTTTTTCGCTGACGGTGAAATAGCCCGCCGGCGCCAGATCATACAGGTCTAAATAGCGCGCCCGCGCGGCGTCCAGTTCCGCCTGCGCCGCGCGCAGTTCCTCATTCACCGATTGTAATTCCTCCTTGGCGGTCTCCAGTTCCTCGTTGGCGGCCCGGAGGTATTCTTCCTTGGCCCGCAGTTCCCGCTGGAGCGCCGCGAGGTGCGCGCCCGCCGACGCGCCGATGCCGACGATGGGGAAACCGGCGCCGTGTTTTTCAGCCGCCTCTTGCGCTCCGGCCGCTTTTACGGCGTTCTCCCGGGCCCCGATTATCCCGGCCCCGCCCGGCGCTTTGGATGTTTTCGCTTTGGCTTTTTTTCTTGCTGTCATAATGGCCTCATCCTTGTTTATTTTTTAACACGGGGAACCGCCAGGAGTTTTCTTACCGCTCCGCTGAATTCGTCCATGCTGAAAGGTTTTGAAATGCAGGTTAATTTGTTGAGCTCTATCCATTCAACCAGCGCGGGATTGAGAACATCGCCGGTAATAAATAAAAAATTGGGCGGGGAAGGCTTTTTCAGGGCCGCTTCGTAGATATCCCTGCCCTTTAAGGCGCCCATCTCCATGTCGGACACGACAAGGTCATAATCTTCGGCGATCAGCTTTGCCAGCCCTTCGCGGGCGCCGGCGGTTTCGGCGGTGTTGCCGTCCGCCCTGATCATCCGGTACATAACCGGAAGCAGGTCCTCTTCGTCGTCTATTATCAGCACCCTCTTCCCGGTCATCCGCCGCCCCAGGGCGCTCGCGCATTGCGGCGCGCTTATTTCTTCGGCGGGCCTGCTCGACGCAAAACGCCGTTCCCGTGTCCGGTCCGGAAGAAAGAAGCGACAGCGCGCCGCCGTGCTCTTCTATTATCCTCTTGCTGATCGCGAGTCCCAGCCCCGTGCCCTTGCCCTCGGGTTTTGTGGTAAAGAACGGCTGGAACAGGCTGTCCAGATGCCGGCTGTCGATTCCGCCGCCCGTATCCCGGACGACCACCCGCACTTTTCCATCCTGGAAAGAAGAAGTTATGGTTATTTCCCTGGGCCCGGTTTTTGCGGCTATGGCGTCGCACGCGTTCGCAATGAGGTTCACAAACACCTGTCCCATCTGCTGCGGATCGATAAAAACCGGGGGCAGCTCCCCGCCCAGCCGCTTTGCAAGAATTATGTTTTCGGTCTTCTCCAGCCTGTAATGCATGAGCTCCAGAGTGTCTTTTATAACCTCATTTATGAGGCAGGCCGTTTTGCGGGCCCGGGGCTGGCGCACGAAATTAAGCAGGGTATTGACTATCCCGTAGCAGCGCCTGGCGTTTTTCATAATGTAGGCGAGATCCGTTTTGAGGGTTGCGGGCGGTTTTGCGGCCCTGGAGAGCAGCTCCGCGTAACCCACCACCGCCGTGAGCGGATTATTAAGTTCATGCGCTATACCCGAGATAAGCTGCCCCACCACCGAAAGCTTTTCGGTCTTTATAAGCTGGGCCTGAAGCCTGGTCTCCGCCGTCATATCGCGCACGACCATGCTCCATTCCCTCCCCTGGGCCTCCCGCTCGATGGGCGTGCAGGTGACGCTGAGATTGGTTTGGGCTCCGGTTCCGGCATGCCTGCCCCTGACCATAAAATCCCTTATGAAACCGGCGCGCGCGAGCTCCGCGCGCAGAAGCCGGGCCTCTTCCGGCGGGAAAAGAGGAAATACCGGGTTTCCGATTATCTCTCCCGACTTGACGCCGAACATCCGTTCCGCGCTCCTGTTCCAGATCGTAACGCGGAAATCCTCGTTGAGGCCCGCTATGGCGTCGGCCGTGCCGTTTATCGTGGTCCTGTAGCGCGTCTGCGATTCCATGATATTTTCTATCAGTTCCGCGTTCTGGAGGGCCAGGCCGGTGGTATTGCAGAAAATGGACAGATTTTCCATGTGCTCGTCCGTTATCGGCTTGTTGGAATGCCAATTGTCCACCGCCACTATGCCGTAGACCTTTTCGCTCCCCAGCACCGGCACCAGGCAAAAGGCTTTGCTGCCGGTTTCCTTAAGAAACCCGGGGTTGCATTTCGGCTCCTTCTCCGGGGCGTTCACATTTACCGGCCTGGCCGTGCGGGCGACGTGCGCCAGGATGTCGTCGGAATCCAGCGGGATGACTCTCTTGCGGAAATTTTTTTCGGTAAGCCCCGATTCGGCCATCCCATAAGAGCATTTTCCGTTCAGGGTTTTGGTTAAGGGATCTATCCAATAAAGAAGCCCCCTTTCAAAACCGAGGCCGGTAACCGAAGCCTCCAGGCAGATGCGGCAGATTTCCTCCACGTTAAGCTTCTTCAGAATGGAACCGCCCATTTTCTGCAGCGAACAAAGCTCCCGTATGCGGTCCTGCAGTTCCCCGGAGCGCTGCTTGATCGACAGGGCCATTTCATTAAAGGCCTTTGCGAGCGTCGCGAATTCCGCGGAGTCCCCGGCTTCCACGGTATGGTTAAACTCGCCTTTTGAGAAATGGCCGGCGGCGGTCACCAGCGCCTTAATAGGAGAAAGCGAAAGCCTTATCCTTCTGTAAATGAACAAACCGACGCTAAACCCGAAAAAAACCACGAAGCCGAAAGTCGCGGCCCGTATCTGGGAAAGCGGCTTCAGGAAATCGGACGATTCCGCCATCACCGTCACGGAAAGCTCCGTGCCGGGGATGTTTCTGCCTGCCGCAAGCGTGAAACCGCTTGTCCGCCGCCGGGACCCCAAAACCATTTTATTGTTCCCGTCGGACACAAAAGAAAAGCCGGAAACACCCACCTTCAGCCTGTCAAGTTTTTCGGACAGGGAAGCCAGGCCGGTCTCCAGATAAGCGACTCCCCTGAATTCGCCCGCCGGGTTATAAACCGGCTTGGCGTAGATCATAAACGCCGGCGCGCCGGGCGCGTTTACGACTCCGGAGATATAACGGCCCGAAGGCCCGGAGGCCCGGGTTTGCGTAAAAAACGGCGGCCCGGACCCCGCACTTTTTCCGAGAGGGCCAAAGTGCGGGGCAAATCCGCTTTTCTGAACACGGCACAGCTCCGTTCCGCTCCGGTCCAGAAGCCCCGCGGCCAGATGGACGCCGGTGCGGTTGATGAAAACGGAAGAGAACTTTTTAAATCCGGCCAGATACGAGCCGGCCTCCTCATTAAGCCCGAAATCGCGGTTATTGAAGTAATCCTGTATCAGCGGCACTTCCGTGAAGGACTCCAGATCGGCGGCCCTCTGGCTGAAGAAGGAGGCCAGCTGCGACGCTATCGCGTGAGCGCTCAGATTTATTTCCCTGTTTACGCCTTTGAGGATTTCACGCCTTGCGATATGATGGGCGAGAAAACCGGAAAGAAGTATGCCGGAGATAGAGACTGTTATCACCGGAAGGATAAGTTTCCAGGTAAAGGAGCGTTTTCGCATAAATTTTAATTCGCAACCACTCACCGCTTCTTTTGTTCACGCAAAGAGCGCAAAGAATTTACACAGAGAAACGCAAAGAATTATAAATTAACCACAAAGGTCACAAAGTTTTTTCTTTTTCGTTCTATCTTTGTGCGCTTGGCGGTTTATTTTGGTAAATTATTTACTTTCATTTTCAGTCATAAACCTCTGCGTTCTTTGCGCTTTGCTTCGCGATCTTTGCGTGATATTCTTGCTGCTGGGCAGTTACCTTTATTCTTTGAGCGCCTGGACCGCCCGCTCCACCAGTTTAACGGCCGAGAACGGCTTGCGGAAAATGCCGTCCACGGTTTCCAGAAAATACCCGCGCTGCTCCCCGGTGAGTCTTTTGCCGGTTATCACCAGCACTTTTATATGCCTGGAGGCTGCGCCGGCCTTCAGGGTCTTGCAGACGGCCAGCCCGTCCATGTCCGGCATGACGACGTCCAGTATTATCACGGCGGGAGGCTCGCGGCCCACGATCATGAGCGCTTCCATGCCGTTCTGGGTGGTGAGCACCTTAAACTCCGGCGCGTGTTCCTTAAAAGCCCTTGAAAGCATGACGAGTATTTCCGCGTCGTCGTCCACTATAAGAACGCCGGGGTTTTTTTCCGCTTCAAGAAGCTCCGGTGGGACGCGCATATTATATTTTTTCAGAAAAGCGAGGAAATCGTTGTGATAGACCCGCCGGTGGCCTCCCGGGGTGGAATGGGCGGCGAGCTCTTTGCGCTCTATCCAGTTTATCACCGTGGTATGCGCCACGTTGCAGATCTTCCCCACGTCAAACGTCGAAAACTCTTTTTCCTGCATATAT
>JAHJSU010000200.1 GCA_018829985.1 Elusimicrobiota bacterium | reverse complement strand
GCCCCTGACCAGGAAAAGGTTATGCTGGCGGTATATACTCCGTCAAACGAAGGGGATACCGGGGCGGCGGCCAGCGTGGGCGTGGACAGAACCGGCGTGGAAGACGTGTAAACGCCGTTTATCCCCAGCGCCTTTACGCTGAAGTAATAAGTGGTGTTGGGCTCAAGCCCCGCCGGGGCCGAAGACAGGCCTATCGTGAAAGCCGCGGACACCGCGGCGGCGAAGCCGGGAACGCTGGAGCGCGAAACCTCGTAATCGGTATAGGCTGGATTAAACCCCTGCGACACGGTTCCCGAGGACCAGGCGAATGACAGGGAAGCGGACGACGCCGACGGAAACCATGCGCCGGCGGGCGGAGCGGCGAAGGTCACCGTGGTTATCATGGCGGAGGGCGCGCTGTCGCCGAAATCGGTATACGCCGTCAGCATGCGGTATATGGTGGTATTGGGGGTTAAGCCGGTCTCAGGGAGCGAGATGGCCGCGCTTGAGACATATATATCCTTGTAATAGGCATCCAGGGGCAGGGCAGGGGTGGATTCGTAAAGCCTGAACTGATAAGTGGCCGGCGCCGGGAGATATGATACGACGCCGCCCCATTGCTGGTTGTTTTTCGGGTCCCAGGAATAAGCCGCTGAAGTCTTAAAGACCTGTTGAACGGCGAAGCCGGCCGGAGAAGAGGGAACGATTCCGTATGAGACAGTGCCGAAAGAGCCATCAACTCCGTAATTGGCCGTGGGAAACGCGATTCCGCCGGGGCCCGCGGAAGTTGAGATTACGGTCTGTGCAAACGGCGCGCGGTATATTATCATCACTCTGCCCGCGGCGCCTCCGCCGCCGGGGTTGGTGGTTCCGGCCCCGTTGCATATCGCGTATCCTCCCGAACCGCCGTCGCTTGCGACGTAGGAATTATCCATTGCCAGGGTTTCAAGTGATTTTATCAGTATGGAGCCGCCAGAGCCTCCGCCCCCGCCCCCTGGTTTCCCATCGCAGGTATCCAGGTTTATTCCGGAACCTCCGTTCAATCCCCGGACGGTGACAGTTCCGGTTATAGTTATATAGAGCGCTTCAATATAGATGCTCCCTCCGCCGGCCCCGCCGGTTCCGCTTACCATCTCACCTACGCCATTGCCGCCTCCGCCCCCGCCCCCGCCGGAACCCATGGAAATATCATCGGGTGAAAGAGGCGCTGAAATCGTAGCGGTGGAGGAGTATTCCAGCCCGCCGGTTCCCGGGGAGCCCGCCCCGGCGCCGCCGCTTACCCCGTCCAAATCCGCGTCGGCATGTCCGCCTCCTCCACCGCCTTTTTCAGGGGCTCCGCCGTTTCCGCCTCCAATGCCTCCGGGGCCTGCGCCGAAGCCTGCCGCCCCGGGCAGAAAATAATCGCCCCCTATACCGCCTGGGAGGCCTCTTCCGGTCGCGTCCAGCTTGCCGTTTATCGTTACAGTTGAGGCATAGATCACAAGCGGCGCCCCCTGCGCCACAAAGACGGTGGTGCCGCTGTTTATCGTGAATGTGCCGACATTGGTGAATGTCCCCCGAAGCGTGGCGTAATCGGAGGGAATCGTGACGTAATCGAAGGGGTTAAGGTCCGCGCCATGCCAGTCCCCGCCGGTTATTTCAACCGCGCGGGCCGCCGTCGCCAAGAACAACAAGACAAGGGTAGAGGGTAGAGGGTAGAGGGTAGAGGGAAAGAAAAACTTGAAGACGATTTTGAAGTTAGTCAGAAATTTCATAAATTTACTCTTCTTTACAGCTCTTCTCTGAACCCTAATACCGATGCGCAGGCTAAAGCCTGCGGCTACATGCTTATACCCTCTACCCTAAACCCTATACCCTATCTTGCCTTCTGCGCCTTTTTGATCTTTTCCTCAAGGTTCCTGGCGGTATTATTCAGCGGGTTTATGGCGAATATTTCGCCCAGGCGGACGGATGCCTGCGCGAAATCATTTTTAAGATACGAGTCCACCGCCATATAATAAAGCTTTTCCATCTTCTTCGTTTCTTCCGGCGTAAGTTTGGGTTCAAGCGTCCCGCGGCACTTCCCGGCTATTTCAAGCGTTTCTTTCTGGCCCGGCTTGTCCTTTAAAATTGAATTAATGACCGTCATGGCCTCGGCGTAAAGTTTCAGATCGCACAATTCCGCGCTGCGGGCAAGGCGTTTCTGCACGGACAGGGCAAACCCGTTCTTTGCAAGGTTCATGAGCAACAGCGCCTGCGGGTTTTCAGGCAGCATGGCCAGCGCCCGGCCGGCCTTTTCCGCAGCAGCGAGGTATTTTTCCTCCTTCAGTAAATTACTGGCCGCGGCCAGGAGGTCCAGGAGTTTTTTCTGTTCCGCCGCCTTCCGCTCGTCCTGGAGACGCTCTTTCTCCTGCTCCGTGAAGCGGACCTCTATTCTTGAGAGATAATCTTTGGCGCGCGCGTCGGAAGGGTTGATTTCCAGCACGTTCTGCCAGTACTCGCGGCTGGAGATCAGGTCGCCCTTTTCGTAATAACTCATAGCGATAAGAGCGTTGCGCTCTATCACCTGGGCGTTGAGTTCGCGGTCCATGTCGGAACGGGCGCGTTCCAGTTTCAGGCCCAGCTCCCCATTTCCGGGGTCCCAGAGAACCGCGGTCTCATACATCTTTATGGCCTGGATATAGTTCTTTTCCCTGTAGTGAATGTCGGCTTTCTGCGCGTAGGCGCGGGCCAGGCCCTCCGCCTCCTGACGGTCAAAGCGGTGTATGCCTTTCTTTATGTATTCTTCCAGTTCCTGCATGGTTATGCCGAATTTTATCGCAAGGCTTATGGTGTGCACCGGGGATATCTCATGGAAGAGCACCGCGTAATCCAGTATATAATTTCCGGAGCGGACCCCGAAACCGCTGGAGATGCCGTTTTCGGAGAGCCCCAGCCGCAAGGCTGTGTTTTTTCTATAGACCAGTTCGGCCCCCGCCGAGGGTTTTGCGGCCTGGCGCTCATATTTCAGCAGACTGACTCCGATTACCGGCGAAAAGCCCGCCCTTTCGGACAGTTTATAGGCGCCGGCCAGGTTCCAGGCCGAAGGATAGGCGGTTTTTCTTGAAACCAGCTTTACCTCCGGCTTCAAAGCGTTGATCATGACCGCGGAAACCGAAAAATTTTTATATGGCGACAGATTTAACCCCAAATCTGCGCCCATTGCGGAACCGCAATCGCTATCCACCTTGTGCCGGACGCCTTTAAGCGTAAACCCGGCGTAGAGCGGAAATTTCTTCAGCGGCGCTTTAAATGAAAAAGCGCCCAGGAACGCCTCGTTATAGACGGAGAACGAGACCGGAGAATCAAAGGGGTTGGTTCTTCTCTCAAACCCCCCGCTGGCCTGCCTTATATAGCCGGTTCCGAACGCCAGGGCGCTCTTGAGCGGATACGAAAAGCCCATGAAAGAATGGCCGGTATCCTCAAAAAGCCAGGTCTGGGAGAGGTTAAGCTCAGGTTTCCTGGTTTTTGAGAGCAGGGCGGGGTTCCAGAATATGCCGGCGGCGTTCCCGTCCCAGGCCGCAAAAGAGGAGCCGATAGCGCCGCCTCTTGCCCCGACCGGCAGCATCAGGAACGACCCCGGCAATCCCCCGTCATCGGCTGCATGGGAAACCGACAGGCCAAAAAAGCCTGATGCGCATATATATAATAAGATCTTCAGGTTTTTTTTAGCGTTTAGCTCTAACACATTACAACTATACATAATATCCTAATGTAACCAAAAGGCCCTTGTCATTTCATGAAAACCTGCTATACTATTAATACGATAAAGGCAATCCCGAATAAACGTCCGCCTAAGGCGGACAAACGCCGAAAGGCCGGGAGCGCAAAGCTGTGGGGCTAATGAGACTGTGTCTCGATGCCGGACTGGCTACCGAAAGAAGTCTGACAGTCTTTAATGCCGGCTGAGCTGCCGAAAAGCGATAATCCGCAATAGTAATGCGGATGATTGGTTTTTCCGGCGGCTTTTTTATTGGCGCATATTATGCAGACTTACAACAGTTGGAAGCCTAAGATCGCGAAAACGGCATTAATGACCGCGCTGGTCATTGCCGCCGGCCGTTTTTCTTTTGCCCAGTTCAGCGAGACAACCCCGCTGCCGCAGGGGCTGCTCGTGCATAATGCCGTGCTCTGGAACAATATAGTCTATGTGGCCGGCGGCGTCGGCGACACCTTTGGCGGCATACGGGACAGGGGAGGGTTTCAGAAGGAAGTTTACTATTGCGCGTTAAACCCCGACGGCACCATGGCAACCTGTAGAGCGGCCAATAGCCTGCCCTATTTACTGGGATTGGGGCTGCCCGCTTCATTCGCCTACAACGGCCGGCTGTACGTCCTTGGCGGGACAGGCATGTTTGGCGCAAGGAGTGAGGTCTATTATTCTTCCATAAATCCGGATGGCAGCCTGGCCGCCTGGAGCCAGACCACTCCAATGCCACTGAGTCTCATGGCCCACGCAGTGGCGTTAAGCGGAAACCGCATTTATTTGCTTGGCGGAATAGTGAGACGGGGGGGGGCTACCGATAAAGTGTATTACGCCGATATTCTCCCCAACGGCGCCATCGGGACCTGGAAGGAGAGCGTATCCCTGCCCACGACACTTTTCGGCCACAACGCTTTTGTTTCGGGCGGGAAGCTTTTTGTTATCGGCGGAACGACAGATAGTAATCTTTACGTTTCCGGAAGCCCTGCCCCGCATGTATCCGACAAGGTTTACGCCGCGGATTTAAACGCCGACGGCACGCTTGGCCGGTGGAACGTCGTTTCCACTCTTCCAAACGGTATTTCACTCCACGCCGCGGCTTCCACGGCAAAGAACATTTACATACTCGGGGGCTATGACGGACTGAGCGTCAGCGACCTGGTCTACTCCGCCCCGTTGCTTGCGGACGGCGCGCTCGGCGCCTGGAGGCGCCTGGCGGCATTACCGAAGGGTCTGGTGGCGCTTGCGGCGGCGGCCACCGAAAATTACCTCTACTCATTTGGCGGAGGCCTGACGTATATTGATAAGCCGCAGAGTTCTGTTTATTACCTCGACATAGGCCCGCCGCAGACCACGGCAATTATCGGCGGGGTTAACAGGAACGGCTGGAATATGTCCGCCGTCACGGTTACGCTGATATCAACATCCAAGAGCGGCGTTGCGGGCGTATATTATTCCCTGGACGGGAAGCCCTTTGCGGTTTACACTTCGCCTTTTATGGTGAGCGCGGAAGGCGGACACTTGCTTAAGTATTATGCCGTTGACAACGCCGGGAACACCGAACCGGAAAAGAGCATAACCTTTAAGATAGACCTGAGCGCGCCCGCGGTAAGCGCGGCGGCGGCGCCCGCGCCGGACGCGGCCGGCTGGAACAATGTCCCGGTTTCGGTTGTATTTACCGGTACCGACGCGGTTTCCGGGATAGCGTACTGCCTGCCCGCCGGCAGTTCGGAGGGCAAACCTGAAAAGATCATATCCGTTGAAGGCGCAAGCCAGACCGTGAGCGGTTACTGCATGGACTACGCGGACTGGTCGTCCACCCACACCTTGACGGTGAATATAGACACCACAGCGCCTTCGATTTTATACACGCGGACGCCTTTAGCCGATGAATACGAATGGAACAGCGGCAGCGTGACGATTAAATTCACTTGCGCCGACGCGTTGTCCGGGGTCAGGTCCTGCCCCGCCGACATAATCCTGAGCGGCGAGGGCGCAAATATTTCCACTTCCGCCGAAGTTTTTGACTACGCCGGGAATTCAAAGGCCGTTTCTATCGGCGGCATAAACATAGACAAGACTTTGCCTGTCAGCACGGCCGCTCTTTCCGGGACCTATAAAAACGGGTGGTATTCGTCGCCTGTCAGTCTTACGCTGACGTCCACGGATTCCCTGTCCGGCATAGAAAAAACCGGGTATCGGGTGGAGGGCGCGGGATATAGCAATGATGAAAAGGTTTATACCGGCCCGTTGACTTTCAGTACCGACGGCAGTTATATGATCAGGTATTATTCCAGGGATAAAGCCGGCAATACCGAGGCGGAGAAAACCCTCTCCTTCTCAATAGACAGGACCGCGCCGCAGGCGGGATATGCGATTAGCCCGCCGCCTAACTCAGCCGGGTGGAATAATACGGGCCTGCGCGTGGTTTTCAACGGAACCGATGCTTTATCCGGGGTGGAGATCTGCGCGACGTTCATCGTCAGCACCGAGAGCGTCAACCGGCAGATGGCCGGCTGGTGCCGGGATACGGCCGGCAATACGGGTTATTCAACGGCTGTGGTGAATGTGGATCTTTCCTCCCCCGCGGTTACCGCCATGCAGAAGCCGCTGCCGAACGCGGACGGGTGGAACAACGGGCCTGTCACAGTGATGTTTATCGGTATTGACGCGGTTTCCGGCGCGGCCTACTGCACGGCGGATAAACTGATAACCGCCGAGGGCGCGGGACAGAAAGTGTCCGGTTCCTGCACCGACCGCGCCGGGAACCTGACAAATGCGGCCCTGAGCGTGAATATAGACGCGACCGCGCCCGGCATTTCGTATACGCAAACCCCCGCGCCCAATGCCGCCGGGTGGAATAACACCGGGGTCGCCGTTAAATTTACCTGCTCGGATAACCTGTCGGGGATTAAAACATGCCCCGCCGACATAACGCTTGCGGCTGAAGGGGTGAACCTCTCCACATCCGCCAAAGTTTACGACCTTGCCGGGAATGCCGCGCAGGCCGTTGTAAGCGGGATCAATATAAACAAGACAATCCCGCAGATAGTTATTTCGTCGCCTGTCGCCGGTATTTTCGTGGCAACAAAGGACAGGATAGGAGTGTTTTTTGCCGTAAAGGACGATCTTGACCCGGCCCCGAAAGTGACGGCGGCGCTGACCCAGGTTGAAGACAGGGGCAGCCCCAGCGGCGCCAGGCCCGCTGTTATAGCGGTCACAGACGGGCAGTCCATCGAGCCTCTTGATATAGACGACGGCATATGGCGGCTGACCGTAAGCGCGACGGATTTTGCCGACAATGCGGCTTACCTGGCCGGCGGGACGTTTGAGGTGATACATGATGTGCTTGCGCCGAGGACGGAACTAACAGTAACCGGCAACCGGTTGCCGGTAACCAGTGAAGGAATTGCTTATGCAACTTCAAACACGGTTTTTACTTTAACGAGCATAGACGACCTTGTGTCCGTGCAGGACGGGATAGGACTGGGGGTGAAGGGACAGCGGATAGGGGTTAGGGGCGAGGGGTTAGGGTTAATAAAAGAACTCACATTTAACAACCCGAATCCAAAGCAGGGAGAGGCATTTGTTTCTACCTTTACCTTTGCCCCGGACTGGAGCCTGGCGGACGGGGTTTATTACCTGGATTATAATGCCGAAGACGTATTGGGCAATATCGAGGCTGTCAAGAGAAGCACGGTCGCTTTGGATAATACCGCGCCGGAGACCGTGCCGCTCGTACTTGGCGGGGCGAAGTATGAGGCGAACGGCGAGGTGTATCTGAATTCCGCCGCGGGGCTGGCGCTGTCCGCGGTGGACGTAAGCTCCAACGGAGTGGCGGCCGGTCTTAAAGAATCGAAATACGGGTTTGACGGCGGGGCGCAGCTGCTTTATTCGTCCATATTGCCGGTTTCCGGGCTGGGCGAGGGCCGGCACGCCCTGGATTATTACAGCGTTGACAATCTGGGCAATACTGAAGCGGCGAAAACCTTTGCTTTCATAACCGACTTCACGCCGCCGGTGAGCGCGTTCGTCCGGGTTGCCGGCCCCGCATATCTGGAATATGTTTCCATCGCGGCGGTATTTGGGCTGACGGCGGCGGATCCCGGAGAATTGGCGTCCGGTCCCAAGGAAATTTCATATGCAATCAATTCCGGCCAGGTCCTGACCTCGCCGCTTAAGTTCAGCCTTGCCGGGGCGGACGGCGGGTATACTATTGCCTACAGGAGCAGGGACAATGTCGACAACCTTGAAGTCGAACTGTCCAGCGCCGTATTCCTGGACGCCACAGCGCCGTTAAGCGCCCTTAATGTTATAGGCGGCAGGCAATACGCCGGGGCGGCGCCGGGCAGTTTCTACGCCTCACTGGACACGGAATTCGGCTTTACGTCCGAAGATCCTGTTGCCGGCGGCGGGGCAGCCGGCGTTAAAACTACAGATTATAGGGTAGAGGGCACAGGGTATAGCGGGGAAGAACAAACATATTCCGCGGCTTTTGGTTTAACCGAGGGCATACGAACGCTTTCTTATTACGCGAAAGATAATGTGAACAATACTGAAGTGGTCAGATCCACGCAGATTTACGTGGACGACACCGCCCCTGTAACGTCGTTTAACATATCCGAGCCGCTCTATATTAAGGACGGGGTGCGCTACATAACGCCCGCAAGCGAGCTGACCTTTGCGGCGGCGGACCCGGTCATGAACGAAGTTTCCGCCGGCGTCAACCGCATAGAAGTATCGGTTGACGGCGGAGCGTACGTAAAATACGTGACCGCGCTGAAATTCGCCGAAGGCCGGCACACGATAAAATACCGCGTCATAGACAATGTGGGCAACACGGAGGCCGAGCGTATCCTTGAGGTCCAGAGCGACAATACCCCGCCGATAAGCAATTGGTCGGTTGCCGGCGGCGAGTGGATAGCGCGGGAGAATAAATTCTACTTGAACACCCTTGGGAGTATAGCGCTTGAAAGCTCGGACCCCGTTGTCAACGCTGTGGCTTCCGGCGTAGAGGGCATATACTACGGCATAGACGCCGGGCTGGCGGATAAATATGCCGCCCCCGTCGGCCTTGCGGAGGGCATAAGGAGCCTTAACTTCCGCGCCATAGACAATGTGGGCAATGCCGAGGTGGTGAAGTCCACAGTTATCCATGTTGACGGCACAAAGCCGGTCAGCGCGCTGTCGGTGTCCGGCGACCAGTATAAGAGCGCCAGGCAGTATATCAGCCCGCGCACGGACATAGTGATAACGGCCGCGGACCCCTTAGTGAACAATGTTTCAGCCGGCGTGAAAACTACAGGGTATAGGGTAGAGGGTATAGGGTATAGTAATGAGGAAAATGTTTATGTTTCCCCGTTTAAACTGAGCGCGGAAGGCAGACGCGCTGTTTCCTTCTATTCCACGGATTATGTGAATAACGTAGAAACAGTAAAAACCGCCGAGTTGTGGGTGGATAATACCCCGCCGGCGACAGAACTATCTATAAGCGGCGCGCGGTACTCGGCTCCCGGCGACGAGAAGATATACGTCACCGGGAATTCGGGCATAGTTCTTGCGGCTGCGGACCCTGTAAGTAATGACACGGCTTCGGGCGTGATGCTTACAAAGTACAGAATAGACGGCGGCAACTGGGTTGTGTATCCGGGAAGCTTTACCATAGCGGCTGAGGGGCTGCATACCGTGGAGTATTATTCCCTGGACCGGGTGCAAAACGCTGAAGTCATGAAGACCGCAAAGATAGCCGTGGACAATACACCGCCGGTTACTGCTATAGGTCTCGGCGAGCCGAAGTTTGAAATCTTTGGCCTGCCGATTCTGACACCGGACACCCCTGTGACGCTTTCGGCCTTTGACCCGGTTTCCGGCGATGTCACCTCCGGCCTGAAACAAATAATGTACGAAATAAAAGATGTCAGAAGTCAGCCGACAGAAGTCAGAAGTTATATGGAGCCATTCAAACTGGCGCAGGGGGCGTTTATAATAAGGTACTGGTCCAAAGACAATGTAAATAACGCCGAAATACCCAAAGAAATAAGGGTTTCCGTGATGACATGGCGGGAGGACGGGCTTATAGCGGTTTCCGGGCTTGAGATGTCGGGCACGGCGGATATTTCCGGCACTGTGAAATCCAACGCTGTTGTTTCCGTAAGCGGAAACGCGCGGATACTGGGCGACGTTACGGCAAGCACGATAACCGTGCGCGGCAAGGCCCAGATAACCGGCCGGAAAGTCAGCGGCGCAGCGCCGGTCTATCCTGAGCCCGTATACATGGCGGATATAGTCCAAAGGGCCGCCGTTATCAACAATAATGACAGGGTGGATCCGAAATATCTGATAGACGGCGAACTAGCGCTTAACTCCAGGGCAAATATACTCCTTTCAACCGGGACTTATTACTTTAAGGGATTGAAGGCGGCGGGCGGTTCCAGCATCACCGTGGACGGAAAAGTGGATATATTGGTGGAGGGTGGCATAAAGATAAGCGGCGGCAGTTCGGTTAATGCCGGGGGCGCGGCTTCAGATCTCAATATATTCGTCGGCACGGCCTCCGCTGTAGACTTTACAGGCGGGGCCGATTTCCTGGCCTGCCTGTATGCCCCGTATTCGCATATGAAGCTGGCCGGCAACGCGGTACTCGGCGGGCA
Organism: Elusimicrobiota bacterium; assembly: GCA_018829985.1. Classification (GTDB taxonomy): domain Bacteria; phylum Elusimicrobiota; class Elusimicrobia; order Elusimicrobiales; family UBA9959; genus JAHJSU01. Next base: position 5,519 of record JAHJSU010000200.1, on the reverse strand, counting down.
TTACTTCGCAAAAACCGCGGCGGTTAGCGGAACCGGCAATTTTGTCCAGTCAGGTGAAACCCTGCCGCAGGTTGCCATCGTTACAGCCGACAGCGGCGGGAAAAAGAAAGCGACGGCTCTGGGGACAGAACTCGCAACCCTGAAGGTTCTGTCCGGGCCGGACCCGGCGTTTAAACTAGGCGAAGTTTATGTGTTCCCTAACCCGGCCAAAGGCGGAGCGGCGCCGGCCTTCCACATGGAATGCGGCGTAGCCGACAAGGTCACTATAAAGATCTATACAGTCTCGGGCAGGCCGGCGCATGAACACACTATAACCGGGGCGCCCTCCGCCATAGACGACGGCAACGGCTTGAGCTACGCCTACGAATACGCCTGGCGCGGGCATATACCGAGCGGCGTATACTACTATTATATCGAGGCCGAAAAAGCCGGGAAGAGCCTGAAGAAGACGGGAAAATTTGCGGCGGTGAAGTAGCGGATAGAATATCGGTGTTAGGGTAAAAGACGGGGTGGCAGGGGCAGAAAAACGGCGGGTGGAAAAGATTACGGGAATATTATGAAATGCCTGGACGCCGGAAATAAAAAGGACTTCGCGAACAGCCTGATATTCTGGGCTTCGCGGCCGTATGTCTTGGTTCTGGTTTTGGCGTTCCTGCTCACCCCCTCGGCGCGCTTGGCCGGCGCTCTTGAGTCCGGCGCGGACTTTCTCAATATCGGCTCCGGGGCCCGCCCCGCCGCGATGAGTTCGGCTTTCACGGCTGTTTCAAACGACGCCAATGCCATCTATTACAATCCGGCGGGTCTCGCCGCCGTTAATACGCGGGCGGTATCATTTATGCACGCGGACTGGCTGATGGATGCAAGTTATGATTTTGCCGCCCTCGCGGTCCCGTTTAAAAATTTCTCCGCCGCTTTCTCTATAACCAGACTTGATCACGGAGGGTTTGAGGCGCGGGGGGCTGACAGACGGGCCGCGGGCGGATTTAAATCTTCGGACCTCTCGGTGGCGACGGCTTTTTCAAAAACGCTCGACTCAAATTCCACTATAGGATTCACCGCGAAATATATTGTCAGTTCCATAGCGGGGTACCGCGCAACCGCGGCGGCCTTTGACGCCGGTTATATGCGCAAACTCTCCGCCTTGGGCGGACTGCCGCTATCCCTGGGCGTGGCGGTGAGAAACATGGGGCGGGGCTTGAAATACGCGGAGCAGCGCGATGAACTGCCTCTGACCGTAAGCGCCGGGGTTTCAGCCTGCGTATTCGACGCGATGACGCTCGTCTTTGACGTGAAACGGCTTGTCTATGACAAGGAAACCTCTTTTGCCGTCGGAAGCGAATATAATATGTTCGGCGCCATGTTCCTGCGCGGCGGCTACTCCAACAGCCTGACGGGCGCGGGCGATATGGGAAATATTTCCGGCGGCGCAGGCATTAAGTTCGCGAACGTCGCCGTTGACTATTCTTTCGCCCCTTTCGGAAATTTCGGCGCCATCAAAGCACTGAGCCTTAATTATAAATTCTAGCAACAGAAAGCGACTGAAGGGTAAGAGTTTTTCTGTAAATATTCGGTGAACCCGTGTATCCTTCCTGTGTCCTCGTCGTCCGGTATGTAGTCGCAGAGCTTGCTCTGCGTAAAAAGGCAAAGCAAGCTTTGCCACTACAAGAGCAAATGATGTGTTCACCGAATATTTACGCTTTCTTTTGCTTTCCGTTGCCTTCCGTTGCTATAGAAGCCGGGCATTATTTCTTTTCTTCCGTCAGGACGTCCTCGCCTTCGGCAACTACGGGCTCCACCGAAGCTATTTTGTCGCCTTCTTCCAGCCGCACGAGCCGCACGCCCTGGGTGTTGCGGCTGATGACGCGCACGGTCTTGCAGGGCATGCGTATTATCTTGCCTTTTTCCGTCATCACCATCAGATGGTCGTCGTTGAGCACAAGGTAGAGGCCCACCACCGCGCCGTTCCGCTCGGTGGCTTTTATGGTTATCACGCCCGAGCCGCCGCGGCGCTGGTTCCTGTATTCGTCCAGGTCCGTGCGCTTGCCGTAGCCGTTCCCGCAGACGGTTAAAAGCGATTTTTTGGTCTTGGGCTCGGCCACTTCCATGCCGATGACCCGGTCTTCTTTGCCCAGGCGCATGCCCCGCACGCCCATCGCGTTCCTGCCCATGGGCCGGACGTTCCCCTCGTTGAAGCGGATGGACATGCCGAGTCTGGTGCCGATGATTATCTCGTGCTTACCGTCGGTGTGGCCGACGCTGGTCAGGATATCGCCGTCTTCGAGGGTTATGGCCGCTATGCCGGAGCGCCTTATGTTGGCGAAATCGCTTATGGCGGTCTTTTTGATGTTCCCTTTGCGGGTGCACATCACAAGATAGGTTTCCCTGCCCTTGGCCTCCTCAAAGGATTCTATGGCCAGCACCGAAGTGACCGTCTCGTCCTTTACCTGCAGCAGGTTCACTATGGCCTTGCCGCGCGTGGTGCGGTTGCCCTCCGGTATTTCATAGCCCTTCAGGGCGTATACCTTGCCGCGCGTGGTGAACATAAGTATGGTGGCGTGGCTTGAAGTCACGAAGAGTTTTTCTATGAAGTCCTCTTCCTTGACGTCGGAGCCGATGATGCCTTTGCCGCCCCTGCCCTGCACTTTATAGGTGTCGGCCGGGATGCGTTTTATGTAGCCGCCGTGGGACATGGTGATGATCACGTTCTCTTCGGGGATGAGGTCCTCTATGTCGAGCTCCGCGGCCTCCCCGGTGATTTCGGTCTGGCGCTTGTCGCCGTATTTTTCCCTCAGCTCTTTGAGCTCGTCCACAATTATCCTGAGGACTTTCTTGGGATCGGCGAGTATGGCCTTCAGTTCGCTGATGAGCTTCATCAGCGCTTTGTGTTCTTCCTCAATGGCGCCCGCTTCAAGGCGGGTGAGCTGGTGCAGGCGCATGTCAAGAATCGCCTGGGCCTGTATTTCCGAGAGCGCGAACCTGGCTGTCAACTTGCCCCTGGCTTCGGCCGCGTCTTTGGATTTCTTTATTATTTCCACCACGGCGTCTATATTCTGCAGGGCTATCAGGTAGCCTTCCAGTATATGGGCGCGGGCGAGGGCTCTTTTAAGGTCGTAATTGGTGCGGTTAACTATCATCAGCCGGCGGTGACGCACGTATTGAAGCATTACCTCTTTAACCGGCAGCACGCGGGGGCGGCCGTCCACGATGGCCAGCATTATCACGCCGAACGAGGTTTCCAGCTGGGTGTGCTTGTAAAGCTGGTTCAGCACAACCTGGGCGTTGCCGTCGCGCTTTATCTCTACAACTATGCGCATACCGCGGCGGTCGGACTCGTCCCGTATGTCGGAGATGTCGGGGATTTTTTTCTCTTTGACCAGGTCCGCTATGGTTTCAATAAGCGCGGCCTTGTTAACCTGGTAGGGGATTTCCGTGATGATGACGGCTTCGCGGTGGCCTTTCATTTCCTCGATCTCGGCCCGGGCCTGGGTCTTTATGGAGCCGCGGCCGGTCTCAAAATAGTCCCTGATGCCAGAGCGCCCGCGGATGATGCCGCCGGTCGGGAAATCCGGGCCTTTCATTATCTTCATCAGCTCTTTGGTTTCCAGCTCCGGGTTGTCTATGACCGCGATTGTCGCGTCGCAAACCTCGCTTAAATTGTGGGTGGGAATATTGGTGGCCATGCCGACCGCGATGCCGCTGGAGCCGTTTACCAGGAGGTTGGGCAGCTTGCCGGGCAGGACCGACGGTTCTTTCATGGAGCCGTCGTAGTTGGGAACGAATTTGACGGTGTCCTTTTCAAGGTCGGCCAGCAGCTCTCCGGCTATGCCCGAAAGCCTGGCCTCGGTGTAACGCATGGCGGCGGCGGGGTCGCCGTCGACGGAACCGAAGTTGCCTTGCCCGTCCACCAGCGTGTAGCGCAGACTGAACTTCTGCGCCATGCGCACGAGGGTGTCGTAAATGGAGGCGTCGCCGTGCGGGTGGTACTTGCCCATCACGTCGCCGACCACGCGCGCGGATTTTTTATAGGGTTTGTTGTGCTGGAGGCCCATGTCGTCCATGGTATAGAGCACTCTGCGGTGCACGGGCTTTAAGCCGTCGCGCACGTCGGGAAGCGCCCTGCCCACGATAACGCTCATGGAATATTCGATGTAGGAGGATTTCATCTCCTCGCTGATATCGCGGTCCACGACATTGGTAAAAAGGTTTTCAACCGGCGGGTTCTTCGGTTCGGTCATGGCTGCTCCTTAAAGTCTTGTAACCAGTAAGCGGTATCCGGTAACCAGTAAAATCGGGAACTCCCTAAACACTAATTCCCGGTTATCGCTGTTTTTATTTGTTTACCGGTTACTGATTACTGGTTACCGGTTACTGATAATACCCTATATGTCCAGATTCTTCGCTTCGAGGGCGTTCTGCTCTATGAACACCCTTCTGGGCTCCACTTTATCTCCCATCAGCGTGGTGAAAATGGCTTCAGCCTCGGCCGGGTCCTCGAGCGAAACCTTCAGCAGTCTGCGCTTGAACGGGTCCATCGTGGTTTCCCAGAGCTGTTCCGGGTTCATTTCGCCCAAACCCTTATAGCGCTGTATATTGGCGCCGGCGGAGCCGATCTTCAGCACGGTTTCGAGCAGGCTCTTTATGTCGCCGGTCCTGACGGCGGATTTTTCGGTGACCACCTCAAAGGCGGATTCTTTTTTCGCTTCTTCCGCAGAGACATACTCTTCCACCGAATAGCCGAGATTCTTCAGTTTCTGGTTTATATTGCTGATGCGGGTGAATTCGCCCAGGGACTGGAATTCCGGCCCCAGGTTCTCGGCTTCCATCTCCATCTCTTCTTCCTTCAGGTCCTTGGAGAGGGCCTCCCTGCGCCTGGCGATGAATTCATTCTCGTAATTGAGCCATTCGCTTTCCGTATAGAAGTATTTATAGGTTTCGGGGGCGGTCTCTGCGCGGTAAAGCGGTATTTTGCCCTCGGCCGCGAAAACGAGGTAGTCCGTGAGAGTGAGGCCTTTTGACTCCAGCTTCCTGAGCGCGTTCTCAAGCGAAAGGGAGAGCGCCAGCAGGTCGCCCAGTTCTTTGGCCTCGAATTTCCCGCCTTTGGCGCCGCGCACCGAAACGCTTGCGACGGCTTCTTTCAGCTGCCAGGCCTGGAGCTTTTCGTCGTTGTCAAAATAGGCCTCGAACTTTCCCTTCTTAACCTTGTAAAGCGGCGGCTGGGCGATATAGACATGTCCCTGTTCTATCAGCGGCCTCATCTGCCGGTAGAAGAAAGTCAGCAGCAGGGTTCTTATGTGCTGGCCGTCCACGTCGGCGTCGGCCATAAGGATGATCTTGTGATACCGGAGATTGTCGATATTAAACCCGTCTTCGCCCTCGCCGACGCCGGTCCCTATGGCCGAGATGAGGGTGCGCACCTGTTCGTTGGATATTATTTTCACCAGTTGGGCTTTTTCAACGTTCAGTATTTTTCCCCGGAGCGGCAGGATGGCCTGGAATACGCGGTCGCGTCCCTGCTTTGC
>JAHJSU010000020.1 GCA_018829985.1 Elusimicrobiota bacterium | reverse complement strand
TTTGGCCGCAAAATGTAACTACAGGCCTGTCTTGTCTCGCGCAAAGCCGCAAAGCTCGCAAAGAAAAGCGGGCATGCATCTGTTTTTTTGCGCCTTTGCGCCTTTGCGTGAGGAACATTGAAATTCCTGAGCATCAAGTTAATGCGTGTCGCAGGCTTCCATGCCGAACAGGGGCTTGCCGTCGGCAAAAGGCGAGATCTCCCGCAGGCGCGCTATTATGGGCGGCAGTTCCTTTAAGACAATGTCCACGTCACTATCGGTGTTATAAACGCTGAAAGAGAACCGCACGGAGCCGTGGGCGTAAGTCTGCGGCACGTTCATGGCCAGCATCACGGGAGAGGGTTCAAGCGAGCCCGAAGTGCAGGCCGAACCCGACGAGGCGCAGATGCCTTTCTCGCTCAGCATGATAAGTATGGATTCACCTTCCACGTATTCAAAGCCGAGATTGACGGTGTTGGGAAGCCGGGCGCCGCCGCCGTTGACGCGCGAATTGGGAATAGCCTTTAAAAGCCCCTCCTCCAGCCTGTCCCGGAGGGCTTTTACACGGGTGTTTTCCGCTTCCAAATTCTTTAACGCGAGTTCCGCCGCGATGCCCAGCCCCACGATATAGGGCACGTTCTCGGTGCCGGCCCTTCTGCCGCGCTCCTGGTGGCCGCCCATCATGAACGGGGAGAACCGCGCGCCTTTGCGCAGGTACAGCACGCCTATGCCTTTGGGCGCGTGCAGCTTGTGGCCCGAAAGCGAGAGCATGTCTATTTTGGTTTCTTTAAGGTTTATGGGGATCTTTCCCGCGGCCTGGACGGCGTCCGTGTGGAACAGGGCGCCTTTGGCGTGGACTATGCGGGCCGCTTCCTCTACCGGGAAGACGACGCCGGTCTCGTTATTGGCCCACATTATGGAAACCAGGGCGGTTTCGGGAGTGACCGCAAGCTTCAGGTCCTCCAGGTTCAGCCGCCCGGCGCCGTCCACCGGCAGATAGGTGACATGATAGCCCTGGGTCTCCAGGAATTTGCAGACATTCAGCACGGCCGGGTGCTCCACCTTTGTGGTGATCAGGTGTTTTTTCTCCGGCGTTGCGCGCAAAACCGACCAGACGGCGGTGGAATCGCTCTCGGTGCCGCAGCTGGTGAAAATGATCTCTTCCGGCGACGCGCCTATCAGCGCGGCGGTCTTCTGCCTGGCGCTGTCCAGGTGTTTCTGCACGCCGCCGCCGAAAGAATGCATGCTTGACGGGTTGCCGTAAAGCTCGGTAAAGAACGGCCTCATCCCTTCGGCCACTTCAGGGGCCGTGCGGGAGGTGGCGTTGTTGTCAAGGTAGATAACCTTATCGTTTTCCATAACGAATCCTTTTCGCAATCCACTTCAATAATTGAGTAATTAAGTGATTTAGCGATTAAGTTGATCGGAACAGGGATTTCTGATTAAAACTGAATCACTCAATCACTCTTCACTTAATCACTACCCTACTGCGCTTCAATTTCCAGCAGCGGGTCTATTTTTTCCTTAAGCTCTTTTTCCACTATGTTCTTAAGGGTCAGGGCCGATGACGGGCAGCTTGAGCACATGCCCAGGAACCGGACCTTCACCTTGTCGCCTTCCAGGTCCACCAGTTCTATCCAGCCCCCGTCCAGTTTAAGCTTGGGGTTGACTTCCTCGGCCAGCACTTTTTCGACCATTTTCACTTTTTCCACCACGGTCATCCTGGCGAAGGTCTTATGCTCCGCGCGTGCCCAGTAGTCCTTCAGTATCTTTTCTATCTCGCCCGCGCACTGGCGGCAGCCGCCGCCGGCCTTGGTGAAATTGGTCACTTCTTCCACGGTCTTCAGGTTGTTGTCCTTTATGGCTTTAAGTATCTTGGCCTCGGTCACGCTGAAGCATTTGCAGACCAGCCGCTCCCCTTCGCCCATTATCACTTTTTCCTGCTTTGCGCCGCGGTAATTTTTTATCGCCGCTTCCAGGGCTTCCATGCCCATCACCGAGCAGTGCATTTTTTCGCTCGGCAGCCCGCCCAGCGAGCCGGCTATGTCCTGGTTGGTGAGCTTGGCGGCCTCATCCAGCGTCTTGCCTATTATCATCCCGGTCATGATGGACGAGGAGGCGATGGCGGAAGCGCAGCCGAAGGTCTTGAACTTGGCGTCCAGGATCTTCCCGGTGGCGCGGTCCACCCTGAGCGTCAGCTTAAGCGCGTCGCCGCAGACGATGCTGCCGACTTCCCCGACGCCGTCCGGGTTCTCTATCTCGCCCACGTTTTTGGGGTTTTTGAAATGCTCGTAAACTTTCTCGGTATAATTCCACATAACTGCCTCTCAATAAATATTATAAAGCGAAACCCGCCGGTTCCCTATGAAAAAGCCCCCGGCTATATCAATGATACGAAATATCCCGCATCGTTTCAATTCAGCCGAATACAATATATCTGTTGCTAATTCCGGGGAAAAATTATTAAATTACTTACTGAGCCGGCGGCGGCAATGGAGAAATCATGGCGATTAAAATTGTCAGGCAATACACCGTGTTCCTGCCCAATGTGCCGGGCGCGTTATGCAGGTTTATCGAACTCTTCGCCAACGAAGGGGTCAATATCGTCGGCATAGCTTCCGAGATACGCGACGATTCCGGAGTGGTGCGCGTGACCGTGGATACCGATAAAAAGATAAGCTACATCCTGACCAGCGCGGGCTTCACCACGGTGGACACCCCCATGATCTCCCTAGAACTCTCCGATCAGCCGGGGGAACTGCTGCGCCTTGCAAAGGCCCTGGCCGATCACGGCATAAATATCACCACGGTCTACGGCACCGCTCTCGGCGGCAAGACGGGAAGGATACTTATCAATGTGTCCAACGCCGAAAAAGCGGTGGAGATCCTGAAAGCCAGCCTGGAAATAAAATAACTCCGAAAATTGCTGCAATTTTCGGAAGGCTAAAGGCTTAAGGATAAAGGCTAAGGGACGGAAAAATCTCTTTGTTCTCCAGTGTCTTTACCCTAATCCTTTAGCCTTCATCCTTTATCCTTCCCGAAAACTTCAATTGAAGTTTTCGGGTTATGACCTGGTGAGCTTTCTGTATTTTATCCTGTGGGGGACGTCGGCCTCCGCGCCGAGGCGGCTGCGCCGGTCCTCCTCATAAGCGGAGAAATTCCCCTCAAACCAGACCACGCGGCTTTCGCCCTCGAAGGCGAGGATATGCGTGGCTATCCTGTCCAGGAACCAGCGGTCATGGCTTATGATTACGGCGCAGCCGCCGAAATTTTCCAGCGCGTCTTCAAGCGCGCGCATCGTGTTAACGTCCAGATCGTTGGTCGGCTCGTCCAGCAGCAGGACGTTGGCCCCTTCCTTGAGCATGACGGCTAAATGCGCCCTGTTGCGCTCCCCGCCCGACAGCGCAGAGACTTTCTTCTGCTGGTCCTGGCCCATGAAATTAAATCTCGCCACATAGGCCCGGGAGTTCATTTCCCGAAGCCCGAGCTTAACGGTGTCCAGGCCGCCGGACAGGACTTCCCAGACGTTCTTTTCCGGGTCCAGCGACGACCTGGACTGGTCCGCGCAGGCCAGTTTTACCGTTTCGCCGATTCTGAACTCGCCGGAGTCGGGTTTCTCGGCCCCGGTTATCATTTTGAAAAGCGTGGTCTTGCCGGCGCCGTTCGGGCCGATAATCCCCACTATGCCGCCGGGCGGAAGGGAGAAGTTTACGTCTTCCATCAGTATCTTATCGCCGTAGGCCTTGCTTACGTTACCGGCCTCTATCACCACCGCGCCTAAACGCGGCCCCGGCGGGATGAAGATCTCAAGGTCTTTGGCCAGTTTATCGTTTCCCTGCTCAAGCAGCGCCTCGTAGGAGGTTATACGGGCTTTGGCTTTCGCCTGGCGGCCTTTGGGCGACATCCGTATCCATTCAAGCTCGCGCTTCAGGGTCTTCTGCCTTTCGCTTTCGGCTTTTTCTTCCACGCGCAGGCGGTTTTCCTTCTGCTCCAGCCAGGACGAGTAATTGCCCTTCCAGGGGATGCCTTGTCCGCGGTCCAGCTCCAGGATCCAGCCGGCCACATTGTCCAGGAAGTAGCGGTCGTGGGTCACGGCAATGACCGTGCCGGCGTATTCTTTAAGGTGATGTTCCAGCCAGGCCACCGATTCGGCGTCAAGGTGGTTGGTAGGCTCGTCCAGCAGCAGGATATCCGGTTTCTGCAGCAGCAGCCGGCAGAGCGCCACCCTGCGCTTTTCGCCGCCCGAGATCACCGCAACCGGCGTGTCGCCCGCGGGGCAGCCGAGAGCGTCCATGGCCATCTCCAGGCGCGAGTCTATGTCCCAGGCGTCCAGGGCGTCTATCTTTTCCTGCACTTTGGCCTGCCTTTCGATAAGGGCGTTCATCGCGGCGTCGCTGATCGGTTCGGCCATCTTCTCGTTTATTTCGTTGTATTCTTTAAGCGCGGCCGCGGCCTCGGGCAGGCCCTCTTCAACGAGCTGGCGGACGGTCCTGGTCTCGTCCAGTTTCGGTTCCTGCTCAAGCAGCCCTACCGTATGCCCGGGCGAAAGAACGGTCTCGCCCCTGAAATCCCGGTCGACGCCGGCGAGTATCCTTAAAAGCGAGCTTTTGCCCGAGCCGTTCAAGCCCAGCACGCCTATTTTCGCGCCGTAGAAATAAGAAAGGTAGATGTCCTTCAGGACCGCCTTCTTATCGTAATATTTGCCGACCCCGACCATGGAGTAAATTATCTTGTCCGGTTTATTTTCAGCCATTAGAGTGTCCTTTTCCTGTATAATTTGCCCTACTTATTATCCCAAAATACGAACCGTTAGCATAGCCCGACGGAACACGCACAGGGGAGGACCCTTGTGGCGTAATCCTTTGGCCCTCCATCCATCCGGACAGCCAGAAGGGCTATCTTCGCGGTTGGATGATTTATTGGCGAGATATTAAAATCTTGTAACTGCTCACCCCCTCCCTTCCCTCCCCCCTCGAGGGGGAGGGTTAGGGTGGGGGGCGCTTTCCAAAGAACCTGAGTGGTTACAATCTTTTTCATAAAACGCCCCGGTTTTTGGTATTATAGTGGTAGCGGTTTATTTTTTGTAATTTTTTTGGGCGGCCGGAAGCTTTAGGCGTCGCCCACTGCTCATTTGGCCGTCTGATGGGCATAAGCTGGAAGTAAGAGGTCGGAAGTAAGAAGTCGGATTTGGAAGAACAGCTTATACTTCTTATTTCTTACCTCTGACTTCTTACCTTTTACCTCACTGCTTGATACGGCGCCTGCACAAGTCTTGGTAAACCCCGTTAGAGACACCGGGCGCTTCGCGGGAAAAGCCGGCGGCATTAGACCGCCGGCTGAAACTTCGGACTTGTACCCCCGACTCCCGTCGGGGGCTTTCTCTAACGGGGTAAAGACCAGGCATGTCGGCAGCTTACGGCGCGAAGGAGCTTTTTATGAAACAGGATGTGGAAAACTTAAAAGGGATGGCGATTTTTAAGAATTTCTCCGAGACTATGCTTGAGGAATTCGCCGAATTTTTCAAACAGACCGAATATAGTGAAAAGGAAATAATCTTCAAGGAACGAAGCGAGGGCGACACTCTTTTTATTATTGTCTTCGGCGAGGTGGTGATAGAGAAACGTGTCGAGAAAGAAGAGCACGATTTTATACCGCTGGCCATTTTAGGCAAGGGCGAGTTTTTCGGCGAAATGGCCGTCCTGGAAGGCCAGGTGCGTTTTGCCCAGGCCCGGGCCTCAAAAGAAACCATGCTTTATGCAATAAAGCGCAACGAGTTTTTTAATTTCATCAAAAAGCATCCCGACGCGGGTATAAGCATCTTCACGGAGATAATGAAAGTTATATTGAGAAGGCTCCAGCATACCTCAAACGAGCTGACAATGCTTTTCGATATGAGCAAACTTATCATGGGGGAACATAAATCCGCCGCCACTTTCATCGCCAAAACCGTGGAGGAAATATCACCTCATCTGGACGGCTCATGGAACATCAACGGCTATATGTTCAACCGATTTGACGGAATATACGACCTTGTGATTTCCAAAGAAACTTTCATTGAGGATATAAACAGAAAAGGATTAAAAGCGGAAGATCTTAAAAACGGCTGGCTTGACGGCAACTCCTATTTGCTGACCTTCGCGGCGTACAACAAAGTGCTTGGCTATATAATGCTTGCCAAATCAGTGGAGCTGTCGAGCCACGAAAAGAATAATCTGTCCACAATGTTCGGCACAATATCCTCTATCTTAGGCCCCATGATAGCGAATATAAATTACTGGACGGAAGCCATGATCAAAGCCATTGAAAAAGGCTTGAGTTCTCCGCACGGCAGTTGACAAAGGAAAGTTTTCCGGTTTATTCCGCTCTCCCTTTACCCCGGCGCCTGTTTCTTTTTCAGCTCGTCTATAAGCTCAAAAACTTCCACCGGGTCTTCCCAGCCGCGCACGTTATGGGCGCCAAGGGCCCGGAACTCAAACTTGTCTTTAAGCGCGGCATAGACCGGGGCGGAAACCAGTATATTCGTGCCGAGCTTCTTGTTGAGGCCTTCCATCCTGGCCGCCAGGTTCACGGGCTCGCCGATGGCGGTGTAGTCGGCCCGGGACTCGCTCCCGATGCTCCCCACTACCGCACTGCCGGAGGCCACGCAGATGCCTATCCTGATGGGAGGAGAGTTTTTCAGCGCCCTCTCGGCGTTGAAAAGCTCCATGGAGTCGCGCATCCTGAGCGCGGCCTGAAGGGCGCGCTCCGGGCCGTTTTGAAGCGCCAGCGGCGCGCCGAACATGGCGAATATCCCGTCGCCTATGAATTTATCGGTCGTTCCGCCGAAAGTGTGTATTATCTGGGTCATGCGGGTGAAATAGTTGTTGAGAAGCGCCACCATTTCCTCCGGGCTCATCTGCCGGCTGAGTTTTGAAAAATCACGGATATCCGCGAAAAACGCCGTTATCTCCCTTTTTTCCCCTCCGAGCGCGAGCCCTCCTTTCAGGACGGTATCGGCTATCTCCTTTGAGACGTATCTGCCGAAGACCTTTCTGATATGGTCCCGTTCACGCAGCCCTTTGGCCATATCGTTGAAGGCTCGAGTGAGCAGCCCCATTTCATCCGAGCCGTTCCACTTTATCTCCACATCCAGCTTCCCAAGCCCTATCTCCCGCGCAGCTTTGGCCAGCAGCGGTATGGGGCGGATAAACCAGTTCACTATCACGATGGTGCCAAGCACCGCGGCCAGAAGCGCCGCCAGGGAAAGGAGGAGTATCTTGTTCCTTGTTTTTTGCAGCGCATAGTCCAGGCTTTCGCGGGTAAGCGCGACGGCGGCCGTGGCCAGGCGCGCGGTCCCCAGCATCACCGGCGCGGAGATATAGTAATTTTCCCCGCCGGCGCTTACGGACACTTGTGTCTCCAAAGCGCGGGAGTTGCGCGCATGCATGCCCTCAGCGCTGGTATCGGTCTCTCCTATTTTTTCGGGCATGGAGTGGGAAAGTATTTTCCCCGCGGGGTCCGAAACGAGGAGGTATTTTATGGCTTTTTCCTTGGCCAGCTCGTTAACGCGAAGGTGCAGCGTGAAAATATCCAGTTTCGGGGAGAAGGCTTCCCGCGCCGCCCGCGCGAAAGAATCGGTCCGGGCCTGGAGTTCATATATAAGGGAGGTCCTCGCTTCCTTCAATATAAGATGCGCCATCACGGCTATCACCAGCAGTATGAGAACCGACGAGAATAAGCAGAGTTTTACGGCGATCTTATTCAGTTTTTTCATGGCAAATAGAGGGTGGAGGCTAGAGGCGAGAGGTTAGAGACGAGGGGCGAGTAAGAAGTCAGTTGAAGAAACATTTTTATTTTTATCCTCTATCCTCTGTCCTCTGACCCCTAACCTCTAGCCTCTCGCCTCTAGTACAGCACCGCCAGCTTGAATTTCTGGACCTCGGTTTTTCCCGAATATTTTTTTGTTATCAGGCATACATAGCCGCCGGGTTCCACCATCCGGCCGGCCCCATTCCTGCCGTTCCATTGCCAGACCGTATTCCCGCTTGAAGGTTCGCGCCCGGCCGCAGCGTACACGGATATGCCCTGCAGGGTGAAGATCTTCATGGTGACGTCGGCCGGGGCGGAAAGATTAAAACCAATATTGGTCGCTCCCTGCGCCGGGTCAAATGGATTAGGCCAGTTACAGGGCTTTGCGATCGGGGTCTGGTCCGCCGAGATCCACACCGCGATCCCCGGCCCGGATTCCGAGAATTCGCCGAGCACGCCCGCCGCGCTTTCCGCCCTGACCCGCGCGCAGTACGTCTTCCCGGATATCAGGGTGTTGGTGGAATAAGTGAGCGGAGCGGAGGCCAGAACAGGGTAAGATGACAGGAAATCACTGCCACCGGGGGTGCTGCCTATCTCAAGCCAATAGCGGTATGGCATGACTCCGGATGGATGGCTCCAGTTAAAAACGGCCGAACCGTCATAGGAGTAGGAAGCCGCAGGCGCCGGCGGAGCCGGCTTTGCAGGCGCCTCAAGATTCCCCATCTGCCCGACGGTAGTGGATAAGACGTTTGTGAAATCCGTGGGCCGCAGCGCGTGATTTATGGCCCTGGCGCGCAGGGAATATATCGAGCCGGGGTTAAGACCGGTGAAATCCACGCTGGTGAGAAGCGTTATTGTGGACGCGTAAATGCTCCCGAAATTATCTCTTGAAAGCTGGGCCTCAAAAAGCGTTCCCGGCGGGTTCTGTGCCCCTGACCAGGAAAAGGTTATGCTGGCGGTATATACTCCGTCAAACGAAGGGGATACCGGGGCGGCGGCCAGCGTGGGCGTGGACAGAACCGGCGTGGAAGACGTGTAAACGCCGTTTATCCCCAGCGCCTTTACGCTG
>JAHJSU010000199.1 GCA_018829985.1 Elusimicrobiota bacterium | reverse complement strand
GAAAGAAATCAGACAACAAACCGTTTGATCCATAAACTTTCTTTGTGCCTTGGTGTCTTAGTGGCTGAGTAATTACTAAAAATCAGCGTTATCAGCGTTCTATATTCTATTCCGCCATCTCATAGCGACCTGAGTAGTTATAAACTAAAAACATAATGACACTGAATTATATCTGGACCGGTTTCTTTTTTGCCGCCCTGCTGGTCGCCTCAGCCAGGGTGCTCGGCTACCTGACGGGCGGATTCGATTTCCTGCCCGGCGTGACCTTCGGTCAGGCCGACCGCGACGTTTTCGTAGCCATGGTGGAAAGCACCTTCGAGATGGCCAAGACCAGCGTGAACATAGCCATCTACCTGATAGGCGTGATGGCGCTCTGGCTGGGCATCATGCGCGTGGGAGAGAAAGGAGGGGCCGTGAACGCCATGACGCGGATGACGCTTCCCTTTTTCCGCAGGATCTTCCCCGACCTGCCGGACAACCACCCCGCTTTCGGTTCCATGACCATGAACATCTGCGCCAATATGCTGGGGCTCGACAACGCGGCCACGCCGCTGGGCATTAAAGCCATGAAGGAACTGCAGGAAGCCAATCCCGATAAGGAAACCGCCTCCAACCCGCAGATAATGTTCATTGCTCTCAATACCTCCGGGCTCACGCTTATCCCCGTTTCCATAATGGCGGTGCGTGCGGC
This sequence comes from Elusimicrobiota bacterium, assembly GCA_018829985.1. Lineage (GTDB taxonomy): Bacteria > Elusimicrobiota > Elusimicrobia > Elusimicrobiales > UBA9959 > JAHJSU01. The sequence continues at coordinate 4,046 of JAHJSU010000199.1, read as the reverse complement.
GATGGGCGCGCAGAACCCGGCCGACATCTTCCTCCCCATATTGTTGACCACCTTTTTTTCCACCATGGCGGCCCTGGCGGCCGTATCCGTGGCACAGCGCATCAACCTCTTCCAGCCGGTGATAGCGGCCTATCTGGGCGGGCTTTCGCTGCTCGTAGGATCGGTCATCTGGCTGCTGAGCGGCATGGCCGCGGGCAGGATAGGCGTGGTCTCCACTTTCGCCGGCAACTTCCTGCTGTTCCTTCTGATAATAATCTTCTTCCTGCTGGCCTGGACGAAGAAAGTGAACGTGTACGAGCAGTTCATCGAGGGGTCGAAGGACGGCTTCCATGTGGCGGTGGGGATAATCCCCTACCTGGTGGCCATGCTGGTCGCCATAGGCGTCTTCCGGGCTTCCGGCGCCCTGGACATAATAGTTTCGGGTATAGGCGGGGTCATAGGCTGGTTCGGGGTGGATACCGGCTTTGTCGGGGCCCTGCCAACCGCCTTCATGAAGCCGCTGAGCGGCAGCGGCGCCCGCGGGATGATGATAGAGGCCTTCAACCACTACGGCGTCGATTCTTTCGTCGGCCGGATGGCGGCCACCTTCCAGGGCTCGACCGAAACCACTTTCTACACCATCGCCGTCTATTACGGCGCCATCGGGGTCCGGAACACCCGCTACACCGTAACCTGCGGGCTGATAGCCGACCTGGCGGCCGTGATCGCCGGCATCTTCATTGCCACGTTCTTCTTCGGGCGGGGTTAGAGACCGCTTCCGCTGGTTTTGCGGGGGCGGCAAGGTAATATCCCGGCAACTTCCGCGGCAGCGGCGACGGAGACTGGTAACAGCCGCGCCCGCCAAAACGACAGGGGAGCACTTTCTAAAAGCCTTTAGGAAGTCAGGGCGTCAGAGGGGGGAGCGCTACAACAGGCGCCATATCGCTTACAGGTCGTACGCGGACTTGAGGTATTTGCCGGAAATTTTCGTCCAGGAATAATTCGGAGCCGTTGCGGCGGCATTCCGGCCCAGGACCTCCCTTAATTCACCGTCGGACCATAACCGCAGAATACCCGCGGAAATGCTTCTAATGTTCCCGGGGGCCGCCAGGACCGCGTTGCGGCCGTTCACGGCGAATTCGCTCAGACCGCCCGTCTTTGCGGCCAGGACGGGATAGAACATTATCAAAAAATAATTGTCGTGCTTTCAGAAACAAATAAAATTATGCAAGAGATTGATAAACACTTGCTATTAAAATAATCCCATATCTAAATAGAAAGATGTCAGGCTGCTTTTTGAAATGAAAAGCAGCCTGATTTTTTTATCAGGTTGGCTGTGACCTTGGGGGCGGGATAGGATTTACCATCAGGGCGGGGTTATTTATATAAATTGGAGTGGAACCGGCGGGTTGGGCCTCCCGCTACACTAGCGGATGGGGGGCCCCGCTTCGGGGGGAAACCACGGGAGGGTTTCCTACGGGAGCGGGAGGCCCAACCCGCCGGTCGCCACGACTTTACAATCTCGCAAAAAAATCTCAGTGAACCGATTTAACCGCACGAAAAGCGGCAACCGATTCTATCAGGTAGATGTTAAGATGGAATGGAAGGTTTATTTTCCGAACAGGGATCGGATGCTGGTGAGGATGGAATCGAGGATGCCCGGCTTTTCCTGGCGGGGTTTCGGGCGGATGAATTTCTGCTCGCGGAGGATTTTGGCCACGTCGCCCTCGAGATAATCGAAGAAATCCTCGCCCAGGCGCTTCCTGCGCTCCGAAAGGAGCCCGGCGGACGGCGCGTTCTCCGTCACGAAATACTCGCAGCCGCAGAACGCCTGCACGTAGGGGTTTTCCTTGAACTCGCAGACGGCCTCTTCGTCCGAAAGGTTCTTGAGCTGCTTGAGGATAAAAAGCCCGCAGACGAGCCTTGAATCCTTGGCGGGCCGGCCCGTCTCGGAAAAATAGCGCCCGTACAGCTCGTCGAGACGCTCCCACGGAATAACCTCGGCCAGCTTCAGCCAGCGGTTGGAAGAGTCGAACCTGGCGCCCAGCTGGAAAAAATCCGGGAAAAGTTTCGGGGTATTGGCGTCTTTGGGTATGTACATAATTTTAACGAAGTAGGTGGTAGGTGAGGAGGAGTAGGTAGTAGGTAGTAGATAGGGTGTGGAGTTCCTTAAATCCTACCTACCACCTACTACCTACTATCTACCACCTGCTTTTGTCACTTCTCAGGTTTAAAACATTTTCTACAGCGCGCCTCGTATTTGTCGCCGGAACCCACTTCTATTCTTTTGGCGCTGTCGGTCAGGCGCTGGCTGAAATGGGCGGGATTGCCGCAGACCATGCATATAGCCAGGTTCTTAGTGACGGACTCGGCCACCGCCATCAGTTTGGCCATATTAACAAAAGGCTCGCCGCGGTAATCCTGATCCAGGCCGGCGACTATCACCCTTTTGCCGGAATTAGCCAGCTTCTGGCAGACCTCGACTATCTCTTCCCCGAAAAAGTGCGCCTCGTCTATGCCGACCACCTGCGTGTCGTGGTCCGTCTCCTTAAGGACGTCCCTGGCGGTCCTGGCCGGCCGCGAAGGGAGCATGGACTTATCGTGCGAAACGAGGTGTTCCTTGCCATAGCGCACGTCCAGGTGAGAGTTGAACACCTGCACTTTCTGCCGGGCGATATTGGCCAGCCTCAGCCGCCTGATGAGCTCCTGAGTTTTGCCGGAGAACATGCTCCCGCACACGACCTCTATCCAGCCCGAAGACGAAGAAACGTTAAAGAACATAATAACTCCTATAGTTACTCAGGCAGCGAGGCAGCTAGACAACTAGGCGGCTAGGCAGCAAAACCGAGTAACAATCTTCCCTTCTGATTCTGGCGGTCTAGCTGCCCAGCCGCCTAGCCGCCTCGCTACCTGGGCTGTTACTTTAATTTGCTGAAATACTCCCAGGTCGCCTTAAGCCCGTCTTTAAATCCGACCAGCGGTTTATAACCAAGCTCTTTTCCCGCCTTGGAGATATCTGCCCAGGTCTTCCTTACGTCCCCCGCCCGTTTCGGCAGGCTCTTTTTCTCCAGCTTCCTGCCCAGTATCTCTTCAAGCCCCGAAATTATATCCAGAAGGGAAGCCGTGGCGCCGGCGGCGATATTATAGACATTGCCGGCCACGTTGGGCAACCTGGCGGCTTTGATGTTGGCGTCCACCACGTTTTTTACGAAAGTAAAATCCCTGGACTGCCTGCCGTCCCAATGGACTTCAAGCGGCCTGCCGGCCTGCGCAAGCTCCATGAATTTAGGGATGACGGCGGAATACATGGACTCCGGGTTCTGCCTCGGGCCGAACACGTTGAAATAGCGCAAAGAGACCGTTTCAAAACGGTAGGTGCGGGCGAACACCATGCAGTAATGCTCGCCGGCCAGCTTGGCGACCGCGTAAGGGGAAATCGGATTGGGCTGAAGGGTCTCCACCTGCGGAAACACCCGCGAATCGCCGTACGCCGAGCTTGAAGACGCGTAAACCAGCCTTTTTACTCCCGCGTTTTTGGCGGCCATCAGCACGTTCAGCGTACCGGTGACGTTGACCTCGTTGCAGTCCACAGGATTATCCACCGACTTCGGCACGGAGCGGAGCGCGGCCTGGTGGCTGACATAAGCGACCCCTTTCATGGCCTTTTTAAGGGCGGCGGGGTTACGTATATCCCCCTTGAATAGTTTTATCTTATGCATGAACGGGGCCAGATTTTCTTTCTTGCCCGTGGAAAAATTATCGAACACCCGCACGGTCTCTCCGGCCGCCAGCAGCCCTTCCACGATGTTGGACCCTATGAACCCGGCGCCCCCGGTCACAAGCCAAACAGGTTTTTTCATAGGTTCGCGGTTCTCTCCTGAAAATAGTTTATCATTTTTGAAACATATAGCGTTTAGCGTATAGGGGCGAGCGTCTGGCGTATAGGGGAATGTATAGCAGAACATATAATAAATGTTCCCCTAGCCCCTAGCCCCTAGCCCCTAGCCCCTAGCCCCTAGCCCCTAGCCCCTAGCCCCTAGCCCCTAGCCCCTAGCCCCTAGTCCCTG
>JAHJSU010000198.1 GCA_018829985.1 Elusimicrobiota bacterium | reverse complement strand
TTTTAGTAATTACTCAGCCACTAAGACACCAAGGCACAAAGAAAGTTTATGGATCAAACGGTTTGTTGTCTGATTTCTTTCGTGTCTTTGTGACTTTGTGGCTGAGTAGTAACGATTTTTATGATTAAACATGATCTGCGGCCATCATATTTATCTGCGTCATCTGCGTTCCAGATATTGCCGCTGAGTAGTTGTAAACCGTCGTAACTACTCAGCCACTAAGACACCAAGGCACAAAGAAAGTTTATGGATTAAACGGTTTGTTGTCTGATTTCCTTCGTGTCTTTGTGACTTTGTGGCTGAGTAGTAACAAACCGTTTCAATAAACCTCATTTACTTTCATCCGGAGAACCTATGCTTAGAACCCACACCTGCGGCGAACTCAATATAAACAATCTGGACCAGACCGTTACGCTTTGCGGCTGGATGGATGTGAAGAGGAATCACGGCGGCGTCCTCTTCATAAACCTGCGGGACCTTTACGGCGTCACCCAGATCGTGGCCAGGCCCGACAGTCCCGTGTTCAAAACGGCCGAGGAGCTCAAAAGCGAATATGTTTTGAAGGTCACCGGCAAAGTCGCGGCGCGGCCGGGGAACAACGCCAATAAGAACATGCCGACCGGCGAAATAGAAGTGCTGGCCGATTCCATAGAGATCTTAAACACTTCCAAGCCGCTGCCGTTCGAGCTGAGCCAATACGCCGGCGTGCTGGAAGAGACCCGCCTTAAATACAGGTACCTGGACCTGCGCATGCCCCGGATGCATAAGAACCTGGTGCTGAGAAGCAACCTGGCCAAGGTGGTCAGGAATTACCTTGCCGGCCGTGGTTTCAATGAAATTGAAACCCCGCTGCTGACAAAGTCCACGCCCGAAGGGGCCAGGGATTTCGTGGTGCCGTCCCGCAACAACGCCGGCCATTTTTACGCGCTGCCCCAGTCGCCGCAGGTGTTCAAGCAGGTGTTGATGGCCTCCGGCCTGGACAGGTATTTCCAGCTTTCCAGGAACCTGCGCGACGAGGAACTGCGCGCCGACCGCCAGCCCGAGCACACGCAGATAGACCTTGAAATGTCCTTTGTGACCGAGACCGACGTGGCCGAAGCCGTGGAAGGCATGATGAAAGCCGCCTTCGGTTTTGTCGGCGACAACATCGAGACGCCTTTCATTGAAATGGAATACGAGGACGCCATGCTTAAATACGGCTCGGACAAGCCGGACCTGCGCTACGCCTTCCAGATAACCGATGTTTCCGAAGTCTTCCGCGATTCGGCCTTTAAAGTCTTCGGCGGGACCGTGGCCGGCGGCGGAAAAGTCTGCGCGCTTAACGTCGACGGCGCGTCCCTCGCCCGCAGCGGGATCGACAAAATGGAAGAAGCGATAAAAAAGCTGGGAGCTAAAGGCCTGCCGTGGATAAGGTGGACCGCCCCGGACAAACCGGAATCGCCTATCGTCAGGTTCCTCAAGCCCGAAGAGCTGGACGCTCTCCGGGACAAGCTGGGGATAAAACCGGGCAGCCTGACGCTTTTCGGAGTAGGCTCAGGCTACGCGCCGTTCAGCCACCTGGGCGCGCTGCGCGCGGAATTCATCGCCGGGAAAAAGGCCGGGATTATAGGCGAGCCCCTCAAAAAATGGGCGTTCCTGTGGGTGCGCCACTTCCCGCTGCTGGAAAAAGACGCGGAAGGCGGAAACTGGACATTTACGCATAACCCTTTTACCGCGCCGCTGCCGGAAGAGGTCCCTAAGCTGGACACTGATCCCGGAAATGTGCGCTCCTGCCAGTACGACCTGGTCGTAAACGGCGTGGAGCTGGGCTCGGGCTCGATCCGCAACCACACCCGGGCCATGCAGGATAAAATATTCGGCCTGATGGGCTGTTCAAAAGAAGAGATCGAAGCCCGGTTCGGGATGCTGGTGAACGCCCTTGAGTTCGGCGCCCCGCCGCACGGCGGCATAGGCATCGGCTTTGACCGCCTGGTAGGCATCATAGCCGGCGCCGATTCCATAAGGGACGTCATAGCATTCCCGAAGACCACCAGCGGCGCCTGCCCCCTGAGCGAAGCCCCGTCCAGGCTGAACGAAAAACAGCTGAAGGAATTGCACCTAAAGATAATTGAATAAATAACTGTAGAAGTAAGCAGTAAGATAACTACTTCTACAGCCGCACTTTACGAGGTAATATTCGGTGAACCCATGTCTCTTTCACGTATCTGCGTAGTTGCAGAGCTTGCTCTGCGTAAAAGGCAAAGCAAGCTTTGCCACTACAGAAGCAAAGTGCGGCTGTAG
>JAHJSU010000197.1 GCA_018829985.1 Elusimicrobiota bacterium | reverse complement strand
GGTTCAGCGGTTCAACGGTTGAAGAAACTAATCCTGAATCTCTAAACCCCTGAACCGTGAACCCTGAACCATGAACCCGACAACCTGAGTAGACAAGGATTAACTGATATGCTCAAAGACAAACTTCAGCAATTTTTTAAAATAGACAGGCGCTGGATCTTCCTGGTGCTGGCGATAGTGCTGTTCGTTCCCATAATGAAGCCGCTGGGTCTGCCCAATAAGACCATCGCCAGGGACACGCGCCACACCTATGAGTTCATGGATAAACTTCCCGCGGAGTCCTTTGTGCTGTTCTCGCTGGACTACGACCCTTCTACGAGACCGGAACTGCATCCGACCGCCGTGGCCATGATCCGCCACGCGTTCAGAAAAAACCTGCGCGTGGGCGTGGTAACCTATATCGCCGGCTCCACCGGCCTTATCGAGCAGATCTTTGAGACGGTCCCCAAGGAATACAATAAAGTCAACGGCACGGATTACGTGGTCTTTCCGTACATGGCCAACCCCGTGGCCGTCATGACCCAGATGGCCTCCGATCTGTACGGCATCTATGACAAAGACAAAGACGGCAAAGACGCCAGGACCATGCCGGTCATGCAGGGCATAAAAAGTTATAAGAACATGTCGCTTGTAGTCTGCATCACCGGAACCGCCCTGCTGGATTACTGGATAGCCTATGTCGGCGATAAGTTCACCGTGCCGGTAGTGGGATGCGTGACCGCCATCAGCCAGCCGGGCTACGGGCCGTATCTGCAGACAGGCCAGTTAAAAGGTCTTGTCGGCGGCATGAAAGGCGCGGCCGAGTACGAGTCGCTCATCAAGACGCCGGGCAAAGGCACTTCCGGCATAGATTCCCTGAACCTGGGGCATATACTGGTGCTGCTGCTTATACTTACGTCGAACATTATACTGTTGATTATAAAATATTTGTAGTTGCCTGGGTGGATAGGCTGTAGGCAGTTAGGCTGTTAGGTAAGAAGCAGGAAACACAGGCTAACAGCCTAAAGGACTAATAGCCTACAGCCTAAACAACCTGATTGCTGAACGAGGTGATTATGTCAGAAACATGGATGATTATGGGCGCGTGGCTGGCCGCGGGCCTTACGGTATTCCTCTTCAGTTTCCTTTATAAAGATAACCCGTTCTTTAAGATAGCGGAACACCTTTATCTCGGCGCCGGCATGGGCTGGTGGTTCCAGGTCTATCTCTACAGCATCTGGGTACCCAAGGTCTGGGAACCGCTGATGAACCATGAATGGACGGTGCTGATCCCCTCCATACTGGGACTTTCGCTGGTGACCCAGTTCATACCCAGGATTTCCTGGGTATCGCGCTACGGGTTTACCTTTATGATGGGCTACGGCGCCGGTTTGGCCATACCGGCCGGTCTCTCCACGGACTTCATAAACCAGATAGGCGGGACCATTCAACCGTTTTCCGTGATGGCTTCCATGGACGGCTGGGCCATTTTTAACGCGCTGCTGGTGGCGTTCGGGGTCATCTGCGTGCTGTGCTACTTCTTCTTCTCCGTGGAGCACAAGGGTCACATAAAGAGGGTTTCCAATATAGGCATATATTTCCTGATGATCTACTTCGGCGCGGCGTTCGGCAACACGGTCATGGCCAGGTTCTCGCTTCTGTACGGCCGGTTTGACGACCTCTACACGTTTTCAGCCGGGAAATATTTATACGCCACGCAGTTCATTGTAATCGGCATGATAATCTATTTCGCCATCCACGGTTTCCTGACCAAAGGCGGGAAAGAGCCGGAAGCGGCGCATTAAGAAAGTGTTTAGTGGTCAGTGGTTAGAATAAAATAAAAAAGGCGTCCGTTAGGGCGCCTTTCTTATTTATCAATCCGAGTTTTTCGGTGACTAACCACTAATCACTACCCACTAACCACTCATCTTGCTAGCTCTATCTTAGCTTTTGCCCGGAGTTCGGCCACCAGTTCAGGCAGTTTCTGGGTCACGGCCTGGTTTATCAGGACGGTCTTGATCTCGGTTTTCAGCTTATCGTTCAATACGGCGGGTTCCCCCGGTTTTAAGTCTTCAAGCTTGAAAAGGCTGTAGCCGTTGCCGGTAGCCAGGGGTTTGGTATACTCTCCCGGTTTTAAGGCGTAGATCTCTTTTTCTATTTCAGGCAGAAGGAGCCCCTTGGCTATATAACCCAGATCGCCTTCGCTTTTCTTCAGGTTCTCGTCGGTGGACTGCAAAGCCGAGAGCTTGCCGAAATCCGCCCCCGCCGCCAGCGCCTGCCAGGCGTTGTCCGCATCGGTTTTGCCGGCTACGAATAGCTGGCGCAATTTAGCGCTCTCGGGTTTGCCGAGCCGGGCCTTGTTCTGCTCGAAAAAGCCGGTTACATCCGCGTCGGTGAAGGCTATTTTTTTGGCCGCAATGACGGCCGCTTTGATACGCATCTGCCTCTTTATGAGGTTTTTTACGTCCTTTTTGGTCCACCCCACGGATTTAAGGTTTTTTTCAAATTCCTTCCTGTCCTTGTAGCCGGCGGCGAGGTTATCAAAACGCTGGCCGGCTTCCTTGGCGTTATGGGGGACCTTAAGCCGGGCCGCTTCCGCAAGCAGCAGCTTCTCGTCTATGAGTTCGGAGAGCCCCTGCGCCGAATGCTGCCACCAGAGTTTTTTGGTGATCTCCGCGGCTTTTATTTTTTCTCCGTTCACCGTTACGATAATTCGCGTTTCCTGGGCGTAACCAGGGCCGCATAATAAGGCCAGAAACGCTATCAGCAGTGTCGTTTTTTTCACCTTATCCTCCTTATATCCGGTGCATTATTATTTGTTTACAAAAAGCGTCTGAGTCGGATAGGCGAATTCAATTTTCGCTTCTTCGAATTTCTCTATTATCGCCTGGAGTATCCGTTCCTGCGTCTGCATGTAGAAGTTGTAGTCGGGAGATTCCACGAAATAGACGGTCTCAAAGTCTATTGAGAAATCTCCCAGTCCGGACAGATTTGACCGGTCAAAAGCCGTTTTTTCCAGGCCGGTCACTATTTCCTTTATCATCCCCGGCACCAGCTTCAGTTTCCCGGGCGGGGTCTGGTATACCACGGTGGTCTTGAATACCACGCGGCGGCGCTGCATCTGCTTGTAGTTCTTCAGGCCCATCCCCAGCAGCTTCGAGTTGGAAACTATTACCAGTTCCCCGGAAAGGCTGCGTATCCTTATCGACTTGAGGCCTATGTGATCCACTGTGCCGATTATATCCCCGGCGACGAGGAAGTCCCCCACGATGAAGGGCTTGTCCAGCAGAATAACGAAAAAGTTGAAGAGGTCGCCGAGTATCGTCTGCGCGGCCAGCGCCACGGCTATGCCGCCGATGCCCAGGCCGGTGAGCACGGCGGAGATGTTCACTCCCAGGTTAGCCAGGATGAAGAGCGCCGCCGCCACCCAGACCGCGGCCTTGAGTATCACCTGGGTGCTGTTTACCACGGAAGCCCTGGCCTCGGCGGTAAGCTCCTGTTTGGCCGCGACCCTGGTTATCCAGTAGGAGATAAGGCGCTGGACGATCGTGACAATCCTGTAGGTGAAGACGAGGAGGAGGGCCGCGAAGAGAAGGCGGTCGAAGAGGGCGGTCTTGTAAAGATGGCGGGTGGCCGCGTAAAATGCCACTAACTGGTACTCCGGTGACTTTAGTTTTGAGATGAGCTCGACCAGCATATCGTCCAGGCCGGTTTCGGTCTTGGCGGCCAGGGATTTAAGTCTTTTGAATATTATCTCCCTCAGGAAATAGAGGCCGGCCAGAGCGGCCGCGAAAAAGAAAGCGGCGTAGAGATAGCTTAGAACGGTATTATTCAGAAATTCCGCGGCTAAAATGAACTGGAGTTTTGCTGTCATACAGATAATTATAAGAAAATACGCCAGGTTTGACCAGCCCCCCCGCTTAACCCGGAAGTTTCAGTTGAAACTTCCGGGAAGTATGAGGGATGAAGTATGAGGGATGAGGCAAAAGACAATATTAATGAAACCCTATTTTTTTCTCTTTTCAAGCTCTTCGCTTATGGCGTCCATGCGCCTGGAGATCGCCTCGAAAACCGAGCATTTCCCCTCTAGCGCGCGGATCTTGCGCTCCGTTACCACCTTGTATTCGTCCATCAGCCAGATCACGTTGTCGTGCAGCCATTTCAGCTGGCCTTTCTCGGCCTGCATCTCCGGCTCCACGCTTTTTTTTATCCGGTCCTCCGCCTCGGTGAATATTTTCGCGTACAGCACGCGGTCGGCGTTAAGGCGCCCGGATAATTCGGCCAGGGCCGCATGCATCGACGTCTCCACCTCGGCCAGTTTGGCGTTCAGCCTGCTGACTGAGTTTTTTAAATGTTCGTCGAAGCGCCCGGTCAGCGGCTGCTCCTTCGCGCTCCTGGCGTAGCCCTGCATTTCGCCGAGAGCCTTGCGGCACTCATGCTCTATGCGGGAAAATTCCTCGGAGTATTCAGCCGCCTGGCGCTTCAATTCTTCAAATTCGAAAAGCGCGCCGGAAACGCTCACGCGAAGGGCCTCTATGTCTCTTCTCGGCGTCAGCGCTTCGAGGCTTTTTTTCACCTGGGACTGCTGCGTATAGAAAGCGGTCTTCAGCTCGGTGAGGGAGGACTCGGAACGTTCCGCGAGGCTCGCGGCAAGCTCTTCCTCACTGGCCAGCGTCCGCTTCAGCCCGCCAAAGGCCGAAGACAGGTCCGTCATCCGCAGGTCCAGGTTCTTCAATTCATCCTTTGACGCGGCCGCTCCGGCGCGCGTCCCGGCCCTGTCCTCGGCAGCGGCCAGTTCCCCGCGCAGTTCCTCTATTACGGACTCCGCGCGCTCGAGCCTGCGCAACAGCTCCGGGTCGGCTTTCAGCGGCCTGGTCTGGTAATCGCCGGACTCCGCCTTCAAGTCCCCCGGCGCGGCTTCAGGCGGCTGGACCCGCGCGTCGGCCGCAGGCGGCGGCAGCGGCCTGATCTTGTAATCGCCGGACTCCGCCTTCAAGTCCTTCAGCGCGGCTTCAAGCGGCTGGATCCGCGCGTCGGCCGCCGCCGACAGCAGCCTGGTCTTATAATCATCGAACTCCGTCTTCAAGTCCCCCAGCGCGGCTTCAAGCGGCTGGACCCGCGCGTCGGCCGTCGGCGGCGGCAGCGGCCTGGTCTTATAATCGTTGAACTCCGCCTTCAAGTCCCTCAATTCGGTTTCGAGCGACTGTATCCGCGCGTCGGCCGCCGGCGGCGGAGGCTCCTTTTTGAATTCCGGGGACAGAGAATTGTCGTCCTTGTCATAGCTCATAAGCTACCCCCAGTCCGAATCCCCGCCGGCGGAACTTGTTATCGGGGGCGGGGCTTTCATATGCGCGGCGGGCTTGGTTATCCGGCCTGAATTCACCAGGCCAAGGGCGGCGGCCATGAACTTTTCCATGTCCTCGTCCTTTTTCGGTTGGGCCGGGGCGTGGCGCTCTGCGAAAGTGCGGGGTAAAATATCCCGCGTAGATTATCCCATTATAAAAGTATATGGGATATTACGGAAAAATTAACAGAATATTGCTGCCGGTTCCCCCTGTTCTTCATGGCCTCTTCGGCCTTGGCGGTACTTTTTCCCGGGAATCGGCCGTCTGGTCTATTACGGCGCCTGCATAAGTATTGTATTATATCCTGTAACCGGGAAAACAGAGGAATAACGGAGCCCCCATGAAAAACAGACTTCCATTTTTACTGGCATTTCTGCTGATACCTGCCTGCGCGCCGGCACAAAGCGCCGGCACGCACACGGTGGCTCTCACGGTAGTCTATAAAGGAGACACTTACTCATTCTCCCAGGCGGCGGAAGAAGGCAGACAAAGCAGCTTTTCCGGACAGGTGAGCAACGCTGGCGGAACGGCGAGAGCGCTCATTTTCAACTCGACGCTCACGGGCGAGGGAAACGGCACTTTCAGGCTGCAATACACGCTTGAAGTGGGCGCTGAAGGAGGCAACGGCAAGCCGCCGGTGCAGCTCCAGGCCGACGTGTTAATGCTGCCCAACCGCAAGCTGCTGGCCGCCGAAGGCGGCGACTGGAAGGTTTACCTCAAGATCAAGGCTCGCGCCGTGAAAAACGAAAGCAGGCGGTCGGCAAAGGACTGCCGGATCACCGCCAACGCCGTCTTAGCGGGGCTGGATATCCCGCTCAGGCTTGTCGTTTCACCGGGCACGCAGGCTTCTTATGTCGCCTACCTTGATGCTCAGGAATTTCAATGTTCCTCACGCAAAGGCGCAAAGGCGCAAAAAAACAGATGCATGCCCGCTTTTCTTTGCGAGCTTTGCGGCTTTGCGCGAGACAAGACAGGCCTGTAGTTACATTTTGCGGC
>JAHJSU010000196.1 GCA_018829985.1 Elusimicrobiota bacterium | reverse complement strand
GGGGCTAGGGGCTAGGGGCTGGGGGCTGGGGGAATACATCCCTATATGTTCCTTCCCTATACGCTAGACGCTCGCCCCTAGACGCTAGACGCTCGCCCCTAGACGCTCTTATCTGTCCAGTATTCGGTAAATTGTGTTATAATTTTTCCAATGGAATATCACGAACCGAAATCCAATTTCATCCGTGAAATAATAGACAAGGACCTGGCCTCCGGGAAGTTCGGCGGCCGCGTGCACACGCGTTTTCCGCCGGAGCCCAACGGGTATCTTCATATCGGCCACGCCAAGTCCATTTGCCTTAATTCCGGCATTGCCCGCGATTACGCCGGGAAATTCAATCTCCGTTTTGACGACACCAACCCTTCCAAAGAGGACCAGGAGTACGTGGATTCCATTATAGAGGACGTAAAATGGCTGGGCGGCGACTTCGGGGACCGCCTGCTTTTCGCCTCGGACTATTTCCAGGCTATGTACGATTGGGCCGTGGCGCTGGTAAAAAAGGGTAAAGCCTATGTGTGCGACCTGAGCGCGGAGGAGATCCGCCGGCACCGCGGCACCCCGACCGAGCCGGGCAGGGACAGCCCGTTCCGCAGCCGGCCTGTTGCGGAGAACGCGGACCTGTTCGAACGTATGCGCAAAGGCGAATTTCCCGACGGCTCGCGGGTGTTGCGCGCGAAGATCGATATGGCCCACCCGAACCTGAACATGCGCGACCCGGTCATGTACCGCATCCTTCACGCCGAGCATCACCGCCAGGGCGGCGCCTGGTGCATCTATCCCATGTACGACTGGGCGCACGGCCTTGAGGATTCCATGGAGAATATCACGCACTCCATCTGCACGCTGGAGTTCGAGAATCACCGGCCCCTTTACGACTGGTTCCTGGACGCGCTGGGCATCTACCACCCGCAGCAGCTTGAGTTCGCCCGGCTGAACCTCAGCAACACGATCCTGAGCAAGCGCAAGCTGCTTGAGCTGGTCAGGGACAAGCACATCGCCGGCTGGGACGATCCGCGCATGCCCACCATTTCCGGGTTCCGCCGCCGCGGCTATACGCCGTCGTCTATACGGGCTTTCTGCGAGGAAATAGGCGTGGCCAAGTTCAACAGCATCGTGGATCTCCGGGTGCTTGAGAACGCGATACGCAGCGAGCTGAACAAGACCGCGCCCCGCGTGCTGGCCGTGCTGCGCCCGCTGAAGGTCGTCATAGACAATTACCCGCAGGAGACGGCCGAGGAGCTGGACGCGGTCAATAATCCGGAAGACCCGGCCGCCGGAACGCGCAAGCTCCCGTTCTGCCGGGAAATATACATCGAGGCCGGCGATTTCAAGGAAATACCGCCGAAAAAATTCTTCCGGATGACCCCCGGCCGGGAAGTGCGCCTGCGCTACGCCTATGTGGTAAGGTGCGAGAGAGCGGTCAAGGACGCGGCGGGCAATATTACCGAAGTTCACTGCACCTACGATCCGGCCACGCGCGGGGGGGATACGCCCGACGGCCGCAAGATCAAAGGCGCCATCCACTGGGTTTCGGCCCGGCATGGGGTTGCCGTTCAGGTGCGGCTGTACGACGCGCTGTTCACCAAACGCGATCCTGAGGAGGTGTCAGAGGGCCGCGACTATAGGGAAAATTTAAACCCCGTGTCGCTGGAAGTTTTAAATAACGCCTGCTGTGAGCCGGGGTTGACGGATGCCGCCGCGGGCTCACGGTTCCAGTTCGAGCGGCTCGGCTACTTTTTCGCGGACCCCAAAGATTCAAAGCCGGGCGCCCCGGTCTTTAACCGCACCGCCACCCTGAAAGACACCTGGGCCAAGATCGAACAAAAAGGCAAATGATCCGCCTCTGGCGGGGGGACAGCGAGGCTGTTCCTACTTTCGTGACCAGCGGGCCGGTGGCCCAAAGGAGTCGCCAGTTTCCAGCAGCCCAGGTCACCAGTCTGGCGACCTGGCAACCGGCAGCCTGGCGACTTAATGACTATGATCCAGCTTGCTATTGAACCGCCGCTTTATTTTCAATGGAACGAGAAGCCTCCGCAATGGCAGCTCAGGGGCGTCATAACGGGCCAGCGGACCGCGCGCGTCTGCAATGTCCCGTTCGTCATAGGGCGGGGACTGGACTGCCGGCTTGTCCTGCCGGATACGCAAGAACTGAGAAAGACCACCAGCCGCTGGCATTGCTATATCGAGGGAAAGGCCGGCAGGTACTGGCTGGCCGACGGCAGTTATGACGTCATTCCGGAAACCGGCGTTAAAAAACCGAGCATCAGCGGCACGTTTTGCAATGGGAAGCCGGTCAAAGAGCCGCGGGAAATCTTTCCCGGGGACGCCATTTCGCTCGGCCCCTGGAATTTCAAGGTGGAAGAGGAAGAGACAAAAAGTTTTTGTATAGATATAGACGACGCTTTAAAGATCACCCAGTCCGGCAGGCGCGCGACGATGAAAGCGAAAGACCTGAAAGCGGGCGCCGGCTACAAACAGCTCCACGAGCTTTTCCTGGAATTGAACAAGCTCGAAAACATCGAAGAATGCCTTGCCCGGGCGCTGTCGTTCGCCGCCGGGAAGATCCCGGCGGCCGAAATTTCCGCCATCCTGCTTAACCGCCCGGGCGAGGCGCCGTCCGCGCGGCTGGCCTGGCGCAAAGGCAAGGGGCGCGTGGCCGACCTGAAGTTCAGCCCGAGCCTGCTCCAGCAGCTGTCCGTTAAAGAGCCTTTTTTCCTGGCGCCGCGCATCTCCCACCCCTCGTCCGGCCAGAACCTGCAGGAGATAACCTCGGCCCTGCTCACGCCCCTTTCCGGCGGCGGCAGCCGGCTGGGCGTCCTTTATATGGACAACAGGGGCGCCAAAACGGCCTTCACCGAGGACGACCTTTACCTGGCTTCGGCGGTGAGCGGCGTCATCTCGCTGCAGTTAATGGCGGAAAGGCAGCTCTTCCTGGGCCGCCTGGAGGACAACCTGAGGCACTATTTCAGCTCCAACGTGGCCCGCCGGCTTGCCGCGGAAGCGAAGGCGGGGAAATCCCCGCAGCTGGAGGCGGCGGATAAGACCGCCGCGATACTTTTTGTGGATATCCAGGGGTTCACCAACTTCTGCCACGCGCACAAGCCGGGCGAGGTGAGCGGGCTCCTGAACCCGTATTTCAAGCTGATGTCGGAGTGCATCCACAGGCACGGCGGCTACGTTGATAAATTCATCGGCGACGCGGTGATGGGCGTGTTCCAGCAGGCTGAGCCCTGGGATGAACCCGGCGCGGCAGGCTCCCCCGCGCTTCAGGCGGTCAGGGCGGCGCTGAACATAATACAGGCGTGGCGCGCGAACTCCACTTCCGGCTGGGGCCGGCCTATGCCGCTCAGGATAGGCATAGACGCCGGCCGCGTAGTCATAGGCAATGTCGGCTTTCCGGGCCGGCTGGAGTACACCGCCATAGGCGACGCCGTGAATATCGCCGCGCGCCTGCAGAAGCTGGCCCCGCCCGACAGCATAGCCCTGTCGGATAACGGCCGCGGGCTTGTGGAAAAAGAATTCCGCTGCGAGAAGATCGGCGTCAGGGGACTTAAAGGTTTCGGCAATATCGAGGTCTGGATCGTAACGGGTTGATTGATGATATTCGGTTAATCCCGGGTTTATGAAAAATATCCGCAGGTGGGTCATTGTCGGCGCGTTATTCGCCGTTTCTGCTCCGCAGGTTTCGGCGGGGGCCGCGCAGGATTGCTATAAGCGCGGGCTTGACTATTACAACAGGGGGGACTATGCCGGAGCCGCGGCCGAGTTCAGCAGGGCCATCAAGCTTGACCCCTCCGGGGGAGCGGAGAAATGGGTCCACGGCAGCGCCTATCTGAACCGCGGCAACGCCTATTTTAATCAGGGAGATTACGACAGGGCCATAGCGGATTATGATACGGCCGTTAAGATCGACCGCAAAGGCCCCGTGGGCAGCCAGGCCTTTAAAAACCGGGAAGACGCTTACGGCGCCAGGAAAGCTATCAAAAGGAACCGGCGGGAAGCGGCTGAACGGAAGCTGACCGCCGCGTTCGATCACTATAACAACGGCCTCTCGGCTTACTCCCGGGGAGATTTTTCAATGGCCGTGCGTGATCTGAACAAAGCTATCGAGCTCGATAAAAGCCTGGCGGAGCGGGCGAGGCCGTATCTCGCCCAGGCGTACGGCAAGCGCGGGGACAAGGCTTACCGGGAAGGGGAGTATAAAAAAGCCATCGCCGATTTTGACGAGGCCCTGGCATTGAAGCCGGACCTGGTCAAAATACGCGCGGACCGCGCCGCAGCCGTTCAAAAATTGAGCGAGCCGAAGCCGAAGGACAACCGGGCGGCTTTCGGCGTGCAAGCCGCGCGCGCGGCCGCGCCGGCGGAAGACGGCCGTAACGGCACTCTGGCTCTGGCGGTAGGCCTGTCGCTGATGGCGCTCTCCGGCGGCGCATATTTCTTATATAAAAAATACGGCCGGGACCAGCCGGTCCCGCAGCCCGGCGCCGCCGGTTTCCCCGATGACGCTATGGGAAAAATGTCCGCCGACCCCAGGGCCGCCCGGTTTGACATGCGCGTCAGGGAACTCATGGATTCCGGGAATTATAACAAGGCCCTGGCCGCCTACGCTTCCAGGCACCCGGCCGATATCACCGGCGCGGACAGGATCAACCTTTTTGAACTGCACCTGTGCCTGGGCAACTATGACCGCGCGCAACTGCTGTTTGAAAATATAAAAGGAAACGAACTCCTGACCGGGAACCTTGAGCTGTATCGGAAATTAGCCGGGCTTTGCTATGAAAAGAGGCAGATTGACCTGGCGCGAGCTTTGAGCCGCGGCGTTTTTGAGGTAATGAAGCCGGCAATGGATATACGGAACGATCCCGGACCGCACTACAATTTCGCCCGCTTCTGCGAAGACAAAGGGGATATTGAGCTGGCCGTAGAGGTATATCGGCTGTTCATTAAAATCGGCCGGGACAATTATCAGGATGTGATCATCCGCTATAACAATTTGAAAGGCAAAGCCGCTTATGCCGCGGCGCAGCCCGGGAAATTCGCGCCGCCGCCGGGCCACCCGGCCTTCCGGGCCGGCGCTCCGGAAAGCGCAATAGCGCTCGGCGGCAGGTATGAACTGCTCGGCAAGCTCGGCGCCGGCGGCATGGGCGTGGTCTACCAGGGCCTGGACCGGCATACCGGCCGGCCGGTGGCCGTAAAGCAGATGCATTCCGCGCTCAAAGAATCCCCGGGAGAATACGAGCGCTTCCTCGGCGAGGCGAGGATAGTGGAGCGGCTCAAGCACCCCGGCATTGTCAGCGTCCACGGCGTTGTGGAGCAGGACGGCGAATCCTACCTGATCTTTGATTATGTGGACGGGCGGACGCTGTCCGACATACTGAAAGAGAGGACGCGCCTGCCGCTGGAGGAGTGCAAAAGAATATTCAGGGACGTATGCGAGGCGGTCCATTACGCGCACAAGAACAACATTATCCACAGGGACCTGAAGCCCTCGAACATCATGCTGACCGGAAGCGGCGAGGTTAAAGTGATGGATTTCGGGCTGGCGAGCGAATTGCGGGAGAGCATGACCAGGCTGACCCATCAGACCACGTCGGGCACGCCGGCCTACATGGCGCCCGAACAGCACGGCGGCCTGGTCAAACGGGAATCGGATCTATACGCGATGGGCGTATGTCTTTACGAGATGCTGGCCGGGAAGCTCCCGTTCGGGGGGCACGAGGTTGAAAAGCTGAAGAAAGCGAGGGAGTACAGCGCCGTCAGTTCCATCCTGCCCTGGCTGCCCGGCGGCACGGACGCCGTCATAGACCGCGCGCTGGACCCGGAGCCTTCGCAAAGATACGCCGACGCAATGGAATTCTGGTACGCGCTGAAGGATTTGTAAAAAAATATGTAGTAGCAAAGCTTGCTTTGCCTATTGCCCGCAGAGCAAGCTCTGCAACTACCTTTTGGCGGAAATCGCGCAATTTTGTGTGTTGTCGTAGCAGCGGCGGATGGCCGTTTGTTGGCCAGGGGCCTTTGAGACGGCGCCTCCAGAGGATTGTAAATCCGGTAAAAGGCGCCCGGCGCCTTTTACAGGAAAGCCTTTATCTTTTCAACTATGCTGTCGGCGGTGAAGCCGAGATGGGCGAAGACTTTTTCCGCCGGGGCGGAATGGCCGAAGGTCTCTATGGAAATGTTTAAAGTCTTTCCGCCGGTAATATCCTTCCACCCCATCCCCTTGCCCGCCTCGACAGTCACCTTGGGCAGGTTAGCGCTTATCACCGAAGAGCGGTAAACTTCGTCCTGCTTCAGGAAAACTTCATAACAGGGCATGGAAACGACCTTGGCCCGGAGCCCGCAGCTTTCAAGCTTAAGCGCCGTTTCCAGCGCCAGGCGGATTTCCGAGCCGGTGGCTATTATTTCGACGTCCGGGCTGAGCGCCGGGCCTTTCAGCGTGTAGGCGCCGCGCTTCACCCCGGCCTTTATCTTATCCTTCTGCTCGCTCAGGATCGGCAGCTTCTGCCTTGACAGCAGCAGGCAGGCCGGTTTCCTGTTCCTCAATATCGTTTCCCAGGCGTAAAAGGTTTCATAAGCGTCCGCCGGGCGCCAGACCGCCAGATTAGGTATCAGGCGCAAAGCCATTATGTGCTCCACCGGCTGATGCGTCGGCCCGTCCTCTCCGACGCCCACGCTGTCGTGGGTGAAAACGAAAATAGAGGGCGCGTTCATAAAGGCGGCCAGGCGTATGGATGGGCGCATGTAATCGGCAAAAACCAGGAAAGTGGAGCCGAAAGGCCTTAACCCTCCGTGCAGGGCCAGGCCGTTCACGATGGCGCCCATCGCGTGTTCCCTGATGCCGAAATGGAGCGTGCGCTCAGGGTGCGCCGTGAAGTCGGTTTTGGTGGAAGGCGCCAGGTCCGCCGAGCCGCCGATAAGGTTCCCGACGCGTTCCGCCAGCAGATTAAGAGCCTTGTGCGAGGCTTCGCGGGTAGCCAAAGGCTTATCAAAAGCCAGGTCCGCGTCTTTTATGAGGTCCTCCGGCAGGTCGGCGGATAAGTAATCGCCAAGTTTGGCGGCCAGCTCCGGCTGCTTCGCCCTGTATGCTTTCAGCAGTTTGAGCCATTTTTTCTCGGCCCTGGCGCCGGCCTGTGCGAGCATTTCAAAATGGGGCGCGAGCGCTTCCGGGAGCCTGAAAGGCTCCTCATAGGGCCAGCCGAGGTTTTTCTTCGTGGCCAGGACTTCGTCATATTTCAGCGGTTCCCCGTGGACGGCGTTCGTATCCTGCTTGGGGCTGGCAAAGCC
>JAHJSU010000195.1 GCA_018829985.1 Elusimicrobiota bacterium | reverse complement strand
TCCGGCGCCTGGGCCGCCTTCGTTTCCCTGGCGCCGGATACCGCTTATTACGCCCGGGCGCGGGCCGTCAACAGCGCGCAAATTCCCACGGTTTGGGTAAATCTGGGAGGCGTTGTAACCGCTGACGGCGTCCTGGCGGTTTCAGCCGACAAGCTTACGAACGTCTGGTATGAAACCTTTCCGACCAGCTTCAACGCGCAGGGCGCCGACCATTACCACTATAAGATCGCTTCAAGCTCTTCCGACCTGCCGTCAACAACAGCCCCCGCATTTACCGGGGCTCTGATGACCCTGAACCTGAGCGAAGGGATCTGGTATTTCAACATCCGCGGCGAAGGCCCGACGCACAACCTGGTTGGGAACGCCTCATACGGGCCCCTGAAAATAGACGCCACGCCGCCCGCTCCGGCCAATTTAACCGCCGTGCCGGGGAACGGCCAGGTGACGCTCTCCTGGAATGCCATCGGCGTTGCAGACCTGTGGTATTACCGCATACACGTGGACTCCACGCCTCCGTACGATTTCGGGGATCAATTCCTGATTTCCGCTGCTTCCACTTCCGCCTCTTTTGTCCATACGGGCCTGCCGCCCGGGACTACCTACTCCTATTTTATCACCGCGGTGGACAAAGGCGCGCCCGATTATGCCGGCTACGCCCTGGAGAGTCCGGGGTCCAATGTGGTTTCAGCCATGACCAATCCGCCTCCTGCCCCAGTTGCGAATTTAACAGCAATACCTGGATTGGAAGGTGAGGCGCTTCTGTCATGGACTGCCCCTGAAGAGGATGATACTCCGTTCCCCAGCGGGAAATCAGTAGCGTCATACATAATCCGCCTGGCCACATTCTCCGCTGACAGCATAGGGAACGCCACAGCCTGGTGGGACGCTGCCGGCGATGCCGCAGGTGAACCGGCGCCATCGGCTCCCGGCAATTCCGATTCCATGCTTTTCAATGCGCTTACTCCCGGGGTCACCTACTACTTTGCCCTCAAGAGCGTGGATGGTGGAAACAATATCTCTTCAATAGACACAAAGGCCGCCACGCCGGGACAGCAGGCATACGCATCAATCGTGGACATAGCGCCGGGCACTCCGCAAAATTTCACCGCCGTAAGCGGAGATATCCGGGTTTTTCTCAACTGGACTGATTTGACGCCTGCCCAAAAAACCCCGGATTTCGCGCATTACAGGCTGGAGCGTTCCACAGACGGCGCAAACTTCATTTCCGTCACAACCGCCACAGCCGTTTCATACCTGGACACAGAGGTTACGAACGGCAGGACGTATATTTATCATTTGATTGCGGTTGACAAAGGGCCTCCCGGTCCCGCGCTTGAATCGGCTCCAGCCGTCGTCAGCGCGATACCGAGAAGGGATCTATTGCCGCCGGCAATTGTAGCGGGACTCTCCGGGCAGCTCTCGGCAGACGGCCAATTCTTCACAATCAATTGGAGCACGGTCACGACGAACCTGGACGGGACTCCCATCACCGATTTGGCGATGTATCGCGTTTATAAATTTACCGGTCCGTTTGCTTCCACTACGGCCGTGTTCGATGTCTTACAAACCTCCTTCACGGACACGGTCAACAGCCGGAACCTCTATTACAAAATAAGGGCGGTGGATACCAGCGCAAACGAATCTCCCGATTCCAACTTTATCAACTCTCTGACCAAACCTGATATTACGGCGGCGGGCGACGACGGGAAGACCACGCTTACTGTTCCCGGTGAAATCAGCGCAGAACTCCATAAAGAGAATAATTCCACGGAAAGCGACCTGGTGATTGTCCCGGTCCGCTTAAGCGCGGAGGAGACGGGAGATGTCCTTAAATCCTACCGTTTTGAGGTCAGACGCGCTGAAAACAATCAACCCATAACCTCTTTTACCTTCTCCAAGCCCCTGGCGAATATCTCGTTCGGGTTCGTGACAGGGAGCGGAATTGATGCGCTCAGTATTTACTGGCACAACGGAGCCCGATTCATAAGCCTGGGCGGTCACCTCAATTTCGGCGAGGGGACCATCAATATTCTCAGTTCCAATACCGGAAGATACCAGCTTAGGCGCCTGAGCGCCCTGGGAGGCATGGTTCTGACCGAAGGTTCCCCGTATCCCCGCACCATCACGCCGAACGGGGATGGCGTAAACGACCGGGTTTTCTTCTTCTTTGAAGCAACAGACGCCCGCAAGGAGGGCAGGGTTTACGACTTGACGGGAGCCTTTGTCGGCAGCATGAAACCCGGCCCTGTGCAGAATTCTTCCCTTGTATGGGATGGAAAAGATGACAGGGGCAATGTGGTGTCCAGGGGAATATATCTTTATAAGGTCAGTCTTGGCGAAAAGAGCGTTACGGGAACCGTGGTGGTGGCAAGATGAGAATGATAACGCAATCGAACATGCGAATAAGAATGCGAATGAAAGGATGCGCGAATAAATGCAAATACCTTCACAAATATTTGCATAAATTCGCATTGTCGTTAATTCGCATGGTTATAATCTTATTAGCATGTTCTTTAGCTTCTTTTGCGGCTTTTGAATCCATGGATACCGGCGCACGCCAAAGCGGCATAGGGGAAGCCTATGCGGCCATAGGCGGAGATGTGCACTCCCTGCTTCATAATCCGGCGGGGCTGGCTTATTTGAACCGCAACGAGTTCAGTTCATCTTACAGCAGGCTTTTCATGGGGCTGGACGACAAATCAAACATCTCCAGTTCCCAGCTCTTGTACGGCCGGCCGGTAAATAACCGGGGAAGCCTTGGCCTTGGCTGGATGGAAACGCAGCTGGATAATTTATACAAAGAAAGGACGCTGTCACTCGGGTATGGTTACAACTGGAAAGATAACCTGGCGATAGGCGCGACCTTAAAACAACTTCAAATAATGGAAGAAGCTCCGGAAATTAACTATAACAACAGCGGCTACGTCACAGGCAACGGCGACCCTGTGTTTGCGAACGGAAATTCCGCCGCCGCCGTAGCCATGGACCTGGGTCTCCTGTATGAGCCTGTTCCAGGATACAGCCTGGGTTTATCCCTGCAGAACATCAACCAACCGAAGGTTTCCCTTAGGGATTACGACCGGGTACCGGCTCTAATCCGGTTCGGGATCGCCCGCCGAACCCCCGCGCTTCTGCTTGCCTCCGAAATCAGAACCCAGGAGTTTATCCGTGGGGTGAGAGATTATCAGGCCGTTTTCGGCGCCGAAAGATGGTGGCGGCCGGGAAAGAATTCCAGCTTCGCAGTGAGAGGTTCCCTGGCAACCGGCAGCCGTTCCTTCAACCAGTTTACCCTGGGGCTTGGTTACCGCGTCAACAACCTCGAGGTGGATTACTCCTTCCTGATGCCGATGGCCGGCGTATCGTTCGGGAGCACAAGCGGAACCCACCGGATATCTTTCTCCGCGCGATTCGGCAAGGCAGTTCCCAAAAAGGTTTCCTGGGCGATGGGGGAGGCTCCGTTTGGCGTCGCATCAGAGAAAATGCAGCAGCGCGCAACCCAGGCGGAACAGACGATTGCTGAACAAATTAAATGGTTTGCCGATGAGCTTGAAAAACAAAGGCAAATCCTGGCCTCCATATCCTCAACCACTGCGGGCATTGCGCCGGCTACCTCAACCAGCGCGGGCATTGCGCCGGCCTCATATCAGGCTATTGAGAACTTGGGCAGGCAGATCCAGGACATAAAGCAGCTGATAGAAAAAGACAACCAACAAAAACCGGCTGAAACCCTTCAAACGACTTCGGAGCCGGCCGCATCCCGGATTATTCAGGACCTGGAAGGGCAGATACAGGACCTGAAGCAACAGGTGGAAAAAGCCAGACAACAAAAATCGGCGGAAACCTTTCAAGCAAAACCGGAATTTAGTAAAATTTCTACGGACATGGAAAAGGCCCAGGAGCTTTTCAGAGAGGGTATGCGTTATTACAGCAGCCGCCAGCTTGAGACAGCCGTCCAGTCCTTCCAAAAGAGCCTTGAATTTGATCCGACAAATGAGTGGGCAAAGAAATCCCTGGAAAGAACATTAACGGAACTGGGGCAGGAGAAAGCGCAACAGAAACTGCGGCAGAAGCCCGCTCCCGGATCCCGGGAAATACGGTATCGAACCAGAAAAGGAGACACTCTGCGGAGTCTG
Organism: Elusimicrobiota bacterium; assembly: GCA_018829985.1. Lineage (GTDB taxonomy): Bacteria > Elusimicrobiota > Elusimicrobia > Elusimicrobiales > UBA9959 > JAHJSU01. Next base: position 141 of record JAHJSU010000195.1, on the reverse strand, counting down.
GCCAAAGCGTTTTATGGGGATCCGGACAAATGGACCTTAATCCGGGACGCCAACCCGAAGATTAAAGATCAGCACGGGATACCCGAGAGAACCATTGTTATCATCCCCCAGATCCCTGAAATTACGGTCCCGGTTCCGGAG
>JAHJSU010000194.1 GCA_018829985.1 Elusimicrobiota bacterium | reverse complement strand
CGTCAGAGGCGGAACAGGTTATGGCGGAAACCGCACCGGTTGAGATAGTTGATGGATTAGCAATGAGGGAAGATATTACTGGAGCTCTGTTATTTGCAGTGGTGGAAATTTCGGCTTTTTTTATCACAACTTTTTCATCCACTTTGTCCGCGGTTTTTTTGGCGGCTTTTATCAAGCCGAAATTAAAACCGGCGATGATAGCCGTAGGAAGAATTATAATTGCCAGGATGAAGATTAAAAGTTTTTTCATGGTATTACCTGAAATGCCAGTAGATTGCCATGTTCAACACATATTCCATGTTGCTGGCGGACTGTGAGTAGTCGGTTTCAGCCAAATTTATATACATCGGACCGACATCCGCCAGCAGGCCGATCTGTTTGGTCAAAAAAATCTCGCCGCCGAGAAAAGCCCCTCCGGCGAACCCGGCACCTTTGCTCTCTTTGCCCTTGAAGGTTATGTAGTCCGCCTCTATTCCAAAAAATAGGCGCGGGTTTGCGTCCCGTGTGAAATAGCGGTAATATCTGGGGCCAAGGGCAAGAATTCCGGAACCGGCTTGTGCCCTTAACTCCCATGCGCTTTTGCCGCCGGTCACATATTTTAATGATGCCCCAGGGTAGATTCCTCCCAGCGCCCAGTTTCCAGCTTGGTTATCGCGCGGATTTGTTTCCGGCCGGGAGTATTCTTTTTCCGGCTCTTGCAGAGCTTCCCTTTTTGAAAGCGCTGCGACTATCCGCCCGCACAAGTCGGGAATGTCCTCCATACTCTGCGCAGTAAGTTTTTTCTGCAACATAACCTCGCCGGTTTCAACATCCACAAAACGGATATTTAGGGCGAGGCCCATCTCTGTTTTCGCTACACTGCCTATGGCGACACGATCTGCCTTTAATGTTTTACCCACGCTTTCGGCGGTGTTTTGATCTATCTCCTCGTTCCGGTCCGCGTGTTGTCTTTTTAACGCCTCTTTGAGAATGCCGCGCTCAATCACAATATAATTACCGGTTTTTACAAGCGCGGTCCGTAACGCCGCCGACACATTCTCCCCCACATTCGCCGACTCACCGACGGTCTTAAAATCAATAACAGCGACTTTAGGCTTGTTTTCCGCAGCAATGGCCAACAGGCTGCCGGAAAACCCAAGCAATGCGATAAATAAAAATCCTTTCAAAAAAAAGGTATATCTCATCATGGGAGTTAAACCATCAACCGATGTTTCAGATTAAGCCTGTTTCCCTGCCCAGCAGAAAATCGAAGAAGCGTCCCCAGTTGTAAAAGTATAATTTAACTCTTAAAAAGACAACTGTCAATGCTTAATAGAATAATATAAATTGTTGCTATTGTGTGTGTAGACCGCTTGTGGCATAGGTTATACAATACTTGCGTAGGTGCCGTATTAGACACGGTGTGTATAGGACGGCCAATTTTTCTATGCCAGAACATGATTTTCGTGTAGTGGCGGGCAAGGTAATACGGCGGGAACGCTTGAGGCTGGGTTGGTCCCAGGAGGAACTTGCGGAGAAAGCAGACCTGCATCCGTCTTTTGTAGGCCAGATCGAGCGCGGGCTAAGGGCCGCGAGTTTTAAGACTTTGGAACGCCTTGGTGTAATATTCGGGTTAAAACCGGTAGATTTTTTGGCAGGCGCGACCGAACCGGATGCGGCCTACAAGCCGCAGCCATTGGAGCGCAAAATCTTAGGGCTTCTTAAAGGCTGCTCAACACGGGAACAGCAGCTTGTCTACCAGACCATAAAACACCTGCTTCGCCAGAAGCGAAGGCTGGTAAAATAAATAAGGCGGCCAAGGCCGGGGCTGGACGGCCCCTATACGGCCAGGCCAGTCCCGGCCTTGGCCTTCCGCATAGCTGTTCGCAGTTTCCGCCTTCCCGCCGGTGGCGACATATCGTTAACAGAAAATACCACTGCGGCGGCCGCGTAAGCGGACGCCGGAGTGGTGTTTTGCCGGTCGTGGCCACCGGCATTAATGCCGTTGAACATTATAAGGAACAGGCCCGCGCCGCGAGTGGATTTTTACCCGGAAAAATTTACTGGCGAGCGCGGGCAAGTCTGTAACAAATCAAAATCAATCTTTGCAGTGGGCGAGGGCGGGAATTTTCTGCTTTGTACGTCCGCCTAAGGCGGACGAAACCCGCGACCGAAAGGGCGCGAGGGTGAGGCCATGAGAAAAAACGCCGTTTCCGCTGGAGCGGAGCGAGCCCGTGGGGAAAAGAACCTGGTTACTTTCCCCTACATTTTGCGGACGTCCAGCAGGAAGCCCAGCCAGCGGCTGTTTGAAAGCGGCATTACCGTGTCGCTCGATACGCCCAGGAAATCCTTCCCGTACATCTCATAGACGGACGAGGACAGCTGCAACTGGGGGAGCCGGCCGACCAGCTTGCCGTCCTTGAGCAGGAACGCCACCTGCGCCGGGGTGCCGAAGCCGCCCTCGCTGGTGAAATCCCCGCCGCTTGCCATGCTTACGAAAACGGCGGGTTCGCCGCCCAGCATTTCCTCTATGTTCTTAGCCTGGCTTTTTATCTTCATTACCTCCTCGCCGGTGGAGGGCGTGCCGTCATATTCCGCCCTGGCGCTGCCGTTGGGCGTAAAATCGAACTTGGCGGCCGTTTTTTTGTCGGCGAAAGGCGCGCGCAGAACGCCGTTCTCGATATATTTGAACCCCTCGGCGCAAACGCCCTCCGCGTCGAAGAACGGCATATAGTCTTCCTGCCGGCTGTTGAACAGGGTGAAGTTTTCGCTAAAAAGCTTCTGCCCGGTCTTCCCTGAGAACAGCGACCCGCCTGAGCCGAAGGTCATGCCGCGCAGCTCGCGCGCGAAGATCTGCTTGACCAGCCCCTTGGAGTCCTCGCAGAACACCGGCAGCCTGCCCTCCGCGGGCAGGGGCACTTCGCGCAGATACGCGTCCAGCGTCTGGGCGGCGTAAGCAAGGAACGCCTGCCGGTCATGCTCCCTGCCGGCATAGGCGAACCAGCCGTCCATGATGCTTGAGGAGGAGGCCAGCTTGTAAAGAAAAACGAACTCATGCAGGGTAATGGCCGAGAACAGGGCGAGCCCCGCGTCGTTGGAAAGCGCTTCCGTATAGGTTCCCGATTTAATGGAGGGCGACGAGAACATGAACTGCGGGAACTCCTTGCGCAGGGCGGCCAGGAGCGCCGCCACTTCGGCGTCCAGCGCCTCCGGGGTGAAGGACTTGCCGCCGATAGTGAGCGAACGCGCCAGCTTGCCCGACGGCTGGCAGGGATAAGAGATCTTGTACGCCAGCGCCGCCTCCGCGCGTTCGCGGGCTTCGTCCGCCCCATCTTCGCCCATGAACCCGGAGACGCCGATACAGCCGTCCCGGTAAACCCGCACGCCCGTGCGCTTTATGCGCTTGGTGCGCAGGGATTCCGGCGCGGACGCGGAGATCTTTACGGACACTTCATCTTTTACAAGGGTATAGGTTTCGTTTATCATAAGTTCTCACAGTACCGACATTTCGCGCACGCGCACATACGGCCCGCCGAAGCCCACCATCAGGGGCCATTGCTCCATCTTGCCGCAGCCGCCGCCCACGAACGACAGCAGCTCCACCTTGTCGGAGATGGCGTCTATAAGCCCGAACGTGTCGAACACGCTGCCCGAGATAACCGACACCTGGGCCGGGCCGGCAATTTTACCGTCCTTTATGAAATAGGCCAGCGAAGGCGCCAGGGTGAACGTGCTCATGCCGGAGCCGTGTTTTATGGTGTCTATGAACAGGCCGTCATCCACCCCGGCGAAAAGCTCTTCCTTTGACATGTTGCCGGCCTCGAAATGAGTGGTGGTCATGCGGACGATAGGCTCGAACTCGAAGCTTACCGCGCGCGCGTTGCCGGTGGCCTGCTCGCCCATTGCGGCGGCCGTTTGCGCGCTGTGAAGCCGCCCGGCCAGCCGGCCGTTCTTAATGAGCGTGGTTTTATGCGCGGGGGCGCCTTCATCGTCATAAGGCGTAAAGCCGCTGCCGGGGCGGGCGCCGTCGTCGGTGATATGAAGGAAGTCGGGGCCCAGCTGCCGGCCTATATGCCACTCCTTCAGCATTGTCTCGTCGCCCAGCATGAAGTCGGCCTCGCTTTTATGCCCGAACGACTCGTGCGCGAAAATCCCGGCGGCCAGCGGCGAAAGCACCACCGTGTATTTGCCCGGCTTTACCCTGGCGGAGCCGCGCAGGAATTCCAGCGACTGCGCAATGCGCCCGTCCAGCGCCTGCCTGAAGCCGGTAAGGTTGGAGAATTCCCCGCCGGCTTTCTGGGCGGCCTCGGAGAAAGTGTGCCCGTTTTCCGTGAGCGTCATCAGAACACGCACGCCGCACAACTGCTGTTCGTTCACGAATTCGGCTCCTTTGGAGTTGTAAAGTTCCTTATGCGTGAAAGTATCGCTATAGACGGCCGACCACATGGTTATCGCCTTTTCCGCCGTCACAGCCGGAAAAAAAGAAGCGAGGAAAGCGTTCTTTTCCGCCAGCGGGATGGCGCGCAGGTCTTTGCCGGTAAATTCATGCGGCCGGCCTTTTTTCGCGGCCATATTTTTTACCACCTTGTTCTCCGCTATGTCTTTTGAAGGCGCCGCCAGTTTTGCCAGCCGGTCCAGCTCCTGCTGCACGTTGTCCAGCGCGGTAATAGAAGAGTAATACCAGCGCTTGCCGTCGAAAACGCGGACAAAGGCCCCGGCGGTCTCGCGCTCGCGCATCTCGTGCAGTTCGCCCTTCAGATAATGAACGAACGTGGCGCGCACCTTTTCAATGCGCACGTCGCAGTACAGCCCTTCGGGAAATTTAAACACGGTCCACCCCCATATGAGCGCGAAAGTTTTCTCCTGCCATGGTAAATTCTAATAAATTACAGGCGGCGGCGCGGAGAATAAAACAGCGAACAGCAACCCGCGTTATTGTAATGGGGTCAGCCACCATTTATGAGATAATCTGCTTATGCCAGTTCAGTAGGAAACATAATGCTGGTTAATTTGTAGGAAACATAAGGCATTGTCGTAAGTTGACGCCCCTCGACCGCCCCTCGATTTTTGCCGGAGCCGCGCGGTAAAGGAATAATAACAAAAAACCGGCCGGGGAGTCAGTCCAACGGGGTTTCTGGCAATGCTGCCGCTGCCGGGCGGGGGGAATTAACCTGGCGGGGCAGCTTGTTTATAAGGGAGTCAGTCGGCCGGGGCGGGGGCGTCAATTATCCCCCGGCCTATCATTTTGTTGGCGTTAGCATTCAACAGGTGGCACAATATATCCTGGGACGCCAAAGCCTGATGGATGCACTCGGCCTCAGTGGGATCCGGGGTCTCATACAGGTTTCAAGCGACGGAAGGGTCTTCACCCTGTTCAAAGGGAATGTGTTCGAGGAAGGCGCGCACGGCGACAGAAAACTTATGGCCGGCCGCGACGGCCACTGGTATACCTGGAACAGCCCGATAGAGAACGTGCCGGCCGGGAACGTGAGGGACTTCCGGGTCGACACGCACGGGAACCTCTATTCGGTGCAGGGAGGCCGGGTGGTAGTCAACAGTAATTCCCTGACCGGGCTTGAGCTGGGTTGGCAGGCCCTGCGGGTGGACGACTCCGGCAACGTGTACAAGACGGAAGACAGGTTCCTTGACGGTACGTATCTGACGCGGACCAATGTGCTGCCCGACGCGGCCAACGCGGACAGGATAGCGGCGCCTGAAGCCGGCAGCTGATCGAAAAGTGTCGCCCGGCGCCTTTTGGGGCGCTTTTATGGAAAATGGCGATACCGCGAAAACAGGTGTGCGGGAGGAATAACCCGAAAATTGCAATTAAAGTCAGTCCGCCTTAGGCAGATATCCATGGCAATTTTCGGAAGGCTGAAGGATGAGGTAAAAACGGCCGATATAGTTAGGAAACATCAGTTGATAAGTAAGAAAATTGCGGCACTTATCAACCAGTCAACTAATAAACTTGTCAACTTCCCCAGACTTGTCAGCTAATAACCTGTCCCCATTTGCCCTTTTGGCCTATGCGCCGGTATGTCTAAAGGCAAATAAAAAAAGGACCTTTGGCCGTATTCAAAAAACTTATGAGTTGGGGAAAACTTATGGCTCAAAACTTAGAATTCATAACTCCCGGAATTTCCGCTTCAAATTTGTGGTATTATATTCATGGATTTCCTGCATGAAACGTAAAATTCTGGTTTTCAGCGTCCTGCTGGCCGCGGTTTTTAATGTTTATGCGGCCCGCTCCTTCATTGTGAATTCCTCGCCCACCTATGACGAGCCGCTCCACATAGCCGGCGGATACTCGTACTGGAAGACCGGAAAATACCGGATAAACATAAAAGACCATCCGCCGCTGGCCGAAATGGCCGGGGCCCTCCCGCTTTTGTTCTTCGGGCTCGACGCTTTCGAGACTTCCCGGCCTTATATCGACAGGGGCCAATATAACTGGGCGGACCTGTTCACCTACCAGAACGCGTCCCCCGCCGAAAAAATAGTGAACGCGGCCAGGCTCTTCTCATATTTTCTCTGGACCCCGCTGCTGGCTTTTTTTATTTTTTGGTTCGCTAAAGAGTTGGTCTCGGCCGAAGCGGGCCTTCTTTCCGTACTGCTCTTTCTGCTTACGCCGGTCTTTATTTCCAACAACGCGCTGGTCGCCACCGATTCCGCGGCCGCCGCGTTTTATCTGGCCGCTTTTCTTTTCGCCCTGCTGTTCGCGAGGCGTTACAAAGGGGAGTTAAAGGAAAAAAAGGCATGGCTGTATCTGGGGCTGTGCGCGCTGGCCAGCGCCTCGGCTATGGCTTCCAAATTCAGCATGGCTGTCCTGCCCGGCTTCATACTGCTTATGTGGCTTATTGAATCCGCTGCGGCGAACCGCGCCGCGGGACTTAAAAAACTTATCCTTCCGGCGCTGATCTATATCACCGGCGTTTTCGCGGCGCTGGCCGTAATATACGGTTTCACGCAGTTCAACCTTTATTTCGAGGGTCTGGCCGCCACCGCCGCGCGGCTGGAAGCGGGCAGGCCGTCTTTTATAAACGGTCATTATTCGATGTACGGCGTCTGGTGGTATTTCCCGTTCGCGTTTTTGGTGAAGACGCCCCTGAGCGTCCTTATCTTCTTTGCCGCGGGCGTGTTTTACTCTTTAAAGAACGGAAGGAAAAGCCACATCTGGCTTTTCGCGCCGTTCATCCTGTATTTCATCTTCGCGGTCAATTCAAAACTGCAGATAGGCGTAAGGCATATCCTGCCGGTCATGCCGTTCTGCGTCATTTTCGCCGGCGCGGGCGCGGCGGCTTTTCTGGAAAGGAAATATTTAAAACCCGCCGCCGTTTTCCTGATAGCGGCCCTGGCGTTCTCGGTCGCGCGCGTCCACCCGTATTATCTGGCCTATTTCAACGAAGCCGCCGGCGGTCCTGGCAACGGCTATACGCGTCTGGTGGATTCAAACCTGGACTGGGGGCAGGACCTGAAAACGCTGGCCGGGTATTTAAAGAAAGAGGGCTCTCCGCCGGTTTATCTGGCGTATTTCGGGACGGCGAGGCCGGAACATTACGGGATAAAATACATCCCGTTCGGGCTCTATTCCGACGTCGGCTTTAAAGGCGGCCTTGAAACGCCCTGCCCGGGCGGGCGGGTCCTGCTGGCGGTGTCGGTCACCAACCTACAGGGCGTTTATTACAGGAACAAGGAATTTTTCAGCTGGCTTTTGGAGAGGGAACCTGTTTTCAGGGCCGGCTATTCCATCTTCGTCTACGACCTCACGCAGGATATGGACGCGCGAACTAAAATGGCCGGGACCTTCAACCGGCTGAACCTCCCCGCATACGCCGACAGCCTCTTAAAAAGCCCGGTCCCACAATGAATAACGACTTCAATCGCAATTTTTGGGTTAAAATATCCGCCGTTTTGCCGGCTTTTCTGCTGTACGTCACCGTTGCGGCGGGGGCGGCGGAGCTTTCGCCGCCGGCGTCGCCGCTGCTGACGGACCGCAACGGGCGGCTTCTGCGCGCTTATCCGGCCGGCGGCGCGGCCGTTCGCTCGGACCCGGTGAGCCTTGAGGAGATCTCTCCGTGGCTTGTGCTCTCCACGCTTGCGGCCGAGGACCGGCGTTTCTTTTCCCATCCCGGCGTGGACCTTAAGGCCATCGGGCGGGCGCTCTGGCAAAACTCCAAAAAAGGCCGCACGGTCTCGGGCGCGTCCACCATTACCCAGCAGCTTGCCCGGGCGCTGCGGCCCAGGCCCAAGACCCTGCTCGGAAAGCTGGGCGAGATGTTTTCCGCGCTGCGCCTTGAATCCGGGCACAGCAAAGAGGAGATCCTGGAAGGGTATCTGAACAGTGTTTCCTACGGCAACCGGACCGCCGGAGCGCAGGCGGCCGCGCGCGCTTATTTCGGCCTCCCCGCCCGGGACCTGACGCTTGCACAGTCGGCGGCTCTGGCCGGCGTGCCGAAGTCCCCGGCGCTCTACAACCCCGTCAGGCATCCCGGGAACTTCGCCGCGCGGGGGTCTTTCATCCTGCGCCGTATGCTGGAACTGGGCTATATAGACGGGGAGAGCTACCGGCTGGCCGCCAAAGAGAAAGTCTCCGCGCGCCTGGCGCCTCCTCCGTTCGCGGCCCCGCAATTCTGCGATTTCGCGCTCAAAAATTCCCCCGGCGGCCGGGGGAGCCTGGCCACCACGCTTGACCTGGCGGTGCAGGAACACGCCGCGGATTCGCTCTCGAACCAGCTTGCCCGCCTGAGCCGCCGCCACAACGTCACCAACGGCTCGGTGCTGGCGATAGATAACTTCACCGGCGGCATAATCGCCTGGGTGGGCTCAAACGATTTCTTCGACGCGGAGAATTCCGGCCAGGTGGACGGGGTGACGGCCCTGCGCCAGCCGGGTTCGGCGCTGAAACCCTTCCTTTACGCCCTGGCGCTTTCAAAGGGCGCCAGGGCTTCCGACCTTATAGAGGACGAACCGCTCTACGCGGCCGGCGGGTACACGCCGCTGAACTACGACAAAAAATATCACGGCAGGGTGCGCCTCAGGGAAGCCCTGGCCTGTTCCTACAATGTGCCGGCGGTGAGGCTGGCTGAAAAGACGGGGACCACCGATTTCCTGAGCCTGCTGAAACGCTTCGGCTTCGATTCGCTGGACAAACCGGCCGCTTACTACGGCGCCGGGCTGGCGCTGGGCAACGGCGAAGTCAAACTGCTGGAGCTTGTTAACGCCTACGCGGCGCTTGCGCGCGGCGGCATCTGGCTGCCGGCGGCCTTTGAAGCCGGGCAAGCCCCGTCATTTTTTCTGAAAGGGCCAAAGTGCGGGGCCCGCCGGGCCTGCCCTGAGCGAAGTCGAAGGGTCATAGGGGCGAACGAGGCTTATATAGTTACCGATATCCTGTCCGACAACGCCGCGCGCGCGGAGGCTTTCGGTCCGGATTCGCCGTTGAACCTTCCGTTCCCGTTCGCCGCCAAGACCGGCACCACCAAGGATTACCGCGACAACTGGGCCGTCGGCTACACGCCGGAGTGGACCGTCGGCGTGTGGGTCGGGAATTTCAACGGCAGTCCCATGCGGAAAGTCTCCGGCATCACCGGGGCGGCGCCGGTGCTAAGGGAAGTGGCGCTAAAGATGAAGGAGCTGTACGGCTCAACGCCGTTCCGGCGGCCGCTGGCCTTGAGTTCGGCGCACGTCTGCGCGGAATCGGGGCTTTTATTCTCCCCGCTTTGTCCGTCGGTGATGGAGGAGCTCTTTCTGCCCGGCAATATGCCTTCCGCAATATGCGGCATGCACGGGGCGAAGAAGTCCGCTCCCGCCGTCCCGGCGTCCCGGCCTAAGATCAAATACCCGGTGGACGGCGACATTTTCAGGATAGACCCGAATACGCCGCTTGCGGCGCAGGCGGTCTTTTTAAAAGCTTCGGTCGATGACCCGGATACGGTCTGGCGCGTGGATTCAAAGGAACTGCCGGAGCGGGGGCCGCGCGCGGAGTGGGGGCTCCGGGCCGGCTTCCACCGGGCTTTTTTCACGGTCAAGCGCGGCGGCAGGACCTACCGGTCCGCCCCGGTCCGGTTTACGGTGGTGAAATAAAAAAGGGTTTAAGGGGCTAAGGGTTTGAGGGTTTAAGGGATGGGAGAAGAAACCGGAATCGGGGCGAAAAGGTAACTACTCAGGTTCTCCGTATTTTTCACGTATTTTTTGTAGTGGCAAAGCTTGCTTTGCCTTTTTGGGCAGAGTAAACTCTGCCACTACGACGACAGACCTGAGTAGTTACGCGAAAAGCGGGAAATAACTTTGGGAGAGATTTAAGCGGTGAGAAACATTCTGTTCGTTTTTCTTTTAACTGCCGTTATCGGGGCGGCGGCCGAAGAGGCGGCGGCGCCGAAGGCCCGCCCCGCACTTTTTCCGAACGGGCCAAAGGGCGGGGCCTGCACTTACGAGGTTTATAACTGGAATATCCGCAAGAAGCGGGCGGTGAACATAAAAAAAGTGAAGCATCCTTATTCGGAGCTTACAGCGGAGGAACGGGATCCCGCGACCGGCTGCACCGTCTGCCTCGAGGACCAGGAACTGCTGAAGATAGGGAAGCTTAAACCGTTCTATGCCTGCAGGAAAATCTCCGGCGTGCTGCGCGCCGCGCTTGAAAAGCTGATAGCGGACGGAGAGCCGGTTTTAGAGGTCACCGCCTACCGGCCGGGAAGGACCAAGAATCCCCTGGATAAAAAAGGCAACCGGACCGGCTTCAGCAATCACGCCTATGGCGTGGCCGTGGACATCAACCGCTCAAAGAACGGGCTTTATGATAAATGCTTCAAGTTCGGGCCCGGCTGCCGGCTGATACATGGCGGGCGCTGGAAGCCCGGCGTAAAAGGGACTCTCACGAAAGACTCGGCCATAGTGAAGGAAATGAAGGCCGCCGGGTTCAAGTGGGGCGGCGGGATAGAGGGGGACCAGAAAGATTTTATGCATTTTTCCAGTTTCGGTTACTGAAATATCCGTAGGAATTGGTTAACAGGCGGCGCCGGCGGGCTTCGGGCGTTACCGGCGCATATTTTTGGTATCATATCCCGGATACCATATTTTTTCATCCCGGAGGCAGCGGCCGGACCCCCGGCAGGATAACGATCGAGATAGGCTGAGGATTGAAGATTGAAGATTTAAAATCGAGATTTGGAGACTGCTTGGGAGATACTTACTTTATGAAACGACATTGGAAACGACAGCAATATAGACGCGCTTCCGGGCAACGGAGCGCGCCTCAACGTTCAGGCCCGGCCGGGCAGACAGCCGGGAACGGCGCAAACAGGCAGCCTGCCCCGCACGTTTTCCGAACGGGCCAAAGTGCGGGGCTGGATAATATCGTTGAGGGCGTGATACAGCATCACGGGCGGTTTGCGTTTTTGCTCACGGAGACCGAAGGCGGCTCCGACGTGTTCCTGCGCGGCCGCGGGCTTGACCTGGCCATGGACGGGGACCGGGTCCAGGCCAGGGTGCGCCGCGAAGCCAATGGCCGGTTCTCCGGCGAGATCCTGCGCGTGCTGAAACGCGCCCGCGCGTCTGTCGTCGGCATCCTTAAACGGTCGCCGCGCGGCTGGACCGTATGTCCGGAAAAAGGGGGCGCGCCGCCGGCCCAGGTCACGGGTTTCGCCCCCGCGATAAAACCGGAAGAGGGGGCCTTCGCGGTGCTGCGGGTAACCCGCTGGCCGACGGAAAACTCCGGGGCCGCCGGAACGGTCGCTGAACTGCTGGGCCCGGGCGACGATGTGCGCGCCCGCATTACCGCGCTGCTGCGCGCGCGCGGCTTCAGCGAATATTTCCCGAAAGAGGCGCTGGCGCAAAGCTCCGCGTTCGGTGAGAAGCTCCACCCTTCGCAGTGGAAGGGGCGGGAGGAACTGTTCCGCCTGCCGATAGTCACCATAGACGGGGCCGACGCGAAGGATTTTGACGACGCGGTGTCGCTGGAGCGCCTGGACGGGGGGCTGGTCCGCCTTGGGGTGCATATCGCCGACGTGGAGTATTACGTGAAGGCGGGCTCCGCGCTGGATAAGGAGGCTTATTCGCGCGCCACCAGCGTGTACCTGCCCGACAGGGTCGTGCCGATGCTGCCGCCCTCGCTTTCCGATAATTTATGCAGCCTGGTGCCGGAGCAGCCGCGGCTTACCGTGTCCGTGTTCATGGACGTCAATTCTTCGGGAAAGGTGACGCGGCGGCGCATGGCCGTTACCGTCATCCGGTCCTGCCGGCGGTTCACCTACGAAGAAGTGCAGACGCTGCTGGACGGCGGCAGGGTGGCGGCGCCGAAGGCCGCGGCCGAGGCCGTAATGCGCATGGGCGCCCTGGCGAAGGTCCTGTATAAGCGGCGGGTGGACAGGGGCGCGCTTGATTTCAACCTGCCGGAATATAAAGTGGTTACCGACGCCGCCGGCAAGCCGCTCCGCGTCACACTTCGTCCCAGGCTTTGGAGCCATCGCCTGATAGAAGAATTCATGCTGCTGGCCAACGAGGCGATAGCGACCGAGCTGATGGCCGCCGCAAGGCCGTTCCTGCACCGCCGCCATGACGTGCCCGACCCCGCCAAGATGAAAACGCTGGCAAAGACCCTGGGCGAATTCGGGCTCGCCGCCGGGGGGCTGCTCGGCTCCGATCCGCACAAGGGCCTGCAGGACGTGCTGGCCCGCGCCGGGTCGCATCCGCTGGCGGATATAATAAATTCTCTGATCGTGCGCAGCATGAGGCAGGCCGTCTACTCGCCGGAGTCGGCGGGGCATTTCGGCATCGCCGCCCGGGCGTACGCCCATTTCACCTCCCCGATCCGCAGGTATCCCGACCTGACGGCGCACCGCGCCGTCAAGGCGCTTCTGCTCGGAAAAAAAGAGGACCACGTCGCCCTTCCGCTGGCCGCGGCGGGGACGCACTGCTCGGAGCGCGAGCGCGCGGCCTCGGACGCGGAGCACAAGGCTTTGGATCTCCTGCGCGCGGAACTGTTCAAGGGGCGCATAGGCGAGACGCTGGACGGCAGCGTTACGACCGTTATTGACAGCGGCACGTTCGTGCTGCTCGGCGATACGGGCGCCGAGGGCATGCTGCGCGTCACCAACCTTAAGCCCGGCGCGAAGGTCAGGGTCATCGTGAACGCCGTGGATCCCGTTGAGGGGAAAATAGACCTGTCCCTCCGGCGGGAAATCCCTTCACAGACGCGCTGGCGCGTCACCGGCCGGCGGAAGAAAAAACGCTGAGATATGGCTGAATAATGAATTGATTTTGAAGTTTGAAAACAAAAGTTGTAAACTTTCATAACATATGAAAAACACGATCCTGGTCGTCGGTTCGGTCGCGCTGGATTCCGTGAGGACCATTTACGGGCGCACGAACAGGGCCCTGGGCGGCTCGGCCGTGCATTTTTCGATGTCCGCGTCGCAGTTCTCGCCGGTAAAGATAGTGGGCGTGGTGGGACGCGACTTCCCCGCCCCTTTCCGCAGGCTTTTGCAGCGCCGCAATATCTGCCTTAAGGGCCTGCAGGTGCTGCCGGGCAAAACCTTCCACTGGAAGGGCCGCTACGACAGGGGCCTGAAGAACGCCGTCACCATCGCCACGCATCTTAACGTTTTTGAATATTTCAAGCCGAAGCTCGCGCCCCGGCACTGCGAATGCGGGGTGCTGTTCCTCGCCAACATAGACCCCGACCTGCAATGGGACGTCCTGAACCAGATGTGCGGGCCAAGGCTCGTGGCCTGCGACACGATGAACTACTGGATAACGCTCAAGAAAAAATCCCTCGTGAAGCTTTTATCGAAGGTCAACCTGCTTTTTGTGAATGAAGAAGAGGCCCGCCAGCTGACGAAGGAGCATAACCTGCTGAGGGCCGCCCGCATCATAACGGGGCTGGGGCCCCAGATAGTGGTGATAAAAAGGGGCGACAGCGGCGCCATGCTGTTCTACGGCGGAGAGGTTATCTCCCTGCCGGCCCGGCCCATAGAGAAAGTCGCGGACCCTACCGGCGCCGGGGACACTTTTGCCGGAGGGTTCATAGGCTATCTGGCCGCCTGTCCCGACTGGCGCAGTTTCAGGGTTTTGAAGCGCGCCATGGCCTACGGAACGGTATTATCTTCTTTCAGCGTGGAAGATTTCAGCGTCAAAAGGACCGGCAGGCTCTCGAAGTCCGATATAAACGACCGATACAAAAAATATGTGAAGTCCCTTTCAATAGACTAACCGCCGTAACAGAAGCCGGGAGTGGAGAGTGTAGTGTGTAGTGTGTAGTGTGTAGAGATTATAAGGAGTATCCTATATTCACTCTACACGCTCAACTCTACACTTTAGACTCTAGACTTTAGACTAACTTTATATGAGCAGGGCTTTTGCTAAAATTTTCATCCTGGTCTTCGCCGCGGCGGCGCTTTTCGCGGCCGCTCCGGCGGCTTATGCCGAAGACGGAACCCTTAAGGCCGCTCCGGCCGCTCCGGTGTTCCTCCGATATCTTCAGGCGCTGAAAGCGCGCGGCCCGGCGCGGGCGCCCGGAACGCTGACCGGGCGTGGGCTGGGCTGGATACCTCCGCCGAGGGGTGCCGTTGCCGCTTCCGCGGCCGCGGCGGGGAAAAAAAAAGGCGTAAAAAAAGTTTCGTACGCGGCTTCCTACGATTTGCGCGAGCAGGGCCGGGTTACCACGGTGAAAGACCAGGGTTCCTGCGGCGACTGCTGGGCTTTCGGCGCGATGGCCTCGCTGGAGTCATACTTTATGCCCGGTGAGACGCTGGACCTGTCGGAAGCGGACCTGGACGCCAACAGCGGTTTCGATTTCGGTTCCTGCGGCGGAGGGAACGATTATATGTCCGCCGCCTACCTGACGCGCTGGAGCGGCCCGCTTCCGGAGACCAGTTCCACCGTGGTAAAACACGCGCAGAATATAATATTCCTCACCCCGCGCTCCGGCCCGACGGACAATGACCGCATCAAGGCCGCCTTGCTGACCTACGGCGCTCTCGGGGCGGCGTTCTACTACAACGATAGTTACTGTATGCCGAACTCACTCGTCTGCTCCTCCTATTACGCCGACGTTTCCACCAGCAGTTACTACAGTAACCACGAGGTGGCCATAGTCGGCTGGGACGATGACTATCCCAAAGCGAACTTTACCAGCGTGCCGGTGGGGCAGCCGGCCGGCAACGGCGCGTTCATCTGCAAAAACTCGTGGGGCACAGGCTGGGGCGAGAGCGGCTATTTTTATGTTTCCTATTATGACGGAGTGTTCGGGCGGGACGCCTACGCCACCGCCTTCACGGGCGAGGCTGTAACCAACTACGCGCGGGTATACAGCTACGACACCCTGGGCTGGGTCCAGGATTACGGCTTCGGCGCTGCCACCGCCTGGTATGCCAACATTTTCACCGCCGCGGGGAATGAAGGGCTGAAGGCCGTCGGCTTTTACACCAACGACACCGCCACCGCTTACACCGTGTATGTTTACACCGGCGTGACCGCGGGCCAGCCGGCCAGCGGGGCACTGGCCTATTCCGGCGGCGGTTCCGTCAGCTCGCCCGGCTATTATACCGTGCCGGTCGGCTATCTTTCCGTTGACGCCGGTGAGCGGTTTTCGGTGGTGGTCAAAGCCGTGAACGCGAGCTATACGTACCCGATCCCGCTGGAGGCGAACTGGCCCGGCTATTCCAGCGGGGCTTCCGCGTCCGGGAACAGCTATCTCAGCAGCGACGGCTCGTCCTGGCAGGCCATGCCGGCCGCAAGCTTAGGTATCACACCCACCAATGCCAACCTGAAAGCTTATTCTGTCACTCAGCCTCCCGAAGGCACGGTGGAGATGACCGACAATCTTTTCAGGCCGGTAAGGAACCCCGCCGTGCAATGCAAAATAAACGTGACCATTTTCGCCGGCGGCAACGTGACGGTCAAAGTTTACACCATAAACGGCGGTTTTGTGAGAACGATCTATAACGGGCCGCAAAGCAAAGGCGCTTCTGATTATTTCTGGGACGGCAGGACCGAGAGCGGGGCCGTAGCGGCCAGCGGCCTTTACCTTGTGAATGTCAAGGGACCCAATACCAATAAGACTGAAAAAGTGGTGCTGATAAAATGAGAACCTTCCTTTTTCTGCTGGCGGCAGGCTTCGCGCTTAACCCCGTACAGGCCCGCGCCGGGGCGGGGCTCACCGGCGCGCCTATACTCACCAGGCCCGTGGGCGCCCGCTCCTCCGGCATGGGCCGGGCGTTTACGGCGGTATCCGGCGGGGCGGAAAGCGTGATGTATAATCCCGCGGGCCTTGGTTTTGCATCCCGGAACGAAATCTGCCTGGCATACATGAACGGTTTTGGAGGCGGGGGGTACGGGCTGGCCGCCGTTCCGCTCAAGCTCGGGACGTTCGTGCTGACCCCGGCTTTTCTCTATTACAATTCAGGGGAAATAAACCTGAACCTTTCGGACGGCACGCAGGGCGCGGTAACCGCCGAGCTGGACAAGGTCATTATGGTCTCGGGCGCGTATCTGCCCGGGCCGCGCCTGGCGCTGGGCGGCACTATCAAGTTCACCAGCATCAACCTGGCCGAAACGGCTTCGGCCTCGGCCAGGCATTTCGACTTCGGGGCGCTTTACCGGGTTACGGACCGCCTTACCTTCGGCGCGGCTTCGCTGAACAACGGCGGCGCCATTAAGTTCGAGCAGCAGGGCTCTCCCGCCCCGGCCACGCTGCGCGCGGGGGCCGCGTATAAGTTCAAGCTTGACCCTCCGAACCTGCTGGACCGCTCGGCCGACGTCACCTACAGCGATATCCTGCTGACGGCCGACTGGAGCAGGACCGCGAAGGAACAGTCGTATTACCAGGCCGGGTTCGAGATGAACATGGAAATATCCAGGATGGTAATACTGAGGCTGCGGGCCGGCTACCTGTTCGACAGGCCCGAAGAGAACATGACGTTCGGGCTGGGCATCAAGAAAGGGCAATGGGATTTCGCTTTCGGCTATGAAGCCGCCAAAAACCTCGACTCCCGCTATCCCGTATCGCTCTCCCGCGAATTTTAACCCGTGTTACCCGGTCTTTTCAGTCATTAAATCCTTTGGAAATTGTTGAAGCAGCCGGAGGCAATATTGGTTATGTTCGCCGGGCGCCGGGGAATACAAGTTATGGAATATATTTCCCATTCGTAACAGTTTAGCTTTCCTAAAAAAAATATGTAGTGGCAAAGCTTGCTTTGCCTATTGCTCGCAGAGCAAGCTCTGCAACTACCTTCGGTTTGACTAAACTGTTACACTTGGAACTCCTTTTGGGGAGTGTGATATACCAGGGAAAGGAGATTGCTTAGGGAGTTGTATTAAAGCCTATGGAAACCAATAATAACCTGAAAAATGTTTTTAAAAAAATACCAGCTTTCCTTCTACTGGTTTATTCTAAACTGGGGAATTACAACTTTATGCCGGGATTTGCGCTGAGAACCGGCTATATGATGAACGAAACCGGGGGGTTAAACATCGGGAACAAGGGTGCGGGGGGGTTCTCCGCCGGCGTGGGCTTGTATTTCTTAAACACCGGGCTGGATTATTCCATGTCGCCGTTCGGCGAAATGGGCAACGTGCAGAAGTTAAGCGTTAAAAAGAAGTTTTAAATATCCCGCCTGCCAATAAACCAGCCTAACACGAATATGGCCCTTGCCGCCCGGCGGATAATTCTTAATTTTGCCAATCGGCGCAATTAGGGCTATAATATAAGGTAATCATTAGTATCATCGCGGTTTGGAACCCCGGAATTTTATCAAAAACGGAAAAAACACCGCGACATGACGCTGTCGCGTGCCGGTATTATAATATAACCGCGGCACCGGCAGCCAAACCGGGGAATTTGGTAATTTTCCGCCGCAGGCGGATCCCCCCCAAGCTTGGGGGGGAAATCAGCTGGAGGAAACACCATGGGTAAAGAAGAAAAAGATAAAGCGCTTGAAATAGCGCTGGAGCAGATAGAGAAGAGCTTCGGCAAAGAAGCCATCATGCTGCTCGGCGAGAAATCGGCCAAGATAAGGGTAGAGGCGTTCCCCACCGGCGCGCTGTCCCTGGACCTGGCGCTGGGCATAGGCGGGCTTCCCCGCGGCCGCGTGATAGAGGTCTACGGACCCGAAGCCGGCGGCAAGACGACTTTGACCCTGCACATCCTGGCCGAAGTCCAGAAGCGCGGCGGCATGGCGGCTTTCATAGACGCCGAGCACTCGCTGGACCCGATGTACGCCAAACGCCTCGGCGTGGATATAGACAATCTCCTTATCTCCCAGCCCGACTCCGGCGAGCAGGCGCTTGAGATAACCGAGAAGCTGGTGCGCTCCGGCGCCGTGGACCTCATCGTCATCGACTCCGTGGCCGCCCTGGTCCCCAGGGCCGAGATAGAAGGCGAGATGGGCGACCAGCACATGGGGCTGCAGGCGCGGCTTATGAGCCAGGCTTTAAGGAAGCTCACCTCCATCATGGCCACCACCAAGACCACGGTCATATTCATCAACCAGCTCAGGCATAAAATAGGCGTGATGTTCGGCAGCCCCGAGACCACGCCCGGCGGCCTGGCGCTTAAATTCTACTCCTCGGTGCGCATGGATATCAGGAAGATAGAGACCATCAAGCAGGGCGATGTGGTGACCGGCGCCCGGATACGCGTGAAAGTGGTCAAAAATAAAGTCGCTCCGCCTTACCGCCAGGCGGAATTTGAAATGGTCAACGGCGTGGGCATCTCCACCGAGGGCTGCGCTCTGGATATGGGCGTTGAAACAGGCCTGATAGAGAAGACCGGCACCTGGTTTATCTACAAGACCGAGCGCATGGGGCAGGGCAGGGAGAACGCCAAGGCGTATCTGAAACAGAATCCGGACAAATTAAAGGAGATAGAGACCGAGCTGCGCTCCCGCTTTTTGCTGCCCGGCGCCGCGGCGGCCGAGAAGACGGCTGAAAAACCGGCCGAAAAAATTGAAAGAAAGGAAAAGGCCTTAAAAAAATAACCGGTGGCACAAAATAAGCGGGCGGAACAGTGTCGGTAGCAGGCAGGGTGTTTAAGGAATACGAATCCTACTACCTACCACCTCCCACCTACTACCTACTACTGTTCTATGACCGGACTTGCCGAGGCTTTTTACAGGTATCTCACGCTTGAGCGGGGCTTAAGCAGAAACACCTGCCTGGCGTACGCGGGCGATCTTAAGGCTTTTCTGGATTATTGTTCCGCTTTGAAAAGCGACCCGCTTAAGGCCGACGCGCATTTTATAGAGGAATACCTCTGGGCGCTGCGGTCCGTTAAAAAGCTGAAAGCCGCCTCTATCTTCAGGAAGACGGAGGCTCTGCGCTGTTTTTACAGGTTTATGATGCTTGAGGGGAAGCTCCCGGCGGACCCGACGCGCAATTTCAAGGCGCCCAGGCTGGCGCAGCGGGTGCCGAGGTTCATATCGGGGCGGGACATGGAGAAACTCCTGAGCTTCCCGGCGCGGGATAAGTTCGCGCGGATGCGCACCATGGCCGCCATAGAGCTGCTTTACGCCGCGGGCCTGCGCATCTCGGAACTGCTGGCGTTGCGCCTGGAGGCCGTAAATGCGCAGCAGGGCTGGATGCGGGTATTCGGCAAAGGGGCCAAAGAGCGCATAGTGCCGGTGCATAAGGCCGCGCTTGAGACTTTAAAGAAATACCTGGCGCTGCGGCAGGCCAAGTTCGGCGGCAGAACCGCGGACGCCGAGATCTTCGTCAACAGGGACGGCCGTAAGCTTAGCCGGGTGCAGCTGTGGAAGGATATCGTGAAGCTGGGCAGAGAGGCGGATGTGGCCATAGAGATATATCCGCACCTTTTTAGGCATACTTTCGCCTCGCACCTGGTGCAGGGCGGCGCGGATCTGCGCGCCGTGCAGGAGATGCTGGGCCACTCAAGCCTCAACACCACCCAGATCTACTCCCATGTGGAGAAATCGGGCGTGAAAGCGGCGCACGAAAAGTTCCATCCGGACAGATAAGAAGCAAAGTCTAAAGTCGAAAGTAAATAGAACAAAAGTCTAAAGTAATAAAACAATGTTTCCGCACTTTAGACTCTAGACTTTCGACTTTAGACTATCGACCCCAGACTCTACACTTTAGACTCTAGACTCTGCACTTTAGACTCTTTTACTCTTATGATAGAAGAACGGAACGATATTTTTGACTCCAAGATAACCCTGCACGACAAGCACCGCTTTGAGATAAAACTGGACATGGACCTGCCGCCTTCGCCGGAAAGCTTCTATGAGGTGGAAAGTTATTTCTTCGTGCCGCGCGCGCTGAATATCGGGCCGCAAACCTATACCAAAGAGGATTTTTACAATAATAACCAGCGCTATATCAGGTTTAAGACGCCGGCCATAAACCTGGCCAGGCTCTGCGACCCCGGCCTCGCCGTTTCTCCTTTGAACAAGATACAGGCGAGCCTGGAAAAGATACTTTCCGGCTCGAAGGACCCGAAGCTGGTAAACACCGCTTACGAGGAGTTCAAGCTGCTGGGCTGCATCATAAGGGGCGAGATACGGGATTATGTTAAGATGTTCATGGCGGGCCTTGAGGCCTGTAAGCCCTCAGCGGCGGCCGGGCGGCCGGGCGGCTGGACAGCCGGGCAGCTTGACGGCCCGGAGGGCGAGGGTCTTCAGAATTTTGTCCGCGACCTGAAATGCCTCATAAACCGGATAAAGCTCCTCAAAACTTCGGTGTTTGACCCGGCCGTGCCGGTGAAGCTGCGGGATACCTTTGCTTTCTTTGACGAGTATTTCAGTCTTATTATGGAGGAATACCTCACGGGGCTTCTGGCCGCCCTGAGGAATAACGCCTCCTCCCCCGCCGGTTTTAAGGAATTTGAAGCCGGGCTTGCGGAGTTGATAATCTCGCAGAACCGCCACCGCGCCGCTATGAACTACCCTTCCGTCCTTAAAGAGACTTTCGGCAACGAGAGCATAATCTACCGCAGGGGGGTGCTTAAAAAATTCATCTCGAGCGCGCTCTACCTGAAGACCGAGGTGGACGAGGGCCAGACCCTGACGCAGATATTGTTCGGCGCGGCGGCGGGCCTGGCCATGCTTTTCGCCGTGCTGGCCGCCATCTACGCCCAGAACCGCTATACCATAAACAGCGTGCCGTTCGTGCTGGTCATAGTCGCAAGCTATATCTTCAAGGACCGCATAAAGGACTGGCTTAAACTGCTGTTTTCAAAAAATCTGACCAGGTGGACCTCCGACAGGGAGATAAAGATACTGGACCCCGGCACCTCCGGAAAAATAGGCGTTCTGAAAGAAGCTTTCACCTTCATCTCCGAGCGCGCCGTGCCGCCGGATATTTCAAGGATAAGGAACATTGATAATCTGACCTCGATAGACGAGGACGGCAAGCCGGAGCGGGTGTTCAAGTATAAAAAAGAGATAATCCTCTACCCAAAGAAAATACTGAAGGTCCACGACCGGCGCAAGGACCTGCACGACATCATGCGTTTCAACATAAAGGACTTTATAAGCCAGGCCGACGATTCGCAGGTATCGTATCCTTATATCGAGCCGGAGACCGGCGCCGTCAAGACCGCGGCCTGCGCCCGGGTCTACCACATGAACCTGGTCATCAAGTATAGCTACGCCGACGCCGCGGGGCAGCTGAAGATACATTATGACCGCATAAGGATAGTCCTGAACAAGGAGGGCCTGGTGCGGCTTGAAGAAGTGAAGGTGG
>JAHJSU010000019.1 GCA_018829985.1 Elusimicrobiota bacterium | reverse complement strand
CGCCCGTTCGCATGAGGGCTCCTCATCGCCCCAGGGGTATTTTCGTTCCTTGCCCGCGCTCCGGGCCGCATATTCCCACTCGGCCTCGCTCGGCAGCCTGCCGCCCGCCCACTCCGCGAAAGCCTTTGCCTGGCGCCAGTCCACGTAAACTACGGGGTGGTCGTCGCCTCCGTTATATGAGCTTGGCGGTGTGCAGGCCCCAGCCTCAACGCAGGCCCGGTATTGTTTATTGGTGACCTCGGTTTTTGCCAGCTGGAAAGTCCTGACCGTGACGGAATGCCTGGGCTTCGTATCAGACCAGTCATCCGCGCCCATCGCGAACGTCCCGCCGGGGATTGTAACCCACTCAATGCCCGCCTTGCCGCGCCGTACCGGCGGCGCCTTGGAACCGGCAGTTACCTTCACCGTCCCGGGCGGCAAAAAAGGCGCCAGTTCCGCAATATACGGGTTGTCGTCATATGCTTTGCCATAGGCCTTCACAAACATCTCCGACCATCTTTTCTTGTCGGTTTCAGCTATGACTTTCAGGGGCAGCAGCCGCGCTAGTTTTTCCCAGTCGTTGTCACACGCTTCCATTCTCAGCCTGCGGGCCTCTTCAGCCGCTTTTCGTTCTTCAATGTAGCGTTCCCATTGCTTCGCCCTTTTGCCGGCAATATCGGAGAACCTGGAAATTTCCGCCAGCCCTTGCCAGCCCCGGATTTTTTCCTCCGGTAAAGCGTCTGATTCGTCCAGCCTGACAGCCTTATCGTATTTTTCCATCGCGGGTATGTCAATATCCCTGAAATCCAGCCCGGACGTGAGCTGCCCTATTGAATTGAGCGTTGTAATCCGGGGGATTTCGGGCAGGCTGGATATCTTAAACATTTCTTCCCGGGCGCTGCCGCCCGCCGTGGCTTTGGCCAGGGCGGCCAGATCAGGCCCGCTCTCGCCGGCGGAAGGCGCCATGAGCGCCGTTTCTTTGCCGCTCAGCTCCGGCGTCTGGTCGCGGCCGCGCAGCGTGGCCTCAAGAGCCTCGGTCGCGTACCTCCATAAGCTCCCGGCGGTCACTTGCGCCTTCCCGGCCCAGCCCCTCAAGCCGCCCAATACCAGGTAGCTGAACGCCGGCCGCCGCACGCCGGGCAGGGCGCCGGCGAACTGATTCCCTTTGGCCGCGGTCAGCACCACCATCCTGGGATCCGCAAAAGCGGGCAGGGACACGGTCACCAGGGGCTGGAGGCCTGGCGCAATGGAACTTCCATCCTCGCGCCTGCCGGAAAAGCAGGCGTCCAGAATTACCCGGATGGCGCCGGCCTTGCTTTGCCCGAGGGCGCCGAGCAAGTCCGAGCGCGTAAGGCTTCTGGCCTGGATGGTGGCGGCCTTTTGCTGCGCATCCACACCGACCAGCAGCCCGTCTTTGCCGTTCCTGGACGGCGCCCCATGCCCCACGAACACGAACCACAGGGTTCCTTCCGGGCCTGCCCCGGCGGCCGCGCCGCGTACGGCGCCGAGCATCTCCTCGCGGGTGGCGTCCACGCCGGTCAGGAGCTTGACCCGGCCTACCGGAATGCCGCGGGTCCTGGCGAAGTAGTCGTACCACGCCCTGGCATTGGCTTCGGCCCCCGCCACTTCCGGCACAAAGGCATAGCCCTCAATCCCCACCACCACCGCCGCGTCCTGCTCCCCGCCCCCCACGGCCCGCGCCGGCGCGGAAAGATCGGGCCACTGCTGGGCCCCGGCCGGCGGCGCCCACGCCGCGCAGACGGCCAGGGAAACCGGCATGGCAAGCCGGCGGATGAAACGCTTCCTCATGCTATTTATCTTCCGCTTCTTTCAGCAGCTCGTCCGTCCTCTGGCGCAGGAACTTGCGGGCCGCTTCCTGGATCTGCGGGATATCCTCCACCGCCTTCTTGAATTTCGCGGGGTTTATTCCAACCAGCGCGCGCACTGAACCGTCGCTCTGTGTGTAGCGGTCAAACAGCTCCGCGCCGGATATCTGGCCCTTGGCTATGCTCCGCATGGCTCTCTCGGTCAGTTCGCCCTCCGGGCCGGAATAATCTTTCATGATCCGGGTGATTCTCGCTTCCAGAATTGACAGCAGTTTGGCCCGGGCGCGCTCTTCCGCCGTTTCCTCGCGCAACGCCGTTGATTTTACGCTCGCTTCGGCCATGCCGTCGGCGCAGAGCGCGTCTTTGCACTTCGCGTCGCACGCGGGGCCTTTTTTCGTCCAGCAGGGCGCGCCTGCGCAGCCGCACAGGACCGCCGCGGCCAGGGCGGACATTATTGTTTTGGTCATGTATTCTTCCTCCGTTTTATTTCCTCAGTTCGTACGGCAACACCGCCATCGTCCATTCGCTTCTGTCCAGCTTGCCCAGGCGTTCCGCGAGCTTTGAGAAGTCCCCGAAGTCCAGCAAAAAATAATCATTGAGCTTAAATTCCTTTGTTTCCTCCAGATCCAGGAGGCGGTTGTTTTTTACGCCTATTATATGCAGCACCTCCATCGCGTCGGTTCTTCCGCTCGGGAGCGCCGCCTTCATTTGCAGGCCGGAACCGGCGGGCGGGTAGTGGAACCCGGCGCCGGCGGCGATGCGGTTTTCTTTCAGGTACCTGTTCGGAAATACAAGCCAGGTTTTGTTTTCCTCGTCAACGCTGAAAATATACAGATACGAATCGCGGGTTATCCTGAAGGAAACGGCGACATCCTCCCCTTCCTGATAAATCGTTTTATCCAGCCCTCCGCCGTCCAGTAATATGTTATAGGCCGGGTCCGGCCCGCCTTTCTGCGCAATTTCCCCTTTTATCGTTATTTCGCAGGCCACGCCGCCGGCTTCAATGGATTTCCGGGGTTCCCCGACGCGGTCCCAGCGCGCTATCCCGCGCGACCAGGTAAGAAAATACCGCGAGATAAACTCGCGGGAGCGGTCTCCGGCCTGGGCCAGCGCGTCCGCGAAGCCGTAAATGACGTCCACCCCGGCCTTCCTCATCGCCTTCATCAGCGCTTCCTGTTCCGCGCGCTGCGCGCATTTAACCGGCTGTTCATACTCCGATGTGAAACTTTTCCCGGTTTCCTCAAATGCTATTGATGTTTCCGTGCGGTCGGAGAAAGGCGGCTTTGTCTTAATCACGGGAGATGAACCGGGTTCTATTGGAGGCAAAATCGGAGCTGTCCCCGCCGTTTTTTCATCCTTGCCGGCCTCCCTGCCTGGCGGCCGGACATGGTTCACGGCGGGATTTTCAGCCTCGGTCAGAAGCGCAGCCGCTCTTAATCGAAGTGACTCCGTTTTATGCCCCTGCGGGCCGGCACACCCGGTCAGCAGACCGGCCAGAATTATGGCCGGCAAACCGGCGGGCCTGGTAAAAAAAAGAGGCGTCATGCGTGTAAGCCTTATTTTACGTCCTGCGCGGCTTCCTGCAGAAGCTTATCCGTATTGGACCGCATATCCGCTCTCCGCGCGGAGGCGCACCCCGAAAACAAGCCGCACAATAATGCAAGCGCGGCGCTGAGAAGAATGTATTTCATAACCCTGCGCACCTCTTTTATATATTTTCCTGTTTGTTTTATTATATCGTATTTGATGAAGTTGTTGCGGGGAAAAAGAGAATTCCGCGAGCTCGTTGCGAGTGTCGCAAAAGTCCAACTCCCTCTTTTCCCCCCTCGTCGGGGAATTTCCCCTTCCCCTCTTTGAGTGTCGCAAAACTATAAGTTTTGCGACACTGGGGGAGGGTAGGGCGGGGGCAAAAATAAGAATTTCCTCGTCCCCCGCCGCAGAATTCCTTCACCGCTGACACAAAAAATAGCAGGGCTGCCTTTGGGGGTTAGGG
>JAHJSU010000193.1 GCA_018829985.1 Elusimicrobiota bacterium | reverse complement strand
CCCCTAGCCCCTAGCCCCTAGCCCCTAGCCCCTAGCCCCTAGCCCCTAGCCCCTAGCCCCTAGCCCCTAGTCCCTGATCTGGCCGACCTTGCGCCAGGGATGCCAGTAGTTCCTGGACGATTCCTCGAGCCTGTCGTTCCTGGCCGGATCGTTCATCTTAAGGCTCAGGAGGAAAGAGAATTCCTTGACTCCCCTGCGCACCCTGAAATCCCAGCGGGTGCGGAAATCATGGAAATCCTTGTAGAGTATCAGGCTTTTCTCAAAAAAACAAAAACCGGTAAAATTCAACCCTGCTTCATGCACAAGTTTATAGCGCAGTATCGCCTCGGCGCGCCAGGAGTCCGCCCACGGCACTTTAAACCCGAAGGTCTGGTTGAAAACCAGTACGCCGGGCTGGGAGTTGTAGCTGGCCAGCCCCAGCCCCGTGTAATTTTGCGTGCCGCCGGAATTCACCTGGGCCACGAAGCTCCTGTTGCCCTTGGCGAAGCTGTAGGAATCCTGCAGATAGATATCCAGGTTCTTGCGCGGCGCGTGATAATATTCGACGGTCATCGTGGACAGGTGGTCCGCGAAACTTCCGCGCGCGGAGTTGCGCAGGTCATAAGACGTATTGGCCTTGAAATAAGTATTGTAATGGGGCATTATGAACAACTCCGGGGACAGGGAACTGATCTCCTCTCCCTTGTCGGCGGCGCGCCGGTCCTTCGCGAGTTTATTGGCGGCAAGCCGCCCGGTGTATGAGTAGCGCATATCGAACGAGCCCCACAGCCGGTCATAGCGCAGGTTAAGGCTGGTCCCGTATCTCCCTATCCAAAGGTCGGCGGTCACGGCGCTGGTCGCGACGAACACCCTGGCATCGTAAAAGACCGAAGGGAAAAACGTTATATTGCGCGCCAGCGGCATCGCTTCGGATACCGTCCACACGCCCCGGCCTTTCTTCTGGTAATACGGGAGATCCGCTTCCTTGACGCTCGCGAAGTAGCCGTTGAAAGTATTCATAAAAGGCGTCTTCCCCAGCTTGAAAGGCACGGTCTGGAAATCCAGCCGGGGGGCCGATTCATAGGATTTATGAAAATGC
The DNA here is from genome assembly GCA_018829985.1 of Elusimicrobiota bacterium. GTDB lineage: Bacteria > Elusimicrobiota > Elusimicrobia > Elusimicrobiales > UBA9959 > JAHJSU01. Next base: position 1,290 of record JAHJSU010000193.1, on the reverse strand, counting down.
TTCAGGTCCGGCGTGCGGGTGTATTTCTCGTCAAAGCTCAGGCGAGTGATCGTGGAGTTGGATTTCCTCGTGAACGCCAGGCTGGCCTGTTTATCCGGGCTTACGGCGAACGGGTTGGACCTGAAAAAGTCGTTATTGAATTCCGGATCCGAAAGCGCCCTGAAAAAAACCTGGCTGTAATAAGTGCCGCGGTCCGTTTCATTGAAGCGGCTCAGCATGTGCCAGGAACCGCCGTTCGCGCCCCAGCGGTCATCCTCAGCGCCGTATTCGCGTATCCGGTAAACTGAAAGATTGGTGATATTTTTTTCTTTTTTCTGATAGTCGACCTCCGCGCCGGCGCCGAAGCCTTTTTTTGAAAAATAATCCAGGAACAATTTGCCCTTGGTATAGGGACTGAACCTGAAAATATAATTGGACTTGACGTAAGCGCCGTTGCGCCCGTCCACGCCCGGAGAGAAACTGCTGATGAACGGAGTGCCGCCGGCCATAGGCTTATAAAGGACCGGGAAATAAAAAACAGGCATTTTGCCGATATAAAACAGCGTATTGTACGCCAGGAAATACCGGCCGGGCGCCAGGTAGATCCTGGAAGCCTTTATCTGGTAATGGGGCGGGCTCTCGTCGCAAGTGGTGATGGTGGCCTTTTTGTAAATGTAACGTTTTTCCGCCAATTCCACTTTTTTGCCGAAAAACACGAAGTTTTTGTAGGTGAACCGCCCGTCGTTTATATGCCCGGTTTCGGCGTAGTAATCGAACATCCCGCTCTTGCCGTAAACAGTGCCGGAATCAGAATCCATGACGAAATCTTCCGGTACATGGATGGTCCTGCTTGCGACATCTATGCTCAGATTCCTGCCTTTTATGATCTTTATCACTTTATTTTCCTGATCCAATTCGTCAAGCTGCACGGAACCTTTAAGATTTATCACCCTGGTATATTCGTTAAAGTCGCCTTCCTCGGACGAGAACGCGACCCGGTGCGTGCCTGTGGCCGACGGCAGTTCGTAGGCCCCGGCCGGCAAAGCCGCCAAAGACAAAATACCGGCTGCAACGTAACTCAGCAATAATACATAGAACGCAGATGACGCAGATGAATGTGATGGACGCAGATAATTACAGACATCATGTTTAATCATAAAAATCGTAACTACTCAGCAGTAATACATGGAACGCAGATGACGCAGATGAATAGGATGGACGCAGATCATGTTTAATCATAAAAATCGTTACTACTCAGCCACAAAGTCACAAAGACACGAAAGAAATCAGACAACAAACCGTTTGATCCAT
>JAHJSU010000192.1 GCA_018829985.1 Elusimicrobiota bacterium | reverse complement strand
TAGCCTTTGGCCGCAAAATGTAACTACAGGCCTGTCTTGTCTCGCGCAAAGCCGCAAAGCTCGCAAAGAAAAGCGGGCATGCATCTGTTTTTTTGCGCCTTTGCGCCTTTGCGTGAGGAACATTGAAATTCCTGAGCATTTAATTAGTAACGGTAAAATTTTTTCAACCTCTTCCGCAATCAAACCAAAATCTCTTTTTCCGCCACGTTTGGCTATCCAGTTAAAGCTAACCGGCCTCAAGTCGTAAATCATGCCGGAATCTAGTTCTAATTCAGTAATATCGGTTTTAAAGTGCTTTGAAGAAGCCCAAATACTTACTCCCCAGTAGTTACCATCGATATAATATTCAAGATATCCCGGAGTATCAGTCATCATAACCGTATGTCCTATGGGGTTAAAGTTAATTGCACCCGCTACATTCAATTTCGCCGTCTGACCCTTCGGACCCGTAAACGTGCTCATTGTCCCGATGCCAACATTGCCGCCCATTATTGCTAAATCTGGGGTGCCATCATCTTTGTATTCAATCATCATTGGTCCTGTGGCGCCATCTGGATCACTAAAAACTAACTTTGACACATCGCCTGTCTCCATTGTAGCAGGTCTTATCACTATAGCATCACCTAAAGCTGCCACATGTAATTTTCCAGCCGGCCCCGTCGTCCCAATTCCCACATTACCGTTGTTTAAAATGGTGAGCCTGTCGTTACTTCCGGTTTTCATCGCTATAATTCCGGAACCGCTGTTCTGGCTGTCGCTTTGTATGAGCACATCCGCTTTTCCCGTCACCTCGGGCGGGGAAAACGGTGAACGCAACAAGGGTTGCCGGGGGACAAGCGGCGGCTCGGCCCCGACCTTTATTTCCACATAAGCAGCGTCAAGATCTTTCACGGCGTTTTCCAGCACATCCCCCTGCAATATAACCTGGAAATTCCCGTTCTGCACAGGCACAGTTTGCGTCTGTTCCCATAGGGCTGGCCCGTAGGTTTCAACTTTAAAAACCGAAAATTTTATTTGGAATGTGCCGTTTTTATTAACACCGTTGGCATCGGTGAGCCGCCCCTGGATATTAAATCCGGCGGGAACAGCCCATAGATTCGTTCCGGCAAAAAATATAAAAGCACCTATAAGCGCGCAATTAAAAGTTTTCATAATTTTCACTCCAATTGGCTCAAGTTTCAGTGGCTACATGTTTTTACGGCCCCGGGTTTCCCCAGCCCTGAAGCTAATCTCAATATCCCTTCTTTCAGGGCATGTCCCTTTGTTGTCCTACCATAATAGTGTAAAGGATTCCCTGCGACATTTGCAACCCCAAACGTGCGACATTCCTGCGACATTTCTGCGACATTATGCGACAAAATTGTCGCAAGCATATAGAAATAAAACCAGTGTTTTTGTGTTCAAGCCGGCCCCCCTGCTATGTTACGGAATCCTTATAAGCCCGGAGTTATTTTAGCTTATATTCATAAAGGCTTTCAAACTGTTGCGGGCCGGCTCAGCAATTCCGCGGCTGTTTGTGTAATTGCTGTTCGCCTGAAAAATTGCAAAGCGGGCGGCGGGATAATTTGATATTATATCCACTATACCCGGAAAATTCAGCTGAATTTTCCGGGAAGGATAAAGGATGAGGGCTAAAGGCTAAGGGGCGGAAAAACTCTCTTTGTTTTCCAAATATCTTTTCCTTTATCCTTCAGCCTTTATCCTTTAGCCTTCCGAAAATTCAGGAGGTCCTGATGGTACGCGTTTCCGTGAAATGCCCGCACTGCGGGAAATCCATGATGGAGCCAAAAAAGAAACTTGACAACACGACCGCCATACTGGTTCATCTGACCTATGCCGGCAAGAACTCCCCCCTCCATCTCAGTTCGGCTTACGGCAGCTACAAAACGGAAACGGAACTCGGCGTTCCGATAGGCAAGATAGCGGGGTTTCGCTGCCCCCGCTGCAAGGCCGATCTTAAAAGCACCAGAAAATGCGACGTCTGCTCCGCCCAGATGGTGGCCTTCGATCTTAAAGAAGGCGGGCAGGTGCAGATCTGTTCCCGGCGCGGCTGCAAAAAACACATTCTTGAATTCCAGAACCCGGACAACGAACTTGAGGCTTTCTATAAGTCTTACCTGAAAGCGTTCAAATAAGGCAGGGTAGAGGGTATAGGGGAGAGGGTAGTGGGTGCAGAAATAAGGAGCTCCTTACTCCGAACCCTATACCCTAAACCCTGTTGTTATGGAACCAGAGCATAAAAGTTTTTTCAAGGTCCATAAGGTCCTCTCCGTCCTGCCGCTGCTGCTGTTGTCCGCGGGCGGCTTATACTATATTTTAAAGCATACGCCGGAGGACACCTCCGGCAAGGCGCCGCAGGATTTTAATTTCGGCCGGGCCGCCCCGGCGGCAAGCAGCGTCCCTTCTCCGGCGGCGGAAGAGGCAAAATCCATAGCGGCCCTTGACATACAGGGCTCCCCTGAATTTAAAAGCCAGGTGACGCGCGCGCTCAAGCTTATCTGGCTCTCGGACCGCGATACTTTCCTTTTCATCAAAAGATACATTTTTGTGATCAGGAACGAGGATAAAACGGATTTTCACATGGACGGCGGCCTGCCCGTGGCGGCCATTTCAAACGCCCACGCCTTCCGCTCGCTTCCCTGGTGCGCGGGCATAATAGCCCACCAGGCTTTCCACTCCTACGCCGCGTTCAGCGCAAAGAAGAAGAAGAAAGCCGGCCGCGCTCCCCCGCCGCCAGGCGCCTCAGCGGACACGGGGAAATGGCCGGTAAACCCCCTGAATTTTGATTTTACAAGCCTGGATTCCCTCCTGGCCATGGAAGCCAAAGCCTCCCGGTTCCAGGCCAAAGTGCTCCGGGAGATCGGCGCCTCACGCCAGGAAGTGAACGAAGTGGTTAAAAGGAAGCCGCGCGATTTCAAACCCGGGCACGACGGCAAATACCAGCTGCTTGTCAAACCGTGAAACAACTTATAAAAAAGCTGAAAATAGGCTCCGTGGAGCTTAAGAATAATCTTGCCCTGGCCCCGATGGCCGGCATAACGAACGCCGCGTTCCGCTCGCTTTGCATAGAAGGCGGGGCGGGGTTTGTGGTAAGCGAGATGGTCTCGGCCGAAAGCATAAGGTACGGGAACAAAAAGACGCTGCAGCTTCTTGAGCTATACCCGTCCGAGCATCCTATCGCCATACAGCTTTTCGGCTCCGACCCGGAAAGCATGGCTCTTGCGGCCAAAGAGGCTGAAAAACTGGGCGCCGACATTATAGACATCAACGCCGGCTGCCCCGTCAGGAAAGTACTGCGCTCAGGCTCCGGCGCCGCCCTTATGAAAGAGCCGGGAATACTTGAAGATATAATTAAAAAGACCGTCAAAGCGGTAAAGATCCCGGTGACGGTAAAGATCCGTTCCGGGCTCACCGCCAAAGAAGTCATAAGCCCGGGGCTTGCCGTCCTCATAGAGGGGGCCGGGGCTTCGGCCATAACCCTGCACGGACGCGCCGCCGCGGATTTACACAGCGGCCCGCCCGATTATGAAGCTTTTGCCGGGACCGCGGCCGCTGTGAAAATACCTGTTTTCGGCAACGGCGGGGTCCGCGCGGCCGCCGACGCGGCCAGGATACTTGAAACCGGCTGCGCCGGCGTGGCCATAGGCCGCGCCGCGGCAGGGAACCCGGCCGTGTTCGCCGAAGTGGCCGAAGGCCTCGGAGGTGGAGGGATGTTACCATACTCCTCCCCCTTTACGGGGGAGGGCGAGGGTGGGGGTACGGCCCATAATGTCACGCGGAGCCCGGCTGAAAAAATAAAACTGTTCATGCGGTTCCTGGAATTGAACGCCGCCCTGTACGGCCCGGAGAGCGGAGTGGTCCGCGCGCGAAAGCTCGTCGGTTACTGGCTGAAGGGCTTTCCCCATTCTTCGGCCCTGCGGGCGTCGTTCATGGCGGCGCGCGCTCTCCCGGAAGCCAACGCGCTTTTGCTACAATATCTCAGTAACAGCAAGAAGTAAGAAGGCGGACTTTTAGATTCACCGCAGAGACGCAGAGGTCGCAGAGAAATCCTTATAATTGAGAACAATACTGCGCTTGATTAATCAATAGACCAAATGGGCCGGTTTTTTATGTTTCCTCTCTGCGTCCTTTGCGCCTCTGCGGTGAAATCAGAAAGGAAATTTCTATAGTATCAAGTTTATGAATCCATCTGTCGAAATTCCCGAAACCCCTTTGATGCAGCAGTACCAGGCCCTCAAGGCTTCGTATCCTCATGCCATCCTTTTTTTCCGGCTGGGCGATTTTTACGAGATGTTCGCCGACGACGCCAGGACCGCCAGCGGCCTGCTGGGCCTGGTGCTCACTTCAAGGCAGGGCGTGCCGATGTGCGGCCTTCCGTACCACTCCTCTTCCAATTATATCGCGAAGCTTCTGGCCGCCGGCCGCAAAGTGGCCATCTGCGAGCAGATCTCGCCTTCAGGCGAAGACGCGAAAAAAACCAAATTGTTCAAGCGCGAAGTCGTGCGGCTCATAACGCCCGGCACCATAGTGGAAGACGAACTGCTCCAGACCAAATCCGCCAATTACCTGGCGGCCATAGAGATAGACCTCGTCGGCTGGGGTCTGGCCTATATAGAGGTCTCCACCGGCGAGTTTTTCGCCACCCAGAACCTGAACGACCCTGATTTTTACCAGCTCTCGGCCCTCCTTTCAAGGATAGCCCCCTCCGAGATACTGGCCGGCGCCAAAACCGCCGCCGAGATCAAAAAAAGGGGCCTTGCGGACGGCGGAGCGAGCTTGAGCGAATATTCAACGGCGGCCGAGGGCCAGCCCCTCACTTTGGCCTTTTCGGAAAAAGTGCGGGGCCAGCCGCCCTGGACAACGGCAGCGGTCTGGCAGAACAACAGGCTGGCGCTCAAGACCGCGCTCAATGTGACGGCTTATATCAAAGCCAACCAGCCCGGCGTAAAAGAATCTTTCTCCCCCGCTTTTTTTGAGCCGTCGAATAAGATGCAGCTGGACGACTCGGCCATTAAAACGCTTGAGCTGGTCAGCTCCGAATACGGCGAAGAGGCGAAGACCCTGTGGGGCGTTCTTGACAGCGCCATAACTTCCATGGGCTCCAGGATGCTCAAGAAATGGATCCTGGAGCCGCTGACCGCGCTTCACGAGATAAATGCGCGCCAGCAGTTTACCGCTTTCCTGGCCGCCGACCGCGAAGCCAGGGAAAGTCTTTCCGCGATACTTTCGCAGATCCCCGACATAGAACGGGTGCTGGGCCGGGTGGTGAATGCCAGCGCCGCGCCCAGGGACGCGGCCGCGATACGAAAAGCCCTGTCGCAGCTGCCGAAACTTAAGCTCCTTCTAAGCTCCGCGCGCTTCTTTGAATGCGTGCCGGAACTCTCCGGCCGCCTGGACTCGGCGTCCCGCGCATTAAACGGCCTGAGGGAAATTCTTGACCGCGCGATAACGGCCTCCCCCCCGGCGAAACTTTCCGACGGCGGGGTTATAAACGAAGGCCATAGCGCGGAGCTTGACGAGTTGCGCTCCCTGCGGAAAAACAGCCAGAAGTTATTGATAGACATAGAGCTGAAAGAGCGGGAGAAGACCCATATCTCCTCGCTTAAGGTGGGGTATAATTCCGTTTTCGGCTATTACCTGGAAGTGACCAAGACGCACCTCCCCAAGGTGCCGCATTACTACCTCAGGAAACAGACCCTGGTCAACGCCGAGCGTTTTATAACCGAGGAACTGAAAGTCCTGGAGTCTAAGATCCTGGGCGCGGAAGAGCGGATCTTGAAGCTTGAAACACATCTTTTCGCCGAAATAAAGGACCTGCTGCTCCAGAACCTCAAAGAACTCCGGACCTTCGCGCTTTGCGCGGCGGAGCTGGATGTTTTCTACGCCCTGGCCGAAAGCGCTTTACGCTATGATTTCGCGCGCCCCCGGCTTACCACCGGCGCCGAACTCATAATAGAGGAAGGGCGGCATCCTGTGGCGGAGAGATACCTCCCGGCGGGCTCGTTCGTGCCCAACGACCTCAATATCGGGGACAAAGACCCCCAGATCATAATTTTAACGGGCCCCAACATGAGCGGCAAAAGCGTCTATTTAAGGCAGAACGCCCTGATAGTCATAATGGCGCAGCTGGGCGGCTTTGTGCCGGCCAAGTCCGCCGTGATAGGCGTCACCGACCGCATAATGACGCGCATAGGCGCGCAGGACCGGCTTTCAAGAGGCGAATCCACGTTCATGGTGGAGATGAGGGAGACCGCCTCCATTTTAAGCCTGGCCACGCCCAAGAGCCTTATACTTCTGGACGAAGTGGGCCGCGGCACCTCCACCTTTGACGGCATCTCCATCGCCTGGGCCGTGGCGGAATACCTCTACAAGCCTATGGCAGCGACACCGGCCCGTTCCGCCTTGGGCGGACTGTCCGCGACTGCGCCATCCCAAAGCGGCGCCCTTTCCGGGGAATTTGCCGCGGGGGACGCCGCGCAGCGGCTTCCCCCGCCTCCGGTCCTCAAAACGGCCGGACCCGAAGGCGGGCCGAAGGTGCTTTTTGCCACGCATTATTTTGAACTTACGGAACTGGCCGAGAAATTTTCCGGCATAAAGAATTTTAACGTCTCGGTCAAAGAATGGGCCAACTCGGCCGGCAAAACCGAGGTCGTATTCCTGCATAAAATAGTTCCGGGTCCGGCCGATAAATCGTACGGCATCCACGTGGCCCAGCTGGCCGGCCTGCCCGACGCCTCAATAAAACGCGCAAAAGAGATCCTGCATGTCCTTGAGACCAAAGGCAATATAGAGGTCTCGGGCGCGGATGAAAACATAACGCCCCTCTTGCCCATATTTTCCGAACATCCTGTTGTGGACGAGATAAAACTCTGCGAGCCGGACAACATGTCCCCCATGCAGGCCCTGACCGCCATTATAGAGTGGAAGAAAAGACTGAAATAACTGCATATTGTTTTTACTCCCCGGACTTCCGGCCTATTAGATTTGTTCCCTTAAGGCCCAAGGTGTTTTTGCGCCGATATATTGTAATAATGGAAACCAATCCCTTCTCCGGCATCAAGACTTACGACTCCTACAGGCAGCTTTTTGAGCTTTTCCTGTTCGCGATAGCTTTAAGCGTCGTGCTTTCGGCGGGCGCGGCGCTTTTTTTAAATAAATTACTGGGGCTCGGCATCAAGTTCGAGGAGATCTACATTTTGACCCAGGGGCTTGTCGCCTTTGTGATATGCCTCGGGGTCCTGAAGGAGCGCGGCGTCGATTTTCAAGAGACCTGGCGCGACTGGAACAGGAACGCGCTGAACGATATTTTGACGGCGCTTAAGTATTACGGCGTCTATCTGCTTATAATAGCGGCGCTTATTTCATTGGCGTATCTTCTCGGGCACATGTTCACGGCGCCGCAGGAGGCCGTCCTTAAACATCTGGAGACGCAAACCGCCAGGGACACGGCGGTCCGGGGCGTAATGGGCGTTTCGCGGCTGAGATTCCTGTTCCTTTTGCTCAGCATCTGCGTGGTGACTCCGCTGGGAGAAGAACTGCTTTACCGCAGGCTCATTTACGCCACGCTGAGGAAAAGGCTGGGGTTTTTCAAGGCCCTGTTCGCCTCAAGCGTGATATTTTCCGCCGCCCACTTGTCGGCTTCCCTGGCGGTGTTTCCCGTGAGCCTGCTGTTCGGTTATATCTACGAAAAAAAGCGCCGCTTGCCGGTGAACATCATGCTCCACGGTCTCATCAACCTGTTCGCCACTACAGCGCATATCTTCCTGTAGCCGGCGGATTGCAAGTCCGGGGTCCTGCCGCCGGCAGGGGTTTACTTTGAAATAGGCTTATAGCGGGCGAATTACCAGCCTATGGCTGTGCCGTATCAGAGGCTATGCCTATCAGACGACCTATTCACCTCTATTTAGCGGGATAGTAATCTGTCCTAACAGATCAACACTTGCCGCCCCCTGACCCCGGACTTGCAGCCGGGCGCCTCGCCAGTGGGCCTTTAAAAAAAGTAAAATTGATTTATGCCTGAAATACAGATACTGCCGGAAGAAGTGGTGTCCAAGATCGCCGCCGGGGAAGTTATCGAGCGGCCGGCCTCCGTTTTAAAGGAACTGCTGGAAAACGCCGCGGACGCGGGCGCGGCCAAGATTACGATAGATATTAAAAAAGCGGGCAAAAAGCTGATACGCGTCAACGACGACGGCCGGGGAATGGGGCCCGAGGACCTGAAGCTCTCCGTGGGCCGCCACGCCACCAGCAAGATCCATGCTTTTGAAGACCTGGACGCCATAAGCACGTTCGGTTTCCGCGGCGAAGCGCTGTATTCCATCTTCGCCGTTTCACGGATGACGCTGACCAGTTTCAGGTCCGGCGCCGAGACCGGCTGCGCCGTCTCGGGCGAAGGCGGGCGGATAATCTCCGAGACCAGGACCCCCCCCGTCAAAGGCACCACGGTAGAGGTAGCCGATCTTTTCTTCAATACCCCCGCCCGGTCAAAATTCCTTAAAAGCGAGCCTTCCGAGCGCGCCCAGCTTATCCGCACCGTGGAAGAGGCCGCGCTGGCCAATCTCGACATCGGCTTCACGCTTACCATAGACGGGGCCGAATTATTCTCCCTGCCGCCCGGCGGCGACGATTTCTGGGCCGCGCTGAACGGCCGCGCCGCCGTTATCTTCGGCAGGAACGTATATCAGGGACTTATAAAAATGGAGGGCAGGAACCCCGCCGTTTCGGTTTACGGCCTTATCTCCAGGCCCGATTCCCTTTGCGCCACCCGCGCAAACCAGCATTTCTTCGTCAACAAACGCCCCGTTTCCTCCCGCGTGCTCCAGCAGGCTTTATACCGCGGCTACGACACCATGCGCGGCGGCAGGCATCCTGCCTGCGCGCTGTTCCTGGACCTCAAGCCCTCCGAGTTCGACGTGAATATCCATCCGCAGAAAAAGGACGTTAAATTCGCGGCCGAAAACGAGATCTTCAAAAAGGTTTCCGGCACCGTCTACACCGAGATACTTAAAAGACAGACCGCCTCCGTAAATTTGGAGGGTTCCCATGAACCCGCCGCCCCGTACGAATCCTCTGCCCCTCATCCCTTCCGCCCCCGCCAAACAACCGGCGGGTCCGCCGAAGCTGTGTGGCGGAAAACAACCGGCGGACAGGCATCCCTCATCCCTTCCGCCGCACAGCACGGCGGATCCGCCTTCGGCGGACATCCTTCCCCCCCGACAGAAGACCTTTTCAGCCCCGACACCTTGCGGCTTGAACCGGCCTCGCGGGAAAATAACGAAACCCCGAACTGGTACGCCCCCCCGATCTCCTACCTGGGCCAGATAGCCAAGAGCTACCTGCTGTTCGAGTCCGGCGGCGGACTTCTGGTGATGGATCAGCACGCGGCGCAGGAGCGCATACTCTTTGAAAAATATCTCGAGGAATTCTCCAAAGGGGTGATCAAGGTCCAGCCGCTGATGCTGCCGGTGTCGGTGGAGCTTTCCCGCTCGCAGATAGAGACCGTGCTCAAGTGGAAGGACTGGCTGAACAAGGCCGGGTTCGAAGTGGAGCATTTCGGCAAGACAACGATGCTTCTGCATGCGACGCCGGCGCTTTTTTACTTCACGCCGGAGGCCTTGAGCGAATTTTTAGGTTACCTGGCCGGGGTGCTGGGCGAACCCGAAAAAGCCGCCGAGGACCTGAAACGCAATATGGTGGCGATGATGGCCTGCAAAAAGTCGGTCAAGGCCCGCGATTTCATCAAGCCGCAGGAGGCGCTGAGGCTTATTGAGGATCTCAAGACCGCCAAAGACAGCTTCCACTGCCCGCACGGCAGGCCCACGCTGTTCTACATCTCCCGCTCCGAGATAGCCCGAAAATTCCAGCGCACCAACCCCGTATAGAAAATCTAAAAAAAGGCGGTTGGAAAGCCAGTCTGGCGCGGGGGTGTCAATAGGCGGCTCATGCGAACTCACGCAGGCTTTCGTCGGCGCCGCGGCGCATCTCGTACCAGTACGTCAGCGCCGCCTCCCTGCGGTCACCAGCGAAAAGGTCTATCCATTTCAGCAGCAGGGGATCCTTATTGCCTTCCGCGTCGCGCAGGCGCTTGAGCGCGCACGCGACGAAATCGATGTTGCGGCCGGACTCCCAGAACACGGCGGCGTTGCGGCTGTGGATGCGGGCGGCGGTCATGGCTACCCGCTGAACATACTCCTCTTTCTTGCCGAAGAGCTCGCCTACGATATCCGGTATCATCTCCTCGGCCCAGCCGCGGTGGAAACGGCACATCCCCAGGTTGTCGCAGAGAATCTCCCTCTTCATGCGCTCGGCGCACCGGGCGCCCAGTTCGCGCGGCGGCAGGAATTCCCCCTCGTAGAAGAAGTAGTACTTGCCCATCATGGCCATCGGGGCCAGGGCGCCGGGGACCCAGTACTGGTTGGGCGTCATCCACCCGCTCCGGGCGTTGGCGTTGAAGACGAAGGCGTCGAGTATGCGCCGGTCCTTGTTCCGGGCGAACCCGCGCGCCAGCTTGCGCGCGCCCTGCCGCAGGTCCAGAGGGCTCCCGGGCCTCATTATGGAATTCAAAAGCTGCACGCCCAGCTCGGCGTTATGCATGGAATCCGCTTCCACGCTGAAGCCTTTCTGCGAGAAGCAGGGCATGCAGGAAACGCCCAGGTCGGCCGGGGCCAGCCAGCCCTCGGCCAGGCATTCCATCAGCCAGGACAGCACGCAGCCGGCCGAGATGGCGTCGAAGCCGTATACGGCGGCCCGTTCGTTCAGCTTTTCGGCGGCGCGCTGGTCGAAGATCCCGCAGAGCGGCCCCATCGTCTGGTACGGCTCGTAATCCTTCTTGAACTCCCCGTGCATCTTCTTGCAGACGGCCACGCAGGGCTCGCCGCAGGTGGCCGCCTGTTTTCCGGCGATGGTCTCCTCGTTGAACTGCTTAAGGTAATGGCCGACAACGAACTTCTGGTGCAGGTCCACGCGCTCGGCCTCGTCCCAGTAGATGCTTTTGTAATTGAAGGACATCATGCGGCCCTTCAGCGTGGCGAAATTGACGCCGAAAGTGCCGCCGGTCTTCAGGTCGTCCTTGAAGCGGTATTTGGCCGTGGCCGCGAGGTCCTTGGCGGCCAGCGTGGTCTTGTAGCGCGCCTGGAACCAGGTGTCGGCGACCTTGCGGTCCCTGAAATCCTCGTCCACGACGGTCCCGCCGTAGACCACCGCCGCTATACCGTGTTGCTGCAGGAGCCGGGAACCCAGCCCGCCGCGGCCGGCCCAGGTGTCCACGGAGGTCAGCTTGCCGCCCCGGCACGGCACGGACGCGATGGCGCCGAAATCGGACAGCGCGGCGGAAGGCCCCACGGCCAGCACACGGGGGTCATTTTTGTAGCGGCCGCCGCAGCGGGCCAGCGCGTGCTCCATCATCGAGAAAGTCCCGCCCCGGCCCTGCGCCCAGACCGCCTCGGTGTTGACCGGGCTGAGGTCCACCTCCACCTCTTCCCCGCTGTCGCGGTTCAGGCAGAGGATGGAGGGCGTGCCCGCCCTGCCGGCTATGGCTATCATGTTGACGCCGAGGTTGTCGAACACCAGCCCGGCCCCGCCCATGGAGGAGACGAAGATATTATGCCAGCACGGGGAATAAGCGACGAAGAAGAGGCGGTTGGAGCCCGGCAGGATGGAGCCGGCCAGCAGTCCCGTGCCGATGTTGAACGTGTCGTGGTTCGCCGCCAGATGAAAGCCGAGATCTATGGGACCGAAGAAATCCCCGGTCTGAAACCGCTTCATCCTGTAATACCCCGTTCCCGCGTCGATAAACAGCACCTTCAGCGTATTTTCCATAAGGACTTCCTCCAAAATCTATTTCCTTACGAAGTGCGGCATGTTGGACGGGAGTTATGAGTTCTTCCGCCAGAGGCGCTGCGCCCGCCGGGTAGTATTGGCGGGGACCCGCTTGCCCGTTTACCCGCCGGCTGCCTGGAGGGCCGGCCGTTTGGCGGAAAGTGTAGCGGCCGCATTACCATGCGGCTTTTCAGGCGGATAGTAATCCGCCCGCTACTAATTCATAACTCAAAACTGCCGAAAAATTCGCCCGCTATTCCAATACTTGCGCGGGCGCCGTATCAGGAGCTATGTTCATCAGACGGCCAGCGGGCGTCCCCCTAAGCTTGGGGGGACGAATTTTCCGGGTTATTCTTTCGCTTCTTCTATAAGCTCCTGCGGATATCCTATGTCCAGCACTTTTATTTTGCCGGTGTTTTTCTGCGCGTGCAGGGCCATCAGCCCTGTTTTGGCAAAACCAAGCGTTAAGGTGTGTTTCGCCGTCACGAATACCCCGCTGTGATGGCCGGTGTCGGGGCTCAAGCCTGACGGGATATCCACGGCGATGATGGGTTTGGCGCTCTTATTCATCAGCTGTATCACACGCCTGACCGGGCCGGTGGGCTTGCCCACGGCGCTTATGCCCAGTAAAGCGTCCAGCAGGAGGTCGGCCTTTGAAAACTCCGCCGCCAGGCCCTCGATATTGTCTTTTGTCACAAGGCTGACATGCACACCGGCATTTTTGGCTTTTTCCAGATTTCTGACCACCAGCTCGCCGTAGCCCGTCTCTTTGGGCTCAAGGATAAAGACCTGCGCGTCCGCCCCTGCTTCTTTCAAATAACGGGCGGCCACCAGCCCGTCCCCGCCGTTATTGCCTTTTCCCGCACAGACGGCCGCTTTAAGGTTTCCCGGCGCCCTGTTCAGTTCTTGGGCGGCTATTTTAAGGGTTTCAAGGGCTACGGCTTTGCCGGCGTTTTCCATGAGGGCGTTTTCCGGCACGCCGTACTTCATGGAAGCTTTTTTGTCCAGGTATTTCATTTTTTCGGCCATGACCACCGGCAGGCCCTCGTATTCTTTTATCTGCGGAATTTTGGACATGTCTGTTGCTCCTTGAAATAGTAGGTAGTAGATAGTAGGTGGTAGGTAGTAGATAGTAGATAGTAGATAGTAGATAGTAGATAGTAGATAGTAGGTAGTAGATAGTAGATAGTAGGTAGTAGATAGTAGATAGGTTAATGAGATCCGTATTTCCTTCCCCACCTACCACCTACTACCTACCATCTACTCCCTTACTCCCCACCTACCACCTACCACCTACTACCTACTTCCTTTCAGTGCCCTACTGCGCCGCTCCCTTATCCACTCGCAAAAATCCCCGTAGGAAAGCGAATTCAAGATATCTTTCCTGGTCAGGCCGGCGCGCCTGGCTACCGTCACGGCGATGCTCATATACGCGAGCTGACCGGCGGAGTGGGCGTCGGTCGAAAGCAGTATTTTCACCCCCGCCTCCCCGGCCATGCGTGCCGTGAGATCGGTGAGATCCTGCCTGTCGGGCTGGCCGTTTATCTCAAAGGCCGTGCCGGTCCGGGCGGCGGCCTGGAAAAGACGCGGATAATCAAGGGCGCCCGCCGGATCGCGCCTGCCTATAAGCCGCCCCGACGGATGGGCGACGGCGTCCAGATACGGGTTCTGCATCGCTTTCAGCATGCGCTCGGTCATCGCGGTCTCGGCCAGTTTAAAAGAAGAATGCACCGCGCCTATGACAAGCTCCGTCCCGGCGGCCTCTTTGTCCGTGAAACCGAAGCTGCCGTCCTTCAAGATTTCCATTTCAATGGAGCGGCCGAGCTTAAGGGCGGGAAATCTCGACGCCAGCGCGGAGAGTTCGTCCCTGGTAGAGCTGTATTCCTTGAAATCCAGGCCGTGAACCACGCCAAGCGGCTTTGAATGGTCACCGGCGAAATACCACGAAAAACCGCATTCGGCGGCGGCACGGACCATCTCTTCCATCGAGTTCTGGCCGTCCGAGAAATCGGTATGGTTATGCGCGTCGCCCTTTATATCCGCGAGCGTCACCAGTTCCGGGACAAGTTTTTTGGAAGCGAGCTCGACTTCGCCCGCGCCCTCGCGCAGCTCCGGCGGTATGAATTGCAGGCCCAGCGCTTCATAAATTTCCTGTTCGGTCTTCGCGGCCAGCGGGTATTTCTGTTCCGCGTCGGAAAGCCTGCAAAGCCCGTATTCGCTCAAAGAAAGGCCTTTCTTGCGGGCCAGTTCGCGCAAAACGATATTATGCTCTTTGGAGCCGGTGAAATAATTAAGGGCGGCGCCGTAGACCCCGCCCGGAACTATCCTGAAATCGCACTGGATGCCGGCCTTAAGCCGGACCGAGGCCTTGGCGGGACCCAGCGCCAGCACCCGTTCCACCTGCTCCAGCTTCGCGAATCTCCCGGTGGCCGAACCGTCGGGCCGTCCGGCGGCCAGCAGGTCGATATCTCCCACGGTTTCCCTGCCGCGCCGCAGGGAACCGGCGTAAGCGGCGCGCTCAAAACCCAGGAGACTGAGTTCCTTTATCAGTTCCCCGGCAAGCTTGAGCGCGGGCCAGTAAAGCATCCGCGCCGGCGCGCCATGGACACGCTCCCTGCCTGCCGGCAGGCAGGCGCTGCCGGCGAGGATATTTTCCTGGAGTTTTTCGCCCAGCCCTTCTATTTTTTCTATCTCGCCGCTGCGGGCCGCGGCCCTGAGTTTGGCCGGGGAATCCACGCCCAGCTTCTCGTAAAGAAGCCTGGCCCTTTTGGCGCCTATGCCTTCCACTTTAAGCATCTCCCGAAGCCCGGGCGGGAATTTTTTGCGCAGCTCTTCAAGTTCAGGGAATGCGCCGGTTTCCTTTATGGCCGAAATATGCGCGGCTATGCCTTTTCCTATGCCGTTTACGGCCAGGAGTTCTTCCCGGCTCATGGCGGCGGCGTTTTTGCCCAGGCCGTCTATGATCCGGGCGGCTTTCTGGTAAGCGCGGATGCGGAACTGGTTTTCGCTGGAAAGCTCAAGAAGTTCTGCCGTTTCGTAAAGCAGGGCGGCCACTCCGGCATTTGAGATATCGCTGTGGGACATATAAAGCAGGGTAGAGGGTATAGGGTTCAGGGTAAGGAATTCCTTATGCCTCTACCCTCTATCCTCTCCCCTCTACCCTTATTTTACCAGCCAGACCAGGTACACCATGAAATACATGAACGCCATAAAAAATCCGGCAATAACGACCGCGTACGGCAGGCTTAAGGCCAGAAACGCCTTACCGCGGGATATGGAGTAAAGCCGCCTGGCAAGCGCAATCCTGGCGACCAGGATGAAAGCTAAACAGAGTATGCAATCCAGCGCCGGGGGTAAATAATCCAGTTTGGCCAGAAACCCCAGCGGGATGAGCACCACCCAGAACAGTTCCGTCAAGCCGAACAGAAGGAAAAGTTTCAGCGCATCGCCTTCGGCGCCTGTCATCTGAAGGAACAGATGCATGGAGCCCGCCAAAAAGAAATTCACGGCCAGGACGAACAGGAAGACGTTGGCAAAAGAATATATGCCCGGAGGCACGACGGAAAACAGCCGTAAAAACACGAAAAGGCTGAATATGCCAAGCCCATAGCCCAAAAAGCCGGCTCCGCCTAACCTGCCGGCCTTTGTCCGGCTTATAAAATCCTGCGGCTTATCTATCAGCTCCGAAACAACGGAAATAAAGTTCATAAACGCTCCTTAAAATCAGGGTATAGGGTGTAGGGGTTAGGGTATAGGGTTCAGCGTAAGGAGTTCCTTATTTCTCTACACTACACCCTAGCCCCTCTACCCTAGACCCTTTCCTTATATTCCGTACCAGCGGTATTCGAGCCGGGGCGACATATTAAACGCTTTTTCCACGGCCGAGCCGCCGAAGAAACCAAGCTTTGAATCTATAATGGATAAAAACTGCTCAAGAGGGTCGATGTCGCGTATTACACGCGGGTTCTTTCCTATTTTACCCATTTCGCCGGCCAGGTCCAAAGCGTCCTGCAGATCTCCCAGCTTGTCCACGAGCTTGGCTTCCAGGGCCTGGCGGCCGGTGTATATCCTGCCGTCGGACAGAAACTTCACGACTTCAAGCGGCATCTTTCTGCCGGCGGCCACGGCGTTCACGAACTGGTCGTAGGTGTCGTCTATGAGGCCCTGGAGGAGCTTGCGCTCTTCGGGGGTCATATTGCGCATGGGCGAGCCGATATCCTTGAATTTTCCGGACTTGATCGTCTCATTGCGCATGCCGACCTTGTTCATAAGGCCGGCAAAGCTGCTTACGCTGAAAACAACGCCGATGGAGCCGGTTATGGTGCCCGGCTGGGCCACTATGGAATCGCAGGCCGCTGCCACATAATAGCCGCCGCTTGCCGACACATCGCCGAAACGCGCCACGAACGGCTTTTTGCTCGAAGCCTTCGCCTTTACAACGGCGGAATAGATCTCCTGCACGGCGCCCACGCTGCCGCCGGGGGAATTTATGTCCAGTACTATGGCTTTGACCTCTTTTTTAGCCGCCGCGGCTTTTATTTTTTTGACCACGGACTGGGAGCCGCGCTCCCAGATCTTGGAGGAATCGGTTTGATAGATCACCCCGAAAATAGGGATGACGGCAACGGCGTCTTTTTTGGAAGACGCCAGCCCCGCCAGCCCCCTCAGCTTGCCCAGGTCCATGCTTTTGGGCGCGGCTTTCCTGGCGCTGTCCATTTTGGTGATGACGACGAAAGAGGCGGCGATGGAGATGGCGTATAGAACGGCTATGATCTTGAGCCAGAGCCTGGTCTGGCCGGCCGGCAGGTCCGGCTGGGCTGCCGGGCTGCTGGGCTGCTGGGCTGCTGGGCTGCTGGGCGGTTGGGGGGCGGGGCTTTCCGGCCCGGCCGGATTCTGAGAATTCAGATTATCATTTTCCATTGTTCCTCCAAATTAACCGAAAAATTCGCCCGCTATTTCAGCGGGCGTCCGCCTAAGGCGGACGAATTTTTCGGAGGCTACTAGGCAACTTGGCAATTAGGCTCTTGGTTTTTCCTAATTGCCTAATCGCCTAATTGCCTAATTACCTATCTTCTATAATTTATCATTACACGCTGCCCGCGTCCACTACTTTATTGCGGCCGGTTTCTTTGGCTTTGTAAAGAGCCTTATCGGCGCTTGCTATCAACTCCCTGCCGCCGGCCCCGTCTCTGGGAAAATGAGCTATACCCGTGGAGACCGTCAACTTCACCGTCTCCAGCCCCTGGGCAAAATTTTCCTCCTCTATTTTAGCTCTGATGGCTTCCGCTTTCCTTAAGACGCCGGCAAAATCCGCCCGGGGCAGCACTACGGCGAACTCCTCGCCGCCGTAGCGCCCCACAAAGTCGGTTTCATAGACGCTGGCGCGGAGCAGGGCGCCCACTCTCTTAAGCACGAAATCGCCGAACTGGTGGCCGTAGCGGTCGTTTATCTTTTTGAAATGGTCTATGTCCACTATCATAAAGCCGAGGGTGGTCTTGAACGCGTCGGCGCGTCTTATTTCCTCGCTTATCTTCTCGTCCAGGGCGTTCCTGCGGTAAACTCCGGTCAGGCCGTCCACCTGCGAGAGCCATTCCACCTGTCTGAACAACTGGATCCTTTTTACCGCGAAGGAAACCTCGTCGGCGAATTTCTGCGCAGCCGCCATGACCCTGTCCCGGTTAAAAGCGTTTTGTTCAAAGCGCAGCGTAAAAAGCCCCACCGTCTCCCCGGCATGCCGGACCGGAGCCGCCACTATCCGCTCCTCCGCTATGACGAAAGGCCAGGCCAGCTCAGCCAGGCCCTGCCCGCCGGCTCCGCCCACCGGTGTTTGGCGGGTGTTTGGCGGGCCTTTGCCGGCCGTTCGGGAGATTCTTTCCCATGACAGCAGTTCCGGTTTTTCTCCGGCCGCGAAAAGGCCCGGGGCGGGGGCGTTCGGGTCGTTTATATAAAAAGTGAACTCCCCGGTTTCAAAATAATCCTTTATATACCTGGCGAACTGTTTGCCCGCGCTTTCAAGGTCCACGGCCTCGGAAAGCAGCTTGACCGCGGAATAAAGCACCAGGGCTTTCTTTTCGTCAAGGGCGACCGCGGAAAAATCCGCCGTAAGCGTTTTCAGCTCGCTCTGAAGCTTAAGCGCCCGGTCTTTTGAAGCCTGAAGTTTTTTCTCCTCGGAGACCGGTCTTGAGGCCCAAGAGTTCAGCAGCAGGGAATGGGCTATGGCCGCCAGGGCCCAAATAACCAGAACCATGAAAGGGACGCCGCCGAAATCCCGGACGACCAACGCGAAGCCGGAGAATACCAGTATGGCCGCCGCGGCCAAAAGCCCGGCAGCCCGGTTAAACCTGCCTATGAAGTAAGAGGCCAGCGGCGAGGCCGACAGCAGGAACACGAAGAGATTGTCCTTATTCATATATCACCCGGTTCCTGCCGTCTTTTTTGGCTTTATAAAGCCTTTCGTCGGCCGCCCTGACCAGCTGGCTTGAGATGGCGGCCTCGGACGGGAATTCCGCCACGCCGAAACTGGCCGTCACCCGGGAGGTCTTGCCGCCGAACGAAAAATGCCGGCTTTCAAGCGTTTGCCTTAGATGTTCCGCCACGGCGCAGGCAGCCGCCTTGTTTACGCCGGTAAGTATGACCGCGAACTCCTCCCCCCCGTAGCGGGCCGCGAAATCTATATCGCGGATATTCTCGGCCAGGACCAGCGCCGCGGTCTTAAGCACGGCGTCGCCGGCCTGGTGGCCGTAAATATCGTTATAGCTCTTAAAATGGTCGATATCGGTCATGATGAGCGAGAACGGGATTTTGGTGCGGGCCGCGCGCAGGATCTCCTCTTCCATGCGGGTCTGGAAAGCGCGGTGCGTGTAGATGCCGGTCAGGCCGTCTTTGATAGCCAGCTCTTTTACCTTTTCATACAGGTAGATGTTCTCCATGCTGACCGCTGCTATTGTGGAGATAAGCTCCAGGCGCCTCAGGTCCGCCGCGCTGAAACTATCGGCCTTTGCGGAAGCGACCCTTATAAAACCGGCTATGGAGCCGAAAAGGTTCAGCGGAACCACCACGATCGCGCCCTGCCCGGGCGCGAGATCTCCGGGGTAGAACCTGTTTTCCCCGGCCGTGTTTTTAATCAGCAGCGAAATCTTGCGCTCGGCCACCCAGCCGGCGAGGGAATCCCTTGCCGCGCCGGATTCCACGCCCGTGACGGCGTCCGGAAAGCTCTTTTTAAGCATTTCTTCCAGTTTCACTTTTATCTCGTCGGCGTTTACGCACGCGGCCAGGACCTGTATAGAGGAGGCCAGGTCCGCCTGGAATTGTATCCTGCCCAGCAGGCAGGCGCGGTGTTCAGAATACATCTTTATTTCGCCCTGAAGGTTTTTTATTTTAAGGGCGTAATCGGACAGCTCGGCGGACACCTTCCGGGCCTGCTCCTGCGCTCTGCTCTGCGAGCTGTTAAGGGCGTAGAACAAAGCCCATAAAGCGGCAACCTCGGCAAATGAGAGTACAGCCGATCCCACCGACTTGTTCGGGGAGGCGAGGCTCGGCAGCATAAAACCTATGGCGCTGGCCAGGAAAACAAAAAGGAATTTCAGCTCTTTTTCCTGATGATTTATGTTTGCGTGGCTTTTGTCCCCCCCCAGGCTTGGGGGGGGTGAAAGCCATAAGAATACAAGGCCGTAAGCGGGGAAGATCCAGAGGAAATACCGGCTATACCGCCACAAAAGCCATGATACGCCCGCGAAAAGCAGGAACGGAACCGCAAGCCGTACAAATTTACTATTGATCATTGTGGATAAAGTTACTAATCAGTCTATATTTGTTTAGACTGTTGTGCTGTTATAAACCCTCTCCCCTTGAGGCCTGCCTGCCGGTAGGCAGGGAGAGGGCGGGGGTGAGGCCCGGCTTTAGAGCGAAGCATCAGTATGCTTCGCGCCCGGGCCGCAAGGGCGCAAGCGATTTCTTACGTCAGAGAAATTGCCGAGCCGGGGTCGCGAAAAACCGCTATGCGGTTTATTCGTGACAGGGGTATAAGACAGTCTGGTCAATTATGGACTCCTTAAATAACGCAACTTAGGAAAATTTTACAACAAAAAGGCGCCCAAAAGCGAAATTAAAGACCGTCCGCCTCAGGCGGATGGCCTCCGGACGGCCAACTGCAATTTTCGGGTTAGCGGATTATTTCTCCGGACCAGAGTTTTTCCATGAAGATCTTCCACGGCAAAATTTCCATGCCGTCAACCAGGCGCGGGCTTGTATCAAGCGAAACCGCTATCCGCCGCCGGGGAGAATATTCCTCCCCGAAAGCACGAAGCCCCTTGAGATGTCCGGGGAGGACCTCTTTGACGCTTTTTATTTCAAGGGCGACTTCCCCGCCGCCGAGCACGAAATCCACCTCCAGCTGCGACGCGGTGCGCCAGTAGGCCGTTTCATGCTCAAGGCCGGAATAATGACTGTGCGCTCACCGCGATTAGACCGGAACCTTTCTTTATGGAGGCTTCTTCCGGCGAATTGGCCGTTTGAAGAACAATTATCCTGCGGTTCTCAGCCCAAAGCCCGCCAGCCTCTCGCATTTTAATTTAAAAGCCGTCCGCCTTAGGCGGACGGCTTTTAAATTTATGGAGGCGCCGGGACATGAAACCCTTGGGTTTCCCCAAGGCATGGACTATCTCTTCATCCGCCTTAGGCGGAGCCTGGCGTATTATAGAAGGCGTAGATTTATCGCTGATTCTTGCAGTTTCAACGACAGTACCCTCTATCCTTTTGCAGAGTCTCTGCAGGGCTTTTACACCCCTCAGGATTGCCATATCCGGAACTTACGGACTTAGGTTTCCCTGATGTAAGCCAGGTTTTACTGCGGAGGTCGCCCTCCGCGGCGACTCTTTTACGAATCGCACCCGGGTCCGACAATTACGCGCCAAAGCCACTACAGGCTTAGCCCTGAGTTTGTCTCGAACCGGCCTCAGTTCAGGACGACAAAACCGGTCCAAAGCTCCGTGTGGTCTTTTGCCCGCGAATACGAAGCGCGACGCGCGGACAGCACCCTGCGTTTTGACGCTCACCGGACGTTGCAGAGAGACGTCCGGCAGCGAGGCTCACTTAGGCGTGGGCCCAGGCCATCTCGTTTGAGTTGGCTTTTTTGTTTTTGACCCTGTTTTACATGGCCTGGTCAACCATGGCCTGCAACTTTGGCACAATAAGTTGCCGTCGAGCCTATTCGCCCCCCTTTACCCGCACCCCGCCCGCGCTGCACAGCGTGCGGGGCGGTTTAGCCGCCTGGCCTCTAGAGGAACCCGGCCAGGTGCTCTCCAAGGGGAAAACCCAGGTTTTCCCCATTCATCGGCGCCGTCGGCCAGCCCGCTTTCAGCGGGGGCCAGGACGGCTGAACCCCTTTCCTGAGAGGTTTATTCCTTTTTCGCATCCGCCTAAGGCGGACGGTTTTACAAAGGTCCGGCAACTTATGCCCGACCTGTATATTTTAGCAGTTTTGCATAGGTAAAACCACAAAAAAACAGTTGATAAGTTGATAAAGTTGATTAGTTGACAGAGTTTCTTACTAATCAACTTATCAACCAGTCAACTTATCAACTTCCCCGGCCCTGTCAACTTAAACTTTTCCCCATTTACCCTCAGCCTTCCAACCCCAGCATGGCTTTTTCTATGACTTCAAGGGCCGGGGCGGAAGTTTTGATGCGGAGGCCGTCGCCGAAGCGCGAGGGCAGGAAGGTGATAGTCGGGCCGAAAAGCTCCTGCCATTTTTTAATGGCTTTCGCGTCCACCGGCGCCTTGGGCTGAAAGAAGATCTCCGTCAGCTCGTCTTTCTGCGTCACGGACCGGACTGCCCTGAACGCCAGCTTCTTTTTAAGCTTTATGACGGCCGCAAGGTTCCTGAGCGGTTGCGGCGCCGGGCCCGAGAGGTCCTCAAGGCCCGCGATTATCGCGTCCACTTTTTCAAGATCGGCATTAAGGAGTTTCTTGTAGAAATTGAGGCGCTCCATATCGTCGCCGATATAATCCTCCGGTATAAAGGCCGGGAGCTCAAGGTCTATCTTGACCTCCGGCAATTCTTTTCCCTGTTCCCTGCCCTTTATGCGGTTTATCTCGCCGTTTAAAAGCTTGATATACATTTCAAGGCCTATGGAATTTATGAAGCCGTGCTGCCTTATGCCCAAAAGCTCGCCCGCGCCCCGTATCTCAAGATCGCGCATGGCCAGGCGGAAACCGGAACCCAGTTCGGTGAATTCCTCCAGCGCGCTAAGACGTTTCATGGCGTCTTCCGATATTGCTGCCGCAGGCTTCCGGTCGGTGTCCGGCAACTGGTGACCGGCATCCGGCGACTGGCGACCGGCATCCGGCGACTGGTGACTGGTGACTGGCAACTGGCGGCCTTTCCCCCGCATCCACGCCGGGTAGAACAGGTAGCAGTAGGCTTTCTGTTTCTCTCTGCCTATTCTGCCGCGCAATTGATACAACTGGGCCAGGCCGAGTTCGTGGGCGTTCTCAACTATCAGGGTGTTCACGCTGGGTATATCCAGGCCCGATTCTATTATGGTGGAAGCCATAAGCACATCGTACTTTTTGTTAAGGAAATCCCACATATATTCTTCTATCTGTTCGCTCTTCAGCTGTCCGTGCACCACCGCCACGCGCAGATACGGCATGAGCTTTTGAAAATAAGCCCTGCGCGATTCTATGGTCCGCACCCGGTTATGGACATAATAGACCTGCCCGCCCCGCGCCAGTTCAAAATTGACGGCGTTGACCAGCGTTGTCTCGTTAAAAGGCAGCACATTGGTGGCTATCGGCAGGCGTCCGACCGGCGGGCTTTCTATGACCGACATGGTCTTTAAAGTAGAGAGCGACTGGTAAAGCGTGCGCGGTATCGGGGTGGCTGAGAGAAGCAGAAGGTGCACGCCCCTGGCCATGGCTTTAAGCTTTTCCTTATCCTTCACGCCGAACCGGTGTTCTTCGTCTATCGCAAGAAGGCCCAGGTTATGGAACCTGACGTCTTTTTGCAAAAGCCTGTGGGTGCCGATGACTATGTCAAGATCGCCCCTGGCCAGCCGTTCAAGGAGCTTCTTCTGTCCGGACTTTGTCTCAAAGCGGGAGATAACGCCGATGTTGGCGGGAAATTCCCTGAAGCGGGCGGTGAAATTGCGGAAGTGCTGATCAGCCAGGATAGTGGTCGGGGCCAGCACCGCGGCCTGACGGCCGTTCAGCACGGCGCGCATGGCCGCGCGCATGGCCACTTCGGTCTTTCCGAACCCCACATCGCCCGCCACCAGCCGGTTCATCGGGCTTAAGCTTTCAAGGTCCGAGAGCACGTCGTTTATGGCGTTCAGCTGGTCGGGGGTCTCCTCAAAGGGAAATGAGGCGGAGAACTCGTCTTCCAGGTGGCCGGCGTGCGGAAGCGCCACGGTCTTCATGGCCAGGCGTTCGGCTTCCAGCCTTAAGATATCGCGGGCCAGGGCTTGGACCTCTTCGCGGACCCGGCTTTTAAGCTCGTGCCAGGTCTTGGTGTCCATATGGGAAAGCTTCGGGGTTTTCCCCTCGGAGCTTATGTATTTCTGGACCTTGTTGAACTCGTAAAGCGGCACCGCCAGCCTGTCGCCGCGCGCGTATTCGATAAAAAGGCAGTCGGCGTCCTCGGTGTTCTCGCCGTTGCGGTTCCTGTAATAGACTTTCTTTATACCGAGGTATTTGCCGACGCCGTAATCTTCGTGCACCACGAAGTCCCCCGCTTTCAGGTCCGTCCATTTGAAGAATTTGGACCTGGGCCTGGAGGACCCGGGGTCTATGCGGTAGCGGCGCTGGAAGATCTCCGACGAGGTCAGCACGGCCAGCCTGCCGGCCGGGTACAGGAAGCCCTCCTGGATATAGCCGGTCCTGAAGTTAACGAAATCGGCCGCGCCCTTTTCTCCGAACAGGTCCTTAAGGCGCTCGGTCTCCCCCCGGTTTATGCAGAAAAGGGTGATCCCGTACTTTTCTTTTTTGAGCCTTCTGAGCTCGCTCTCCACAAGGGCGAGGTCGGAATTAAAATTCATGTTGGCCCGCGCCCCGAAATTTATATCCTCCCCGCCGGAAGCGAGATCGGAGAAAGCAAACGCCTCGCCGGTCTTCAGGACGAGGCCTTCCGGCAATTGGAGGCCGCGGTCGATGAAGGCTGTCCAGCCGGAACCGGCCAGGTCGGCCAGCGGCAGCTCGGCGCCGGAGAAGGAATTAGGAGTCACCGACACCCGGTCGAGGAACCCGGAGGTGCTCTGTGTGTCTATTTCGAAATACCGGGCGCTGTCAAGCGTGTCGGTAAAAAAAAGCCTGACGGGTTTATCGAAATCCGGCGGAAAAAAATCGACCACCGAGCCGCGCACCGCAAATTCCCCCTTGTTCTCCACGAAGGAAACGCGGGCATAGCCGGCCTTCTGGAATTTCCCGGACAGCCCGGCCCGCGGATAAGTTCCGCCGGTCCTGAACTCAAAGCCCAGGCCCGCGTAGGCGTCCCTGCCCATTATCTTTTCGGAAAAAGCCTCGGGCGTTGCGATAAACACAAGCGAAGTATCGGACGGCTTTGCCCCGCCTCCGCCTAAGGCGGAGGCGGGGCGGGCATAAAGGAATTTCAGGGCCTGGGCGCGCAGGGAGCGGTCCGAGCCCCAGAACAGCAGCTCGAATTTTTTCCCGGCGGCCGGCTCTTTTAAGGACGAGAAAGCGTTGGCAAAATCGGCGAAGACCTCCTCCTCTTTCACTAAAAGCAGGATATCGCTTTTTTTCTCCTCGAGCTCTTTGAGGAGATACATCGCCCGGGCGCTTAAATTGGGCACACCCCTGATTACTTTAATATCCATAGTTTAATGATATAATTTTGTCGTACCTGCTTGACAGCGGGACGGCTGGGCGGCTGGGCAGCTAGGCAGCCAGATAGTAAGATGCAGAACACCTTAAAAAAGCCGCCAAGCGGTCCAGCAGTCCAGCTGTCAAGCAGTTTAGCTGCCTAGCCGCCTAGCTGTCTAGCTTCTTACTATGCTTAAATGGATTGAGATAGACCTTAAAGTGATACGGGCCAACACCCGGGCCATAAAACGCTCGCTTAAGCCCGGCGTCGGCTTAATGGCCGTGGTAAAGGCC
>JAHJSU010000191.1 GCA_018829985.1 Elusimicrobiota bacterium | reverse complement strand
TCCGAGACCCTTTGCCTTATCCGCCCCATCAGCAACTCTTGATTAATGCTGCCGAAATAGTCGCGAATGTCGGCGTCAAGTACATGGTTGTATCCGTGATTAGCTAATTCCCGGATATTCTCCAATGCCTGCGTAGTGCTGTGGCGCGGCCGAAACCCATATGACGAGGCCTTGAAATCCGCCTCGAAAATAGGCTCCAGCACCAGCTTCACCGATGCTTGCGCCACCCGGTCTCTGACCGTCGGTATCCCTAGCGGTCGCTTCTTGCCATCTCCTTTGGGAATGTAGCGCCGCAATACAGGCTGCGGCCTATACTTTCCTGTTTTCAGGTTTTGCCGTAGTTCGGCCAAAAGCCGCTCCACGCCATATTCCCTGACTGCTTCAAGCGTCATTGTATCAACGCCTGCCGCTCCACGGTTACGTCGGACCCGCTCCCACGCTTGTCACAGGACGTCGCTCCGGTGGATTTGGTCGTACAACGCGTGGAAACGACGACCCGTTTGCTGCTTGGCTGTCGCATATAGCTTGCGTTGAAGTTTTCGCACTTTGTCGATAGGCTCTCGCCCATCGGGGTAGTTAGGCCCGGCGGTCCGGGTCATTCCCTCGCGCTTACCCTCTTGGCTCGCTTGACTAAAGCAGAGGCCCTTCCCTCCTGACGCGTTATCTTGCGCGTCTATCAACGGTACTACGGCCCCCTCGGACTCCCGCTGCGCTCCGCTCGCTTTTGCCTTCGGCTTATACAAGCGGCCTTGCCCTGACTTGGGCTGCTCAGACGGGTCTCCCATGTTCCGCACCAAACCTTGAGAACGTGCCTTACCCCGTACCCCGGAGGGACCCGCCGCGTTTGCTGCTCCGGTTAATCGCGCTGCGGACATGGCCTTCACCGTGATATGAGCGGTTCGGCTCCCCCATTGTAAATGTTTCGAGGCTGTAGGTTTCACTTGACGTTGCGGCCCGCGCTCTTGCTCCCCCCGTAGAGGCTCTTGACGCCCCGCTGTGGCCGGCGGGTTCTCACCCGCCTGCTGGGGCCTGCTACCGGGCTTACCGGCTACTACCCGGACGGGTCTTCCACCCGCTGGCTTGGTACAACTTTCATGGCGCGACATAACGCCATCGTAGTAAAAAAGAACCCTGGGTGCAGTAAGCCGCAATCCGGCCACCGGAACAGCTTTGCCAAAAAATGGGCGGGGCGGCCGGTAGAGCAATGGAGGCGGCGGAGATAATAGGGATTCTTATACAGGAATTCACGCCAAAAAGGGACTTTTTACGAGAGAATCATCATTGATAGATAGGGGTGCGTGTGTTATAATATAAATGCGGGCGTTGACTGTGTCGATGGCCCGCATTTTATTTACCCGGAATCGCTTCAGGCTCCACCTGTCTATTCTAGTCCTTCAAGGACTTTCTGCATATTTACTTTTTAAGAATGAAAATTTCAGGGTCTTTGTTCATAAATTACCCGCTGCTCCTTCATGATACGGCTTTTTAGCAAATGATTAATTGAATCATAGGTTAAAACGTCGACGTTCATGTGCAGTTTCTTTTTAAGTTCCTGGCGAAGCGCAATAAGGTCAAGAAGCGTTTTGTTTTTATCGAGTTTAACGAGAATATCCAGATCGCTGTTTTTCCCGCCTTCATTGCGTGCA
This sequence comes from Elusimicrobiota bacterium, assembly GCA_018829985.1. Taxonomy (GTDB): domain Bacteria; phylum Elusimicrobiota; class Elusimicrobia; order Elusimicrobiales; family UBA9959; genus JAHJSU01. The sequence continues at coordinate 2,217 of JAHJSU010000191.1, read as the reverse complement.
AAGGAGCCGAATAGCGCCGCCTTAAGTACCCCCTGGCGTTTTAAAATGGGCAGAATACTGGTTTTTATATCGTAAAAGGTCATAATTAACTAACTTTTTCTCTACAAATAAAACTGTCCTAACATACGGCGGGCTGGCGATAGGCCTGGGACTGCACCAGGAGCATCTTTTTGGCCAGGCCGTAGGGGGCGTTGGTTTCTTCGGGGTAGCCGTTCCAGAGGTCTTCTTCTTTGAACGGGATGGGGGCGAATTTGGGGTAGGAGAGGGCGGCCAGGTGGATTACCACGTCCGGCCTGGAGTCTTTAAAAGCCAGCTCTATGGCCTCGGCCTTGGTAAGGTCGTACTTATCCTCGGTCGGGATGAAGATGTCTTTACAGCCGCGGGCTTTGGCCGCTTGATACGCATAGCGCTTGTGCGGCACTGGCATAGCCTTGAGCTTTTCGGCTACGAAGGAGCCCAGGAAGCCGGCGCCGCCGGTGAGCATTATGCGTTCGGAGGCAATTGAGGGGTTATTCATTTGGGAAGCACCTCCCAATGGCCGCCTTTGTCGGGGCCTATGCGGCGCAGCCGGCCTACGGCCTTAAGCTTCCTCAAATTCCATTCGATACCACTGTCAGACAGCCCGCAAATATCCATTAATTCACGGGTCTTAATGACTGGATTCGCTTTTATAGCGGCCAAGATTTTATCCGCAATTATCTCCTTAGTTTTCTCCTTAGTTTTCTCCTTAGTTTTCTCCTTAGTTTTCTCCTCACTTTTTCCGTTCTGACCATCTTCCCCTAATCCTTCGCCCTGCTCCCACTTTGGGCGGTAAAAGACAACAACAAATCCGGTCTTGAGACGCTTAAAATCCACTTTAATATGATTCGCAGCGCATTCATCATGTATCCGCTTAATACCGCTTCCCCACCGCTCGATATCTTTGGATTTATACAGCGTCTCCGAAATAATGGGGTTGCGCAAAATGGAATGTTCGGCGCCCGTGAAGAAATCCTCGGGATTGATCTCCTCAGGAAAAAGTCCCGGGTTATAGATTTCGATGCGATCTTTGAAGATCGCCACCTCGTTACCCTTGGGGTTAGCAAAATCACGATGGCACAGGGAATTCCCGATCGCCTCAGAGATCGCACGGACCGGGATCTCCGGGATCTCCTTGCGGCGGCTTTCGCTTAAATCCGCGCGCCACTTCATGTGCTCGTTAATATAAACTTCCGCCTGTTGGCGCAAACTGAAAAGAGTGCCTTTAAATTGTTTGATATCCAGAAAGGTCAGCTTGTCGGAGCCGGCGAATATGGCGGCCTGGATCTCCATCTGGTTCTCATCGCAAAACAGGACCTCGGCAGCCATGGTTAATTGATTTTTGCTGGAAAGATGGAGTTTGCTGAAGGTTGTTTTAACATCGACAAAATCGAAGTCGATGCGTTTGGCGGTTTTGGCCTTGCGCATAAACTCCCTGACCGTTTCCTCATTCACGTCGGCAAGCGTTTTATCCGATATCTCGATTTCCCAAAGATGTTTCTTTTTGCTAAGAATGCGCGTCTCAATTTCCTGTACGCTCAAGGCCTTGTCCGACTCGCCGACACGGATGTACGCGCGTCCATACGCGAAATAAGGGCCGTTGTTGCCGTATGCCGCAAGCACAACACAGTCTTTGCCGTTGATCTGCTTCGTCTCGACTTTTGGAAAAACTTTTGGTTCGGTATTGTCCACTACCGCCTGGGTTATATCTTTAAACGTCATCCGCCCGGCCGGCTGCCCTAAAACCGTACCGTCATCCTCGATCCCGAAATAAACTTCTCCGCGTCCATGTTTATTAAGCATCGCCACAAGCGAAATGGCCGCTTGCTTAAGCTCGGCGGTGGATCTTTTAAATTCCACTGTTTCTGATTCCCGCAGTATCATGGTTTTAGTTTACTTTCCTTTCGGAGATTCATGCCATACGGGCAAGCTCTTTGGCTGTTATACGCTGAGGAAGATGGAGTTGGCCTGAAAGTTGCTGCTGCAACTTTCCGCCCGCATAGCGGGCGCCCTTCGGGAGGCATACACCTCGTCGGGCCTGGCGCACATAGCGCTGTAGGGGCCGAATAGGGGACGGTTCTTGATATCTTAATATCTTTTACGGCTCGCGGTGTTAAGCGGGGGATGAGGCTCAGCCTCGGAGAAGTGAGGGTGGGACCTAGGGGAAAGGATGAAGGATGAGGGATGAGGGATGAAGGG
>JAHJSU010000190.1 GCA_018829985.1 Elusimicrobiota bacterium | reverse complement strand
TGGCCGCCACGGCTTCCGCGTCATTGGTCATCTCCACGAAGCCGAAGCCCCGGGACTGGCCGCTGAACTTGTCGGATATTACTTTCGCGCTGGCGACCGCGCCGTTAGCGGCAAAAAGCGCGCTCAGCTGCTCGTCGTTAACCGAGAAAGGCAGTCCGCCTACGTATATTCTCTTGCTCATGTTATTCTATCCTCCTAATCACTTTAAGTACCAACCATCACCCAATCACTTTTGCGGTATCAGAAACTAATTAGGGCAGATAGCGCGCAACTCTCTTGAGTTATAGGTAAGTTATAGAGATAGTATGCCATTATTGCCCCGCAAAGTCAAACTTCATCCTTATTCCCCGATATCCTCATTCCAGAGGCCGGGACGGGCGCGTATAAAACCGGCCATCAGGCCTTTGCATTCCGGCAGGTCCAGATTTATCAGCTTCACAAACTTTCTGGAATAGCTTTCCGGCCCCTTGAAGGTCCGATTCTCGCCTATGACAATGGTCGGGATCTTATAGAGCAAAACAGCCCCCGTGCACATCGGGCAGGGAGAAAGCGTGGAGTAGACGACGCATTTTTTGTAATCGGCGGCCTTAAGCCGGCCGGCGTTCTCAAGGCAGTCCAGCTCAGCGTGCAGGACGGCGGATCTTTTCTGTACGCGCCTGTTATGCCCCCTGCCTATGATCCGCCCCCCCTTCACAAGCACGGCGCCTATGGGGATGCCGCCCTCCTTAAGGCCTTTGCGAGCTTCCTTCAGGGCTTCTTTCATAAACTTTAAATGCGTTTTTTTTATATTATTCATCTTCTCCCGTCGTAAAGCATCTTCAGCAGTTTCGGGTCGCGGAAAAAACCGAACGGCCTGCGCAGGCAGCCGAACATTATGGCCAGCATTTCTTTCCCGGTATATATCTTCAGCTTGCGGCCCGAACTCACATGCGGCCCCTCAAGGACGGCAAAATCCAGGCCGCGGCCGCGCCCCCATTTTTTAAGATTTCGGCTTAAAAAGAGCTCCTCCGCCGCATAAAGCTCTTTGCTGAACCCCCCGATCCCGGTGAAAGCGTCGGCGCGGCAGAAAACAAAAGAACCCGCCGCGACCTTGAAGATGCGGGAAAGGGCGTTCCAGGACCGCACCATGGTTCCGACGGCGAAGTTCGGGATATAATCCAGGTCTATCTCCGCCCCGCCGCCGCAGTATTTCCCGCTCTCAATGGCCGCGAGCAGCTGTTTTAAAGTGCCTGCCTGGAGCGTCGAGTCCGCGTCTATGAACAAAAGCCAGTCCCCGGAAGCCGCTGCCGCGCCGGCGTTGCGGGCGCGGCCTATCTGATTCACCGGCTCAAAAACGACTTTTGCCCCGGACGAAGCGGCAATGCGCGCGGTAGCGTCGGTGGAATTGTTGTCGCAGACGATGACCTCGCGCGCGGGACCGGACGCCCCCAGGGGGCGGAACGCCGCGGCAACGCTTTCAAGACAGGAACCGAGAAGTTTTTCCTCATTATAGGCCGGGACCACGATGGAAAGCGTCATCGCGCCCCGCGAAAACCCGCCGGCGGAGGCAGCGGCTGATACGGTTTCGGACAGCTGCGGCATACGCAATATTCTATGATATATTTCTGGAGAAAGGCGTTTTTTTGATATTATAAATACAAACCGGCTAACGGACGCTTCTGTGAGAAAAAGGATACTGCTGCTTTCTGTCTTAACGCTTATGACCGCTCAAATAAAAGCCCGGGGAAAACCGGCAGGCGCCATGCGTTCATACACGCTGGTCCATTTTCTGCCGGGCGATTTCCAAAACGCGGATACCGAGAACTTTGAGGCCGCGGACCTCTCGGAAGGAGTATTTCAAACCGTCGGCCGCGGTTCAAAACCGGTATCGGCGGTCCTGACCTCGGGGCCGCTTAAGGCGCTGTTCCCTTTCGACCAGCTGCTGCTTACCGCCAATGCCGCCCTTGGCCCCGGCGACGAGCTCGCCTGCCAGGCGCAGGTGCATACCGGCTCCGGCTGGAGCCCCTGGTTTGATTTCGGGTCTTTCAACCTCGCCGGCGGCGCGGCCAGCGTCAGGGGCCGGGAAAATCCTTTCGGCCGGATGGAAATTGACACGCTTATACTTAAATCCAGGGCGCAGTACCTGCGGTACAGGATAAAACTGTCGGCCAGGGCCGGCTCCGCGCCGCGCGCCTTGAGGCTCGTCTCAGCGGTCTATACCGACACGTCTCTCCCGTACGACGAAGCCGCCGCCGTAAAAAGAACCGCCGGTTTTAAACCGGTGAAGCTGGCCGTCCCGCAATATTCGCAGATGCTGGAGCAGGTCAATTATTCCAGGGATATCTGCAGCCCGACCTCGCTCGCGATGGCGCTGAATTATTTCGGCCTTAAATCCTCCCCGCTCGAGACAGCCGCCGGGGTGCTGGACAATACGGAGAAGATCTACGGCAACTGGTCTTTCAACACGCGCTACGCGGGGGCAAAGGGGCTTTACGCCTGGCTTACAAGGCTCAACTCCATGGACGAGGCGCAAAAATACCTTTCCGCCGGCATACCTCTTATAGCCAGCCTGACTTTCGGGCCCGGCGCGCTTAAAAGATCCCCGCTTAAAAAGACCGCCGGCCACCTTATGGTCGTAAAAGGTTTTGACGCCAGGGGAAATATCATAGTGAACGATCCCGGCGCGCCGGACTCCAAAACCGTGCAGCGGGTCTATAACCGCAAAGAATTCGCCCGGGCCTGGTTCAAGAACAAGTACGGCACGGCTTACGCCTTAACGCCCGCCGTAAACGATTTTCTTACGGTAAGGCCGCCGTTCGCCGAAATGTTCTCGATGCCCGTCAATTCCGGGAAAGACGACAGGGAGAAGCTTATCGAGACGCAGGTGCTGCCCGGCGAGCGCATTAAACTTATTGAGACGAGCGGCGGCTGGCTTAAAATAGAAGCCCTTGAGCAGCCGCATAAAGAAAGACCGGACGCGAAGGTTCTCACGCCCTATTCAGGCTGGATAGAGGCTGAAAACGCGGTGTTTTCCCTCCCCTATGAGCCTGATGCCGTCATTAAAGAAAAAAAAGCGGGTCTTGAAGACGCCGCGCAGGGCGAACTGTCCATGGGCGTAAAGATAAAGATACTCGGCAGGGAAAAGAACTCCGGGCTGAAGTGCCTGCTCCCCGGCGGAGAAAGCGGCGTCGTAAGCGAAAAAGACGTCAATTACCTGCCCGTAAAATCAACCGGCGACGACCTGCGCAAAAAAATAACGGAGACGGCCCGCAAATTTCTGGGCGACAAATATTACTGGGGCGGACGCTCGGGCTTCGGTATAGACTGCTCGGGCCTTATCGGCCTGGCCTACAGGGTCCGGGGCACGGACCTGCCCCGCAACGCCTCCGACCAGTTCGCAGCTTCCAGCTCCTCGGCGCCAGGTAACCTCAAACCGGCGGATCTCGTGTTTTCCGCGGAAGCGGACAACCCGAAAAACATAAACCATGTCATGCTTTACTCAGGGAACGGAAAGATCATTGAAGCCACGCGCGACACCGATTCGGCCAGGGAAGTAAGTTTTAAGGAAAAATTCGGCCTGGCTTTTGAGAAGGCGAAGAACGGCCAGGTCATAAACGGGAAAAAGGTATATTTCCGCAGGATAATAAAGTAGTTTTTGACTAAGAAAGTGATTAAGCAAGAGAGTGATTGAGTAAGAGAGGGATTCTTCCTTGCTTGCTTACTTACTTTCCTGCTTAATCACTGTCCCCTAACAGCCTACAGCCTAAACACCCTGAGCAGCAACTTTTTATGAACGAAAAAGACCGCGTTAAAGCGATACTGAAAACGCTGAAAACGTTATATCCCGGCGCAAGAACCGCCTTAAACCACGGCGAACCGTTCGAGCTGCTGGCGGCCGCCATACTCTCGGCCCAGTGCACCGACAAACGTGTCAATATGATAACGCCGGCCCTGTTCAAAAAATACCCCGGCCCGGCCGCTTTCGCCGCCGCCGACCTTAGCGAGCTTGAGCGGGAAATACGTTCCACCGGCTTCTATAAGAATAAAGCGCTTTCCATAAAGGAATCGTCAAAAGCCATTATGGAGCGCTTCGGCGGCAAGGTGCCCGCCGACATGGAGAATCTTCTTACCCTGCGCGGCGTGGCCAGAAAGACCGCCAACGTCGTGCTGGGCTCCGGCTTCGGCATAGCCGCCGGAGTGGTGGTGGACACCCACGTGAAACGGGTCGCGTTCCGGCTGGGCCTCACCAGGGAAACCGACCCGGTCAAAATAGAAAAGGATTTAATGGCGGCTATGGAAAAGAAAGACTGGATATGGTCCTCCCACGCGTTTATTTATCACGGCAGGGCCGTTTGCCGCGCCTTCACACCCCTCTGCGAAAAGTGCCCGCTTTCCGCGCTCTGCCCCAAAAAAGGCGTAAAAACTTCCTAACCGGTTGGTAAAAAGTTCGCGGCTGTTTAAATTGGCGGCGCCGTGGGGCGGATTCCGCGTGCGCTACTGGAGTTCCGGCGCGCGTCGGCAGACGCGCCTGGTTCGGCCCGCTATGATGCCCACTTCAACCTAAGCTTCTTGTGCTGCAGGGCACAATCTCGCAAGTATAGGTTGATGAGGTTTTGATAGGGCATGCCGATTTCGGTCGCTAAGGCCTTGAAGTACGCCACAGTCCCTTTATCCAATCGAATGGTGATTGGCTGCTTCAGCCTGGCGATGTAGGGATTCTTTTCGCCTTTCATCTTCGAGAAATCATAATGCGCTCTCATATCGTCACCTCCAGTAGTCGCGCGCTTCCTGTTTATCCGCTTTTCGTGCCGAGATAATCCGTATGACCGAGGCGCCCTTTCTGAAACAATGGCAGACAACGAGAACACGCAGCCTAAAGCTTATTCCCAGCATAATAAAGCGGTCTTCCTTCCGGGAATGGTCCGGGTCGAAGAATCGGACGGCGTTCTCGTCCAGGAAAACGGTCTGCGCCTCTTCAAAGGAAACACCGTGCTTTTTTATGTTCTCTTTGTTCCTGGTCTCATCCCATTCAAAGCTCAAACTATCCATATGTACATTGTACATGCCTTCCAGGAAAAAGTCAAGGGGTCTGACGGGGTTTTTGGCAATGCTTCCGCCGGCAGGCGGAAAAAATAGCCGGGCAAAATTTGTTATTTATAAGGGACTCAGTCCCCCGGGGCGGTCGCAAGGTTTCGCGGGAAGCCGCGCTAAGGAACTCATCTATTACCAATGCTCAATCCGGAAGACCCCAGACCATAACACCCGCCGAAAACTTAACGGCTCAATCAAATCCCTCCCAGCCTCCCTTTGCAAAAGGGAGGAGCAAAAATAAGGGCTTTTCGGGTTATTACAGGTTGGTGATGTCCTGGAAGATGACGCCGGCGCCGATCACTTTGCCGTCCACGCCTTTAATGGTGATGGAGCTGTAGCCGACGACTTTATTATTGCCGTCCACGGCGCATTTGAATTCCCTGCGTTTTACGGTCCTGCCTTCCTTTAACACATCGCCTATGGCCCCCACGATATCCGGCGAGAGATGAAGAAAGTTTATGATGTTCTGATTCAGGTATTCGTTTCCCGCCGAGAATATTTCTTTGGCTTTCGGATTGAAGAATATAACTTTGCCGTCCATATCAACGCCGATAAAACCGCCCGAAAGGTTGTTTATGGTGTTTTCGCCCTTAAGGCTCAGTTGTTTAATGGTGGCTTCAAGCCGGCGCATATACACGTCGCGGGCGACGAAGGCGGTCAGCATGGCGGCCAGCTTAACTTCCGCTTCGCTGAAATTCCCGCGGACCGAATTGATGAATTCCACTACGCCTAAAAGCTTGCCGCCGCTGATCGCCGGCACGGCGATGATGTTCCTGGTTTTAAAACCCGTGCCGTAATCCACTTTTTTGGTGAAACGGAGGTCGTTTTCCGTATCATTGACCAGAATAGGCCTTTTATTTTCCGCGCACCAGCCGGCTATGCCCTGATAGCCGAAACTGACCCCCACAAGGTCGCGGCCCACCGGACCGATGCTTTTTCTGAAGGTCAGCGTTTTTTTTATCTCATCGGCCTCGAAAACGGTGGCGGCGTGGCATTCAATGGCGGGAGCCGTCTTCCTGATAAGGTACTCCCAGAGCTCTTCTTCGCTTTGCAGCGGCGCGGCGGAAAAATCCTCAAAAAGCGCGGCGGCCGTTTCAAAATAATCAATACTCATTTATTCACCTTCCTGGGCGGTATTTTTAAAAAATCAAGCACCCCCCCGGCCACGGCATCGGCCAGTTTCTGCTGGAAATCCGGGCTGTTGAGCAATTCTTCCTGCTCCGGCAAGATCATATAGGCGCTTTCCACCAGCACGGCGGGCATGGAAGTCAGGCGCGCCACGGCGTAATCGCCGAAGCGCAGGCCCTCGTCCGGGAGAGGTATGTTCTTCAGATAGGACCGGTGCACGGCCGCGGCCAGTTTTAAACTGTGCCTGTGATAATGATAGACCGAAAACCCCTTCGGCTGCGCGAAAGGGTCTTCCCCGTCGGCGATGGCGTTATTATGGAGGCTGATGTAAAGGTCGCCTTTGAACTCTTTGGCGAGCCTCGGCCTGTCCGCGAGCTGGACCGTTTCCGTACCCTGCCGGATCATATAAACGGCCGCGCCCAGCGCCGCCAGCGCGTCTTTCAGCTTGTACGCCGTGACCAGGTTGACCTGGTATTCAAAAGTGCCCATGGGGCCTATGGCGCCGTCGTAAGGCGGGGTCTGTTTCGGCGAATGGCCGGGGTCCACCACCACCCGCAACCCCGCCAGGGGACGCGGCCAGGTCCCGCTGACCGGCGGCGCTTTCTTCATGTCCACCACCAGGGCGCGCGTGCCGTAGGAGACGTCGTACCCCCAAAGCGCAGCACCCGGAGCGAACTCAAAATCTATAACGGCGTTATTTTCCGCCGTCTGGGAGACGCGCGCGGAATTGAGAAAAGCGTCGGAAGAATCATACACAACGGTGTTGGTATGCGCCTTGGTGTAATACAGGGTTATTCTTAAAGCGTTTTCTTTCTCCTCCGCAATGTACGGGACTTTCTCCGGCAGATAAACCGAGGCCGAGGAACCGGTATCCGTTTTTTTGATCCGGATGGCGCCCGTCTCGGTCTGCGGCGCGAAAGCGGATTCGTTGGAGAGCGCGACCTTTGAATCGTCCACCCAGGCGGTCTCGCAGGCGGAGAGCCGGATCCTGCGCATATTGCCCGCGCGGCCGTCGCAGATCAGCTTCACGCCTTTGGGCAGGAATATCATGTAGCCGGAAACAGGACCGTTGCGCAGTATCACGGTATCGGTGGAGGTTTCCATTATGGAAAATTTATTCAGGAAGCTGATCCTGCCTTTGGCGACGACCCCCGCGCCGGAAGCGAACATCCCCGTCTTGAATTTGACGGCCAGTTCCGCGCCGCGGACCGAATCCGAATCCTTTACGCGGTAAAGGCCGAAATAGCGGCCCGACCCTTTGGGGATTTCCGTCATCTCGACGTCTTTGGCCGCGCCTTTGATGGAGAAGGCCGCTTTACGCGACGGCGTGCCTAAAGCCAGCACATTGACGTAATCTCCGGCCGCGAACTCCATGTCGGAAGAAGGCGAGACTATTTCCAGGCCCAGAGCGCCCGTGGAGATCCTCGGCTGCGGGGCCGGCCTTATTTTTATTTTCCTGGCGTAGCTTGTCGTGGCGCCGTTTTGCAGTTCGCAGTTGAACGCGAAATCCCCCTCGCTGACGGGCAGATAGGCGATAAAAGCGCCGTTCTTATAAACGCCTATTTTCCGCCCGTTGATGTAAAACGGCGCGGTGGACGGGTTTATGCTGCCGAAAATAAACGTTTTTTTGACCGGCGGCAGACTATCGCCTTCGGAAGGATACATGACCCTGATCTCATCCGCCCGGGCAAAAAGGCCGGCCAGGCATGCGAGCGAGAAAGTCAAGAATGAGGCGACAAGGACCCGTGATTTCATATTTAAAGAAAGCGAAACAGAAACTTAACAGGGCTAAAGTACTATCTATTATAATATATTCGGCAGGATTATGAAAAAAGCCTCCATTACTTCCCTCACCGGCCTCTACCCGCTGCCCTCTACCCTCTACCCTGTCCTTATAGCGCTATTGTCGCTGCAAGCCCTTTTCCCCATCCGGTCCGCCGCCTCCGATTATACCTGGCTCTATCCGGGCGCCCGGGCCAATGCTTTGGGCACGGCCTTTTCAAGCGTCGCCGACGATCCCTACACCATGTTTTATAATCCGGCCGGGCTGTCCAATCTCCGGAACACGGAAGCCCTCTTCGGCCTGGGCAGGAGGCTGTCCCCGCTGGCCCCCGCAGGCGAGGCCTCTCTTGTCTACGTAAGGCCCGCGCCCGATACCGCAAACCGCACGTTCGGCTTCGGTTACCACGCGGTGCGCCAGACAACGCTCGGCAGACGCGATTCCATCCTGTTCGGGATAGGCGACAGTTTCGTGCTGAAATATCTTCAGAGGCCCGTTCTATACGGCGGGAATTTCAGGATCGTCAACCTGAGCGAAGCGCAAAAAGGCCATCTCGGCATAGGTTTTGACGCCGGCATCTTGTTCGCCTCAAATTACGGGCTTAAAACGGCGCTGGCGCTTTCCGACATGAACCTGGGCCTCGGCCGCTCGCTCACAATTCTTACGTTAGGCAATTCCTACCGCTACAAGGACTCGTTATTCGCCCTGGACCTCAAGGTCCGCGGCTCGTACGCGGAAGTCTTCTACGGCCTGGAACACGCGATATTCAACGGACTGCTGCAGTTCCGCGCCGGCAAAGGCACGTCCCTGAACGGACCGGGTTACCTGGCGGTGGGCCTCGGCGTAAACACTCTCCCCTGGATCCTGGATTTTGCCGCCTCGTTCCCCTGGAAAGGCTTTAACCAGAACGCCGGAGTATACGAGATGAATGCGGGCTACCGCTTTAACGTCCCCACCTACACCGAAAGATTCGTCGGCGACGCCGCGGCAAAAGCGGGCGCTTTAAAGACCCAGATAGACGACCTGCGCGCGCAAAGAGCCGGCCTTGAAACCTCCATCGCCGCTTACAGGGTCAATAAAGGAGTGCTGGAATCGGATCTGACCCTGATACAGTCAAGGATGCGCGACATGGAAGAGCGTCTTAAAAACCTGGAACTGGAGCTGATAGAAGCCCAGTATAAAAAGGACCAGCCGCCGCCGAAAAAACCAGTGGTCCGGCCCAAGCCTGAAAAATGGCCGAAATTACACAAAGTGGCGCCGGGCGACACCTTAAGGTCCATCGCCTCAAAATATTACGGCAACCCGAACCTCTGGGAACGGATCTACGAGGCAAATCAGAAACACATCTCAAAAGGCCTGCCCATGGAAGGCGCGGTGCTTAAGATCCCGGCCCCGCCGCCGGAGGGCAGGAAGTAACCAGTGGCCAGTGACCAGTGGCCAGTGACCAGTGACCAGTGTCCAGTGTCCAGTGACCAGTAACCAGTGGCCAGTAAGAAGCCTTTAGCCTTTAGCCTTTAGCCTTTAGCCTTTAGCCTTTAGCCTTTAGCCTTTAGCCTTTAGCCTTTAGCCTTTAGCCTTTAGCCTAACTATATGCACAATACGGTACAGCTGATAACCGCGTCGCAAAAAGACCGCCTTATACTTGAAAGCGTGTTCAAGAACCTGGGCGCCGACGCCGTCTTCTCGCAGGACCTGAACGACGCTCTCTCCGTGTTTGAAAAGACCAGGCCGAGGGCCGTGTTCGTGGTGGACGGGGAGGACCCCCCGGCGGAGATACAGATAAGGGAAATAGCGCGCGTGGCGCCTTTCATGCCTATAGTGGTCCTGATAAAACAGCGCGACGCGTCAAAAGCCGTCGCCTATATGAAAGCCGGCGCTTTTGACTGCGCCCAGAGCCCCTGGACGGAAGAGGAAATAAGGCCCGTTTATAAGAAGGCGCTTAACATGTCCGGCACGACGCTCCGGCTGGACAGGGGCCAGTTTGAAAAACAGAAAACCGTGCTCCTTTTGACCGGACTGCTGATCTCGCTTATCTTCGGATTCACCGGCGGCTGGTTTTACGGTTTCAATAAATACCGGACCGAGACCAGGCCGCTTGAGACGCTGGAACTGCCTTACTCCCACCCCTCGGGGCTCGCCTTCGATAAGGACCGGATACTGATAAGCGACTGGTACACCCAGGCGCTTTATGCGCATGACATGAAAGATTTAAAAATAACCGGCGTCGCCGCGTTTCCCAATACCGTGCCGGTGGGACTGGCAGCGGGCGAACCCGGCGTCTGGCTGGCTACGGCCGGCGGGGACATAGAAAAACGCATGAACAATGGAAAATTCACCGTTCTTTCCAAAACAAAACCCGGCGCCGCCCCTCCCGCGGGCGTCTGCTATGACGGACTTTATCTCTGGCTGGCCTGGCCGGGAGAGAACAAGATCTCCAAACGCCTGGCCAACGACGAATTGACCGAGTTAAAGACTTTCAAATACCCGGGCAAAACCATAACCGCTTTCTCCTGCGACGCGCGTTCCCTGTGGGTGGCCGACGAAGGGCTGCGCTCGCTCGTGAAGCTCTCCCCGGATGATCCGCAGACCGCCCTCTCGAAAACCGAAATAGGGCAGTACTCGTCAAAGACGCTGAAAATAACGGCGCTGGCCCCCAAAGGCGGGAAGATCTGGTTTACCGCCGAAGACAACGGCAAAGGCAGGCTGTTCAGTATCGATGAACCGCGGTAAGCCGAAAGGCTAAAGAATGAAGGATAAAGGCTAAGGGACGGAAAAAGTCTCCTTGTACCCGCTGTATTCTTTCCTTCATCCTTCAGCCTTTATCCTTTAGCCTTCCGAAAATTGCTATGGATATTTTTATACAACAGGTTTCTCAATGAATAACGATTTCAATGGCAATTTTCGTGTTAGGGAATTCATACCGGCAGTCATACGGACCTCGCTGGACCTGCCCCCTCTCTGGGGCAGGATCCTGGCCATATGCCCGGAAACCATCGAGCTGATGTCAAAATTTGAATATAAAAAAGGCCGGGTGCTGGCGCTTTCATTTGAGCTGGGCGGGGAAGCGCTTGAAGATATCCGGGGCGCCATAACCGCCGCGGTAAAAGACGGCTGCGGCTATTTTTCGTACCGGATAAAACTCTCCGACCACAACCAGCAGAAAGCCCTGCTGGAAAAACTCCTCCGGATGCTGTCAAAAACCTGAACCCCGCGGCATAACCCGTCCGCCTAAGGCGGACGATTTTAACCGCCATTTTCGGGCTAATCCTCCATGCTTAACAAACGGAAGAGATTGCTGTATTGGTCGGTGAAAGCAATGGTTTTGCAGTTTTCCGGCCAGGCCAGGACGCTTTCCCTGACAAGAGGATCGTTTAAAAACTTTTCATTGCCGGTGACAAGCACCCACGCGCTTTCCTCAACGGCTCTGCTCTCATTCTGCGGATTTCTGATAACAACCGCTTTCTTCCCGCGCTCGAGCGCCAGGCCGTGGACAAGAGGTTCCAGATCGATGAACTGGTTGGAGACATGCACGGCCAGTACCCCGCCGGGCCGCAGTCTTTTAAAGTAAATTTCAAAAGCCTCGCGCGTCAGCAGATGCAGGGGGATAGCGTCGCCGGTAAAAGCGTCCAGCACGAGGATATCCAGCGGCTGCGGGCGCACAGGCGGCGCGCCGGCGATAAGAGCATCCAGCGCCAGGCTTTTCTGCGGCGCGCCGGCAACCCCGGCCCAGCCGGCGGCCTGGGTTTTCAGCGTAAGAAGCGGCTCAAAGATGAAAAGATAGCTGAGCAGCGCAAGCAGGGAGCCGGCGTTGGACAGCGCGTAGAGCCGGTAGGGTTTGCGGCCGGGCTCGGCGCTGTTGAACCAAGCCTGCAGAAGCGGGCTGGTCGCCGAAAGAACCAGGTACGGGACCCCGATATTTACGCCGAGCAGGCAGAGGATGCGCCAGGCGGGCGCTTCGTAGCCTGAAGGGCGCCAGGCGTCGGACGGCAGGATGTTCAGAAAGCCGAGGCTGACCGCGAGCAGCCCCAGATGCAGGAAGACCTGGCTGCGCGGCGTAAGCTTTGTGGCGATCAGGTGGGCGTAGAGATAGCCGCCGAGCAGGAACACCTGGAAGAACAGCATACAGGTGGTCCACACGGCCGAGGTGCCGCCGAACCAGGGCAGTATCGCCTTCGCCAGCAGCGGCTACACCTGGAACAGCAGGAACGCCCCCAGGAAAACCGCCCCCGCATACTGCCACTTAAATTCTCTCATAAATTAGGCCCCCTTCGGGGGCAATTTTGTAGCGGCGGGATTGCCATCCCGCTGTCGTATAGCAATGCGACCGCTACAGAAAACATTGAAATTCCTGAACATTAAAGATAATACAAAAAAATCTGGTCGGTAAATCAGTATAGGGAGCCTAAAAAGGCGCCTTTTCCCGAACAATTCCCCTTGATAAATCCAGGGCTGTCTGCTATGCTATTTCTGTATGAACGAAGGAAAAAATAGCAGACAAAAAGTAACGGGCACGCTCATGCTGACGTCCCTGTTTATATGCGCGGCGCTCTTCCTCTTTCTTGTATACGGGGGGCTCTCGGACATGAAGGAGGGCAGCGGCAAATATTTTCACTACAGCTTTCAGTCGAGGGAGGCCATAAAGTCCCTGTTAAACCGCATAGTTCCCGGCGAACCTGCCCCGGTCGGTCTTTCCACGGCGACGCTTTTCAACGCGCAGGAACAGGGCAGCGTGCTTGCGGCAGGGGAGCCCATGGCTGATAAAGCATCAACGGCGGCGGGGCAAGCTCCGGATTACGTGGCAAGCGTACCGCCGGCTGACAACCTGACCCCCTTGCAGGGTTCTTCCGCCGTTGGACAAGAGGCGGCTCCCATGCCTCCCGCGCAGAAGCAGGCGGATACCCACGCATCGATCGCCCGTGCCGTGAAAGCGCAGCCTGGCGGAAACATGCGGCCTTCGCGGCAGAAGGCGGCGCTCCCCCCGAAGGCCGGCAGAAAGACGGCAGGCGCGCCCAGGGCTTGGCCGAATGCGAAACTTTCCATTGACGGGATACTGGCCGCCGCCGGTATCGTCCGCGGCGCGAAAGGCCTTTTAAATCTGTCGGCGCTCGCTTCCGGCGCCGGGACCGTGAAGCCCATGTTCCGGCCGCAACAGGTGCTGTCCATGGGCGGGCGCGTGGGCCAGGGGGCGTCATCAATGGAGACGGGCTCGGTGGCGAATTTAAACAACTTCAACCTCAACGCCAAAGGCCTCTCCTCTACCCTGGGCCCGCCCGCGGCCGGTCCGACTATCCCGGCCGGCAGGGCTCCGTCACTGCCCGCCGGACATGTAGCGTACATCATCCAGGCCGCGCGCGCCGAGGGCATAGATCCCGCCCTGCTCGCCGCGACCGCTGCCCGGGAATCGCATTTCGCCCCCAAAGCCTACAGGGCCGAACCGCATCTGAAGCAGGTATCGTGGCGCACGGCCCCCGGCCAGCCGCAGCAGACCTGCTTCGACGGCTCTCTCGGGCCCACGCAGGTGCTGCGCTCGAACTTCAGGGCACAGGGCATCGACAACGACGCCCAGGCCTACGACCTGGCTAACAACTACCGGGTCAGCGCGCGCATCATCCGCAGCAACCTGAACGCTTTCCCGGGAAACACCTGGAAAGCCGTGGCCGCCTACAACGTCGGCCAGTATGGCGCAAAAATAGGCCGCGTCCCCGCCAACAACTACACCAACACGATAATCGCCTGGCGCGCCGACTACAAGCGCGCGCTGGATCCTTACCAGTAAAGGGATGGAATTAGTTCAGATACTTATGGAAGTTGCGCAGGATAGAGCGGGGTCCTGCCGCAAAAAGACGCAGAACACGCAAGATTGGGAGCGAAAAACAACAAAACTGTCATCCCCGTCCGCCTTAGGCGGATAAGCGGGGATCCATTTAAAAAACAGCGATTCGTGAATTTATGGATTCCCCGCCACACAGACGGTGGGCAAGCCGCCAACGGCGCGCGGGAATGACAGGATAGGCGCGCAGGTAGACTCTATCTTTTTCACATGTACGACTCTGGGACACTGCTGATTATTTTCACAACTCGGCGCTTCCGCAAGGATAGAGATCTAAGATTCTTCGCTTATCCTCATTTACTTTGTCGCCTTTGAAGTAGATTTCAATAAACTCAATCCGGTCTTCCGGTTCAAAATAGGCGTAAATTATCCGGATTCCGGATTTAACCCCTTTACCCTTTAACGCTTTACAGGCGAACTTTTTTGCTTTATAAACCTTTGGTTCGGTAAAAGGCAGACCAGTCAGTTGAAAAATACCGCCATTATCAACAGCTAATTTATGAAAGATGTAAAGCTGGGCTTTGATAAAATTATGCAAATCCTCGTCAAGAGAGCGGAATTTTTTTAAAAGTTTTTTAAAATCTCTTTCAAATTCATCACGCCGGATTACGCTTTCAAATATCTGCTCCATAGTCCCTTACTGAATATTCCGGCGTGCGATAGAACACAGATTCATATTCAATTTTGCGCCCTTCCCCTGCGGTCAGCCAGGGGACATCCTTATGGGAATATTCGCTGATCTGCGCGGCGTTCATATCCGAGAGCCTGCTCAGCACCTGAGCCACAACTTCTATCTCCCTGGCCGACAGAACCGAGAGATCGGGGGTTTTTCGCGGAAGGTACTTTGTCTGCGGAAAGTTGAAATAACCGCTTTTGACTTTTTCAATTTCCCCTTTTTTCGTCATCAGCTCAATCAGTTTTGCGAACTCAACCGGCGTCGGTCCATAATGGTTTTTTATATAGGTGGCGCCGATTAACTGCTCCTCATATTTTTCATAAAAATTAAAATCTATGAAGTAAAGCAGCTTGTAAAGCACGGTTTCGCCGATATTTGGTTTAGCGCCCACATTATTAAGGATATAAAGCAGAACCTGCCGGAATTTGTTCTGGTTCTTTTGCGGCACGCTTATCCGCATGGTTTTATGCGCGGCACTGGTCTGGTAATGAGCGTGGTTCTCGGCGGCTATCGAGACATCAGGCAGCGGCGCGGTTCCCAAAAGCTGATCCGCCGAAGCGTTCAGCGCGCGGGAAAAACCCGGCAGTTCATCGGCTGACACTTTTCTGATTCCGCTTTCAATCTGCGAAATAATGGGGCGGGTAAGGCCCACCGCAGCCGCAAGTTCTTCCTGGCTCAAGCCCAGATTTTCACGCAATTCCCGAATCTTTTTTCCAATCATGCATCCCTCCGCTTCCAATAGCTAGTATAGCACATGTAAGGAATTAAGTCAATGGTGTGTGATAAAACCTTACAAAAGCAGCCTGACACCTTGGGCACAGTCCCTTGTGGGGAACGGGACAGGCGTGGGGTTGCCCATTCCGCCGCGTAGGAAACCCTCCCGTGGTTTCCCCCCGAAACGGGGCCCCCCATCCGCTATGCGGCTCCAGAGCAACCCCACGCCTGTCCCGTGCAGAAATTCCTTATAAAAATAATTATCCCCGCCCCGTAGATAAATCCAAACCCGCCCTCAAGGTCGCAGCCAATCTTATCAAAAATATCAGGTCACCTTTCATTTCAAAAAGTAGCCTGACACCTTTTTCCTCTGAAAAGGCACCTGCTTTTCCCCTCCCTTTTCCCCCATGTTACCATTCCCGCGGGTGTTGGCGGGAATCCATAAAGATTGATTGGATTCCTGCCAAAAGATCGCAGGAATGGTAACACGAATGACGGGTTAACCGAATATTTACCTTTATAGGTAACTACTCAGGTCTGTCGTCGTAGTGGCAGAGTTTACTCTGCCCAAAAAGGCAAAGCAAGCTTTGCCACTACAAAAAATACGTGAAAAATACGGAGAGCCTGAGTAGTTACCTTTATAGAGTTAATTTTTATTCACCGGAACCATAAGGATTATCAAGCGTGGTGCTTGGCCTCTACTTTGCCACCGACATCCCCGAGCCAAAGCAACTCTCCCCAACTTGAAAGAGCACGACAAACAACCTCTTTTGATTCTGAATTGAGTTGTAAAAGTCGCGAAAACTGCTTGCCATAAGCCCCAGTGGGGTGTGGCACTCCGATTACTGTCCTGGCCGGATACAGATAGGCTAATGCTTTATAAGCCTCACAACCGATACCGAAGAGCGGCCATTCCAAAGGAATCGCCTTAAGCTCTTCGGTTAGGAATCGTCCCGTACATGCCCGCAATGCTTTCAATGGTGGGAACTTTATGCCGGCTGCGTTTTCACATTTTGCAAGTTCAGTCCAAAGGATTGGCCCGTTTAAACCAAATGCTTTCGTAAGCTTGCGAAGTCTCTCATAGTACGGATGGGGGGTGATCGCATCATGCCAATACTGCACGGTGGTTTCATATTTGGCGCCTTCTTTTTTATAGTATGCAATCTCGGCTGCGCGGGCATGGCCAGGATTTATTCCCACCATCACACATCCGCCTTTACCTGAGCGACCTGCGGACTCCAGAATCAAGCAACGCGGCAATACTCCGCATGACATGCCTTTGCACTTTTGGTTGCACACAACCATCTTCTGTCCGATTCGATCTATGGCGGTTTCTAAATCTTTCATATTTTGCCCCCCTCCATACCGTCCAGTTTTGTCCGGGCTGAAAAAACCCAGCTAAACCAACTATCCAGCCGCCTTTTGGTATTATAGCCTTTGAAGCAGCGATTGGGCAAAAGCAGGTAGAATGTGTTATACGATAAGTCTGGCTGCGACCTTGGGGGCGGGTTTGGCTGTATCTACTGGGCGGGGAACACTTAAATAAAAATAGAAGGCCGATTTTACCGACAGGAACTGGAGGGGCCGCCGGCGGGTTTTCTGCGCGCTCCCTTTGAGGGGTTTCCCGCCAAACAGTCCGGCGGGTCCGCCTTCGGCGGAAAGCCCGGGGTCTGGAGCGAATTCCTCCGGAACGGCGGTGAATGTTTGAGCCTGAAAGCATTGCCTTTCAGGCGGGTTCGCACGCCGGCGTCCGCCTCAGGCGGATTCCCCGGAAACCCGGTCCCGGAGCGCGCGGGAAACACGGCGGCGGCACCGACTGGGCTATCCTGCGGCTCTAAACCAAAAGCCATTAGCTCGGTAATACCTTATAGCGGGACGGAGGAGCGGAACAAATCCCCCTTAGTCCCCTCCGCCCCCGCCAAACAACCGGGGGGTAAAAAATCCGCAGCCGGGGACCCATTATTTTATGGACCCCCGACAACAAATCTCGGGGGTGACAAAGTATCTGACTAAACTGTTACAAGAGGGGGATAGCGTAAAAGATACCCGGCACCTTTTATATAATAAGCAGTAATGAAGATTTCCGGATATAAGCTCGCGCTGGCCATAATCGCCGTCCTTGTACTGGTTTCGGGCATCTTCGCCTACGTCAAATATAAAAAATTCTCACAATACCTCATTGAACAGATAAATTCCCAGGCGGGCAAAAAAATCGGCCGCCAGGTAAAATTCAAAAAGATAGCGTTCTCCCCCCTCAAAGGCATCATAATAGACGAACCCTGCGTCTCCCGCGCGCCTGACTTCTCAAAAGGGAACTTCTTCTGCGCCAAACGCGCCGTGATACGGCCGGATTTCTCGACGATGATGGGGAAACGGCTGAATTTCGCGAACGTGGAATTCGAAAAGCCGGTGATAAAAATAAGGGAAGCCGGCGGAAAATGGGACTTTGACGACCTGCTGGCCCTGCTGCCCAAGACCGCAAAAGGCCTGCACCTCACCTGGAACGCGAAGAGGCTGACGCTTAAGGACGCCGCGGTGGAAATAGATATCGGCTCCTCCGGCCGCTCGCTGGCGCTTGAGAACTCCGACTTCACCCTGCTGCATTACTCCGCGCTGGCCGGGAACTTCGAATTGACATTTAACGGAGACGCGAAGACCATCCTTGAGAAGCAGCTGCTCACGGCTAAAATCTCTTTTAAGACCGGCCTCAACTTTGAATACGCCGGACTGACCTCCGCTTTCGGCGGGGTGGAGTTTACCGGCGCGGTTTTCGGCGCCGCCACTCTTAAAAAAGCCGCGCTGAACTGGGAATTGTTCAATATCAATAAACCGGCGGCGGAAAAAAACTATACCGCCGGGCTTAAAGCGGAAGGCTTGTTCATCCCCGCCCAGAGCGGCGGCGTCAAAAAATCGGTAAACGCCGCGCTGGAATTGCTCTCCTCGGTAGCGGGCAAAGAGACGCCCCGGGTGGAAGACATTGAAATGAACAGCCTGGCGCTGGATTTCACGCTCAACGACCGCGTCCTGCGCGTAAAACGGCTGGACCTGGACACTAATTTTCTGAATTTTAATTCCAAATACGAACTTAACGGCCCGGCCCGCACCGTGGATATAGATTTTTCCGCCCGGCTCGGCTCCAATAAACTCGCCCTCACGGCCAAGGGGCCCATGGGCAGTCCCGAGATACTGCCGGCCATGTCCTATACGCTGAACCGCAAGCTGCTTGAAGCCGTAAGGGCCGTAAACGCCGGGCTTCTAAAAATATTCCCTGTCGCAACGGAGAAACCCAATGCCTAAAAAAGTCATTATTATCGGTTCCGGCCCGGCCGGCTACTCCGCCGCCCTGCGGCTTAAAGAGCTCGGCGCCGAGCCGGTCATCGTGGAATCCTGGGATTTCGGCGGCACCTGTCTGAACCGCGGCTGCATCCCCTCCAAATCCCTGCTGGATGTGGGCTGCCGCGTCCACTCCGTGGAAACGCTGAAAGCCCTGACGGCCGAAGGAAAGACCCTGGACTTTACCCCGGACATGCTCAGCTGGGATAAGATAAAAGCCCGCCGGGCCGATGCCGTGACAAAGCTGCGGACCGGGCTTGAAAAGCTCTTCCAGCTGAAAAAGATAGAGGTTGTGCGCGGCAAAGCGGCTTTTACCGGCGCGAACGAGGTCACCATAGCGACGGCGGACGGCCCGGTGAAGAAAGCTTTCGACTGCGCCGTCATCGCCGCCGGGACCAGGCCCGCTTTCCCGCCTCCGTTCGACGCGGCCAAAGCCCTGCTTACCGATTCCGACCGCGTCTTCGATCTGCCGCAACTGCCGAAATCGGTCATTATTGTCGGCGCGGGCGTGATAGGCCTTGAATTCGCCTGCTTCTTCAACTCCCTGGGCGCGGAAGTTTCCGTAGTGGAACTGCTGCCCAATATCCTGGCCGGAGAGGACGAAATGATCGCCAGGACCCTGAAGACCTCTTTTGAAAAGCGCGGCATCAAATTTCACCTGGGCAAAAAGACCTCCGCCGTGGAAACGGCGGGCGGGCTGAAAACCCTCGTCCTGGAGGACGGCTCGCGCATCTCTGCGGAAGAAGCGCTGGTGGGCGCGGGCCGGTCGGCGGATCTTTCGGCTCTGGGTCTTGAAAAGCTAGGACTCGATTGGGACCGCAAAGGCGTGAAGGCCGACGCCTGTATGCGGACCGCGGTGAATAATATTTACGCCGCGGGCGACATAAACGGCATCTCGCCGCTGGCGCATGCAGCCTCAAGGCAGGGCGAGATAGCGGCTGAGAACATTATGGGCGCCGGCAGGACCTTTGATGAAAACCTCGTGCCGAAATGCATCTATACCCGGCCCGAGGCGGCTTCGGTGGGACTCAACAAAGCGCAGGCCGAGGCTAAAGGCCTGGCGGTAAAAACCTCCCGGGCGTATTTCCTGGGCATAGGCAAGGCCGTAACCCACGGCGAGACCGAGGGTTTCGTCCAGCTGGTCTATGACGCCGCCGACGAAACCCTCCTGGGCGCGCAGATAATCGGCGCGTCGGCCACCGAACTTATCCACGTGCCGGCCGCGGCCGTAACATTCAAGCTTAAAAGGGCCGACATGCGCGGGATGATCTACGCGCACCCGACCATGGCGGAAGCGATATACGAAGCATTGAATAAATAACCCGAAAATTGCAACAGCAATTTTCGGGAGGTAATTAGTTCTACAGCCGCACTTTACGAGGTAATATTCGGTGAACCCCTGTCTCTTTCACGTATCTGCGTAGTTGCAGAGCTTGCTCTGCGTAAAAGGCAAAGCAAGCTTTGCCACTACAGAAGCAAAGTGCGGCTGTAGAATCAGGCTCTTAGGTGATTGGGCAATTAGGAAAAACCAGGAGCCTAATTGCCTGGTTGCCCAGGCGCCTCCGAAAAATTCAGCTCCAACTGAATTTTTCGGGTTAATCTTGCCCTGGCGTTTTTATTTTGTTAGATTTTAATAATAGGATTTCCGATTATCTCCCTGACCGCTCCAAACGGAAAGCCCCGGAGGAAAGATGGCTACCGCAGCCGCCGTACGAAAAACAGCCTTGAACGAAACTATGAGAAAAGCCGGAGGCAAGATGGTGGATTTCCACGGCTGGGAACTGCCCATACAATTTGAAGGCATACTGAAGGAGCACGCGGCGATAAGGAATTCCGCCGGCGTTTTCGACGTTTCCCACATGGGCCAGCTCTTCGTCACCGGCGCCGACAGCTTCAAGCTTCTCCAGAAAACCAACGCCAACGACCTGCGCAAAGCGGTGGCGGGCAAAGGGGTCTATTCCCATCTCCTGAATGAAAAGGGCGGCCTGGTTGACGATATTATCGCGTTCTGCCTGGCCCTGAACAGGTACCTGGTGATAGTTAACGCCGCCACCAGCGAAAAAGATTTCAACTGGCTTTCAGCCCAAGCCGCCAGGATGAACGTGAAAGTGGAGAATAAAAGCGACGATTATTCCATGATAGCGGTCCAGGGTCCGAATGTGCCGAAAATGATGGAGTTGATGGCGCCTGAAGCCGTGAAACTGCCGCGGTTCGGCATAGCGGGGAAAAAACTTTTCGGCGCGGATTGCTTTATCAGCCGCACCGGCTATACCGGCGAGGACGGCTTTGAGATCACCGCCCCCCACGCGGTGATAACCGGGATCTGGAACCAGGTCATGGAACTGGGGAAACCTTATAATCTCATCCCCTGCGGGCTGGGCGCCAGGGACACGCTGCGCCTGGAATCAGGCTATCTGCTTTACGGGGTTGACGCGGACGACGACCACACCACCTATGAAGCCAATTACGGCTGGGTGGTCTGCCTGGATAAGGGCGGTTTCACGGCAAAAGACCTCCTTGTAAAGCAGAAAACGGAAGGCGTTAAAAGGAAACTGACCGGCGTAGCTTTAACCTCCGCCGGCGTGCCCCGCCCCGGCTGCAAGGTGTTCTGGAACGGGAAAGAGCTCGGTGAGCTGGCCAGCGCCACCTACTCCCCCACTCTTAAGAAAGGGATAGGCGTAGGCTACCTTTCGGCGCCCGGCCTTAAAACCGGCGAACCGCTGGAAGTGGAGATACACGGCAAAAAGGTCCCCGCCGAAGTCCATAAAGTGCCTTTTCACAAAGGCACGGCGTTCACTTTTAAACTATAAGAGGTCAGAAAACAGCGAAGGAGAAAATTATGCCGAAACCGGAAGAAGTAAAATACACCAAGACTCACGAATGGCTGCACGTGCAGGGCCCGGAGGCGACGGTGGGACTCTCCGACCATGCCCAGCATGAGATGGGCGATATAGTTTTCGTGGAATTGCCGAAAGCGGACCAGGCCGTGGAAAAGGAAAAGCCCTGCGCCATCGTGGAATCCGTTAAATCCGCCTTTGACATCCACGCCCCGGTCTCCGGCCGGATCTCGGCTTTAAACGAAGGCGTCGCCAAAGAGCCGGTCCTGGTAAACCAGTCCCCGCTGGACAAAGCGTGGCTGTTCAAGATAAAGCTTTCCAACCCTGCCCAGGTCAAAGACCTGATGGACTGGACCGCCTACCAGGAATTCATAAAGCAGGGTAGAGGGTAGAGGGTAGAGGGGCTAGTGTATAGCGTATAGGGTTCAGGCTCAAGGAACTCTTTATTTCCACACCCTAACCCCTAACCTCTAACCCCTAGCCCCTTTCCCAAGGAGTTTCATAAATGTTCATTCCCAACACGCTGAAAGACCGCGAGGAAATGCTTAAAACCATAGGCGTGTCCTCTATCAAGGACCTCCTGCGGCAGGTCCCCGGAAAATATCTTTATCCCGCCTTTGACCTGCCCGAAACATCTCTCGACGAGCAGCAGACCGCCAGGCGCATGAAAACTCTGGCCGCCGGCAATCCCCCGATCTTGAGTTTTCTGGGCGCGGGCGCTTACGAGCGCTACATACCCGCGGCGGTGAAGGCCCTGATCTCAAGGGGCGAATATCTTACCGCCTATACTCCTTACCAGGCCGAAGCCAGCCAGGGCCTCCTGCAGACCATCTACGAATACCAGAGTTCGGTCTGCGCCCTTTACGCGATGGACTGCGCCAACGCCTCCATGTACGACGGCGCCAGCGCGTTCGGCGAGGCCGTGCGCGCGGCCGCGCGCGTAACCGGCAGGAAGAAAGTGCTCTGCCAGGAGACGCTCAATCCCCAGTACCTGCGGACTCTGAAAACCTATTTCGCAAATTCCGAGGAATACCGGTTCGTCACCGTGCCCCATAAGGACGGCCTGCTGGACGCGGAAAAACTCGCCGGCCTTTTGGGCGCGGACACGGCCTGCCTGGCATTCCAGACCCCGAACTTCTTCGGACTGCCGGAGGACGCGCCCAAGCTCTCGGAGCTGGCGCACAAGGCCGGCGCGCTCGTCGTAGCCGCGGCCGACCCCGCCAGCCTCGGCCTGTTCACCCCGCCGGGCGAATACGGCGCCGACTTCGCCGTGGGCGAAGGCCAGAGCCTGGGGCTCAGCTTGAGCTACGGCGGCCCGTACCTGGGCGTCTTCACCTGCAAAAAAGAATATGTCCGGCAGATGCCCGGCAGGATAGCCGGCATGACCAGGGACAAGGACGGCAGGCGCGGCTTCGTGCTGACGCTGCAGGCGCGCGAACAGCACATACGGCGCGACAAAGCGGCCTCCAATATCTGTTCCAACGAGGCCCTCTGCGCTTTAAGCGCGACCATCTACCTGGCCCTTCTGGGACCCGAAGGGCTGAAAGAGCTGGGCCTGGCCAACGCGCGGGCAGCGGCCTTCGCGGCGGAACGTCTCGCCGCCGTCAAAGGCGCGGCGTTATTGTTCAAGGCCCCGTTTTTCAACGAGTTCGTGCTCCAGGTCAAAAGCGACGCCACCAGCTTGAGGGAGAAAATACTGGCCAAAGAGCGCATAGATATCGGCCTGCCCCTTAAGAACTTTTATCAGGGGCTTGGCCCCGGCGCGCTGCTGGTCTGCGCCACCGAGACCAAAACCGAAGAAGACATACTCAGGCTTCAGAAAGCGCTGAAGGAAAACATATGACCGCCGATATCATAAAACCGGACAACCGCTTAAGCATTGAAAAATCCGTTCCCGGCCGGCGCGCCGTAAAGTTTAAGAATATTCTGCGGGCAAAAGAAACCCTGCCCCCGTATCTTGCGAGAAAAAACGCCCCGAAGCTCCCCGAGCTCTCGGAGTTCGACGTGGTGCGCCACTACACGAAGCTTTCAAAGCTCAACTTTTCCGTGGACACGCATTTCTACCCGCTGGGCTCCTGCACCATGAAGTACAACCCGAGGATAAACGAGGAAGCGGCCGCGCTGGAGGGGTTCGCGAACCTCCACCCGCTGGCCCACGACAACGCCTCGCAGGGCACGCTTGAAATGCTTTATGACCTGGAGCGCATGCTTTGCGCGCTGTGCGGCATGGACGCTTTCACGCTTCAGCCCGCGGCCGGCGCGCACAGCGAATTCACGGGACTGCTGACGGCAAAAGCCCACTTCGAGAGGCTCGGCCAGACCGGGCGCACGGAAATAATCTGTCCGGACTCCGCCCACGGCACCAACCCGGCCACGGCCGCCATGCTGGGATTCACCGCCGTCAATATTAAATCCGGACCCGACGGACGCGTGGACCCCGCCGGCCTGAAGGCCCGCCTGAGCGGGAAGACGGCGGTACTGATGCTGACCGTGCCTAACACTTTAGGCATCTTTGAGTCCCGCATAGAAGAGATAACCGAAGCGGCGCATAAGGCCGGCGCGCTGGTCTACCTGGACGGGGCAAACTTCAACGCTCTGATCGGCCTCATAAAGCCCGGAGACCTCGGCGTGGACATTATGCACCTTAACATGCATAAAACATTTTCCACCCCGCACGGCGGCGGCGGACCGGGAGCGGGCGCCATCGGCGTCAGGAAACACCTGGAGAAATTCCTGCCGGTGCCGCGCGTAATCAAAGACGGCGGCGCCTATAAGACCGATTGCGCCCGGCCCTGTTCTATAGGCAAGGTTAAGGCCTTCTTCGGCAACACGGGCGTGCTGACGCGCGCTTACGCCTGGCTGCTGATGCACTCCAAAAAAGAACTGGAGGCCGTGGCCGAGAACGCTATCCTTAACGCCAATTACATCAAAAGCCGGCTCGAGGCCGTTTATCCGGCCCACTCCGGGGAGCGCTGCATGCACGAGTGCGTGCTGACCCCTCCGGCGGAGCTGACCGCCAGGGGCCTGAAGACGCTGGATATCGCCAAGCGGCTGCTGGATTACGGTTTTCACGCGCCCACCATCTACTTTCCGCTCATTGTCCACGAAGCCATCATGATAGAGCCCACGGAGACCGAGTCAAAGGAAACCATGGACTCCTTCGTAGAGACTATGCTTAAGATAAATGACGAGGGCGCCGCGGACCCGCAGCTGCTTAAGGACGCGCCGCACACCATGCCGGTAAAACGGCTGGACGAAGTCCAGGCCGCCCGGCAGCCGAATCTGAGATGGTAAAGAAAGGGTATAGAGGATAGAGGCTAGGGGTTAGGGCAAGGAGTTCCTTATTCCTCTACCCTATCCTCTAACCTCTAGCCCCTCTACCCTGAATTTATGCCCGAAGGCCTTATCATTGAAACTCCCCCCTTCGACGCCTACGAACAGATGGCGGCCGACGAACTGCTGTGCGATGCCTTGCGCTCCCCTTACACGCTCAGGTTTTACGACTGGCGCGAACCCGGCATAACTTTCGGCTACTCTCAGAAGATAGCGTCCGTCAAAGCGGCCGTGGGGGCCCAAAGAGCGGACATAAAGGCCCTGGTCCGGCGGCCGACCGGAGGCGGCATAGTGTTCCATGAAAGCGACCTGACCTTTTCTTTCATCTTCTACCAGCCCGGAACTTATTTTGAACCGGCCAAAACTTATGACAGGCTGCACCGCGCCCTCACCGGAGCCTATGAGAAAGCGGGTGTCGGCTTTGAGCTTTTAAACGCGCGCACCGCGGACTACAGGACAAACGACCCGGCGCTGGACTGTTTTGCGAAACCCGTAAATCTGGATATTTTGTATAATGGAAAAAAAGTGCTTGGCGGAGCGCTTCGGAAATTCGGCGATTATATGCTTTACCAGGCCTCTTTGCAGGCCCCGGATTCCGGGACCAACGCCGGTTTTCACAGGAACATGGTCATAAAAGCGCTTGGCGAAGAATTCAGCCTGGTCTGGCGGAGCGTCGGATTTTCGGGGATCGAACTTGAAAAAGTGAAAACCCTCGTTCTTTCAAAATACGGCGCTAAAGAGTGGAATGAGCGGATATAGGGAAAGTTGATAAGTTTATTAGTTGACAAGTTGATAAGTGAAAGAGTCCTGCTTTTCAACTGCTGTTTCCTCCTTATCAACTTATCAACGTATCAACATGGAGGTCTGTTATGGTGGCATTCGTGCTTTGCAAACTGGTGGCCGGGCTTGAACAGAAAACCGTCCAGCAGATAAAGGGCGTCAGAGGCGTAAAGGATGTATATCTTACTTTCGGCGGCTGGGACGCTATCCTGGTGGCCGAATGCGACACTATAGATAAATTAAGCGGCCTTATAGTCAGGGAGATCAGGGGCATTCACGGCGTGCAGACTACGGAAACGCTGGTCACGACCAGTTTATAATAGAAAACACCCTGAAAATATTGTTTAATAATAGTAACTACTCAGGTCGCTATGAGATGGCGGAATAGAATATAGAACGCTGATAACGCTGATTTTTAGTAATTACTCAGCCACTAAGACACCAAGGCACAAAGAAAGTTTATGGATCAAACGGTTTGTTGTCTGATTTCT